>NZ_CP156660.1:304262-608525 GCF_039851975.1 Desulfoscipio sp. XC116
CCATTGCTTTGGCAGTGGTGCGGGAGCTAACGTACATAGGCTGCTGCACTATCAACGTGGTTGTTCCAGCGGCGGTAGCGGCCGCGATGGGAGTTGGCAACTGGGAAGACGCCGGAAAGCTTGCTGAAAGAGCTGGATTAACATCAGCCATATCGGGGGTAGAGGATTCGGGCCGCGAGGTTGTAAAGACAGTGTTGCGTATTGCGTATAATGAAAGATTCGGGGTTTTAAGACTTAGCTTTACCGAAGAGAAAGGGAAGCGTTGGTTAACCTGCGCTTCCTAATCTATAAATTGGTAACGGATTGGTCTATATGCTTTACCGGTCGATCCGCTAAAAAAACGGAGGGGGTGAGATCTAGTCAGCGGCTTGCCTGTCTTTAGTAATGTTAGCGTAGTATAAGAGCCTTACCTGACTGGAGAACTATGAGTTTTAATTTTAAGCAAATAATAATAGGGATAACGGTTATAGCATTCGTATTGTTCGCAGGTTTATGCGGTTTTGGCTATAATGAACTGAAAAAAGTGAACGATGTTTACGGCGAAATATTGATCAGAGAAGAAAAAGCTTTAAAGATAGAGCGCTTGACAGGGGATATACGGGAAGCAGAGACTTGTATCTACGGCTACCTGGTTACAGGTGACCCGCAGATGTTAAACGAATACCGTTCCAAGGAGCCTGGTGTCAATTTATTGTTGAAGGAAATATTGGAAGGAGTAAAAAGTGATGAAGAAAGGGCGTCTCTCAAAAGCATTGAGAAGGCGGTAGGTGATTTGGACGTTTTGGCACGTCAGGCGCAGGGTGTAGCGCAGATGTCCCTGCCGGGGAAAATGGCGGAGCATCAGGCGGAAATTTCAGAAATGGTGACGGACTATAAGGCTGTCAACGTGGCATTAACAACACGTGAGGCTGTGGAATATCAAAAGCAAATAGCGTCAAGCCTTATCGCCGGTGTCAACAGGGAAATGCGTGAAATTATTTTGGTCCTGCTTCCTATAGTCATGGTGATGCTATTTCTGTCTATGGCTATAGTGGTATATTTCAAGAAGAAGGTTTTGTTGGCGTTGGAATGGCTTCAGTATGAGGTAAATCTTATCGCCGGAGGGGATCTGTCATCGGACAGTATTAAGCAGGTTGAGGTAAAAACCGAGGTGGATGCTCTGGGCAACACTATAGAAATAATGTTGGGGAATTTACGGGAAATAGTAACGGGCATCAGACAAAAATCAGATGAACTGTCCATGATGTCCGAGCAACTGGCGTCTCATACCCGGCAGGCCTCAGCGGGGCTGAACGAATCGGCCGCAACGGTGAGCGAAATTTCGACAACCATGGAAAGTGTGGACGATAACATCCAGCACGTTTTCGGTGAATTTGAAAGGGTATCGGAACGGACGGTGGAGTGCGAACGCAGCGTAGATAATCTATCAAGTCAGATAAAGGAGATAACATCTACGGCTGAGGACGTTGGAAAAGTGATAAATCGGCTTAATTCAAAGGCGGAAAAAGTTACGCATATAGTGGAGATGATTACCGGTTTCGCGGAGCAGACCAATCTTCTCTCACTCAACGCTGCTATCGAATCCGCCAGGGCCGGAGAACACGGCAAGGGGTTTGCAGTGGTGGCCGAAGAGGTGCGAAAGCTGGCCGAACAGTCCGCCGGGGCCGCCGGTGAGATTAACTCCATAATCGGTGAAATTCAGTGGGAGAGTGAAAACGCGGTTCAGGTTACCGGGCGGGAGATGGAGTCGATTAAATCAGGCGCCGAGGTGATGCGCGGGATTGGCATAATAATACATGAAGTAATGAACTCAATCAATGAACTGGAAGAACTTTATAAGGATGTTGCCAAATCCAGCCGGGAGATTTCGTTCGGGGTTCAGAACGTGGCGGCTTCGGTGGAGGAGCAGAACGCTGTCATGGAGACGGTTAGCGCAGCCGCCGAAAACTTGAACAGTCTCTCTAGTGAACTTGAAAAAGTGGAGAAAAAATTCAAAATGTAAAAACGGGACGCAGTGGTGGTAGTATGCCTTTTTGCTCTGCCCGGAGGGGCGGACGGCATAGAGTAGCCCGGGAAGCGTTGGGGAATAGGCGGTAGGGGCTAGAGCGAGCACACAATAAAATACATTCCCTGCAATTTTTTTGATCTGTCCAGTGATATTGGGGGATATGTAGATTTCTGTAATAAAATAATTTACATGCTGAACCCCTCGCTAAGCTTAGCGGGGGGTTAGTGCTGATTAAGTTAAAATCCTACAGGACAAATAAAGAAAAAACATTATTCCGATAAGTATAACTGTAGTAATAATCCTGGTAAGACAGCCTCCTCTTGTTAACTCCCTTGGTTCACCTATCATTGAACGGTTTATTGAATCTACAAAATTAATTATGGGATGTTTCTTGTATTCTTCTATTTCTCGTTTATCTTCTTTATCCCGCATATCTTATAGCCATCCTTTCGCTTAAAACATGCCGGAGAAGGTTTTGTTTCCGCTATTGATAATATCGGTAATTTGTATTTTATCACATTGTCATACTTTCTTCAATTTAGCAAGCGCTTCCGCCAGGGCGGGGTTGGTCAGTCCCTCATCGGAGTTCTTTTGCTGCCGGAGGTATTTCTGCACATCTCTTTTGGACACATTTTCTTTTTCGTTTTTCCTTCTTGCGTTAAAGGCGGTGAGCTTTTCCCGGTAGCCGCACGGGCAGATAAATATTTGCCCTTCCCCTTCGCCGTGCAGGGTCAGCTTTTTGTGGCAGTTGGGGCACCGGGCATTGGTTATCTTGCTGACTCCTTTTCTGTAGCCGCACTCCCTGTCCTGGCAAACCAGCATTTTACCCTTTTTGCCGTTAACCTCCAGCAGACGTTTGCCGCAATTGGGACATTTCTCGCCGGATAAATTGTCGTGTTTAAATTTGCCGGCGCTGTTTTTGATGTTATTAACAACTATATTGGCATACCGCTTCATTTCCCCGGTGAAATCATTTTTATTAAGCTTTCCCCGGGCAATGGCCTCCAGTTTCTGCTCCCACTCGGCGGTCAATGCCGGTGTCTTCAGATCACCGGGCACCAAATCAAGCAGCTGCCTGCCCTTGGATGTGATAAATATACTTTTGCCCTTTTTCTCAATCAGGAAATTATTAAACAGCTTTTCGATAATATCAGCCCTGGTGGCCACGGTGCCCAGCCCGCCGGTTTTGCCGATAACTTGAATCAAATCCTTATTTTCCCCGGCCATATACTTGGCCGGGTTCTCCATGGCGGAAAGCAGGGTTGCCTCATTAAACGGGTCGGGTGGCCTGGTCTCTCCCTGGGTCTGGGATACAGACGATATTTTTAAAACATCGCTTTTATTTAGAGCGGGCAATACTTGCTCCGCAATATCGTCCACGGTTTCCTCTTCCTCATCAAAATGGTTATTGTACACCTCTTTCCAGCCCTGGGCGATCACGACCTTGCCCCTGGCGATGAAAAGCTCATTGCCGATATTGGCTCTGACAGTGGTTTGTTCGTATTCAAAGGGAGGGTGCAAAACAGCTAAAAATCTTTTTACTGCCAGGTCATATATGCGTCTTTCCGTATCGCTTAAATTATTAAGAAGAACCGGCTGTTCTGTCGGTATAATGGCGTGGTGATCAGTTACCTTGCTGTTATCCACAAAGGACTTATTGGCTTTGATGGGGCCGCGCAGTATTTTGGCCGCTGATTTGGCGTACGGCGGCACACCGCAGGCATCAACCCTTTCCTTCAAGGTGCCGACGATATCCGTGGTAATAAACCGGGAGTCGGTTCTGGGATAAGTCAGCACTTTATGGTGCTCGTACAGCCGCTGCATAATAGACAGTGTTTCCTTGGCCGAATAACCGAACAGCTTGTTGGCATCCCTTTGCAGTTCCGTTAAGTCATACAGCCGGGGGGCCAAACTCTTTTTATAGGTTTTATCAACCGCTGAAATAATAGCGTTTTTATTCTGCAGGGACGCTAATATTTTGGCGCATCTATCCCGGTCAAAAATTCTGGTATCTTTAGTTTGGCTGTCCTGCCAGGTCAAATTTAATTTACCGGCTTTGGCTGCAATGCCGTAAAACGAGCGGGGCTTGAAATTCTGAATTTCCTCACCTCGTTTGGCAATGATAGCCAGGGTCGGCGTTTGAACTCTGCCGCAGGAAAGCTGGGCGTTGTGTTTGCATGTCAATGCCCGGGTGGCATTGATGCCCACCAGCCAGTCGGCCTCGGCCCGGGCAACAGCCGAGGCATAAAGATTTTCATAATCCTTGCCGTTTCTTAAGTTATTTACTCCGTCTTTAATAGCCTTATCTGTAACGGAGGAAATCCATAGCCGTCTAATGGGTTTCTTTATTTGAGCCTTTTCTATAATCCACCTGCCTACAAGTTCGCCCTCACGTCCTGCGTCGGTGGCAATCACAATCTCCCGGACATCTTTTCTCTTCATCTGTGCGGTAACGGCGTTAAACTGCCTGCCGCTTTGCTTAATTACCACCAGTTTTAAATAAGGGGGTAAAATGGGCAGGTCCTCAAGCCGCCAGGAGTTGAACTTTTGGTCATAGGCCTCGGGGTCGGCCAGTGTTACCAGGTGTCCCAGTGCCCAGGTAACGATATGTTTATCGCCTTCCAAATAACCGTTTCCTTTTTTATGGCAGTTTAAAACCCGGGCCAGGTCTCTTCCCACCGAGGGCTTTTCCGCTAAAAGCAACATTTTATCCATATGAACAATCCTCTCCATGTGCATTGAAAACATGTGCATTAAAAACATCGAAATGGTATCAATACCGGTGTATCGAATAAAGCATATCGAATAAACCGTCTCTTTCTATCACGGCAAGGCAGCCCGTACTATACATTGCCGGTCGATCCTGCCGGATTACTCAGGGGCAGGGATTTCGGCAGGTTTTTCATTTCTATATATATTATGCCGGCTGTTAAGAGTACGGATAAACCATCGGCTATAGGCGCTGTTCTCCATACTCCGTCAATACCCCAAAAGCGGGGCAGAATCAGCAGTAGAGGGATGAACAGCAATACCTGCCTTGATAAGCTTAATATGGTGGATTGCACGGGTTTACCCACCGACTGAAAATATTGCGAGCATATAATCTGAAAAGCGATAACCGGAAGCAAAGCAAAAAATACCAACATGGCCGGGGCAGTCATTTGGGTAAGTCCCGTGTCTTTGCTGAAGAGCCCCACAATTTGGTAAGGCCAGGTATGAATAGCCAGATATAGGACCAGAGCAATGCAGGTACCGGCAAATACTGCTTTGCGCACCGTTTCCTTGACCCGGTCATACTGCCGGGCTCCGTAATTATAGCCGATAAGGGGCTGCGCCCCTTGGCTGATCCCCAGTATGGGCATAAATATCAAGGTGGCTATACTCATCATGATGCCCACGGCGGAAAGGGCTATGTCCCCACCATAGGCCATCAGGGTCTTATTAAGTATCAAGTTTTGAATGCTGTTGGCAATTTGCATGGCAAAGGGCGCAAAGCCGATGGATATAATGCTGATAATTAAAGTTTTCTGCGGTATAAGGTTCTTTAACCTTATTTTTATCAAGCTGCGGCCGGATGCGTAATAGTACATTACCCAGAGCGCCGAAACAAATTGACCCGATATGGTTGCCAGAGCCGAGCCCTTTATGCCCATGCCTATGATAAATATGAAAAAATAGTTTAAGACTATATTAATTAACCCGCCGATAATTTGGGTGAGCATGGCTACTCTGGGGTTGCCTTCGGCCCGGATAAAATTATTCATACCCATGCTTATGGAGAAAATAGCCGACCCCAGCATAATAATATGGGTAAAGTCCCGGGCGTAGGGCAAAACTTCCCGGCTTGCTCCAAAGATGATTAAGATTTGTTCGGAAAATAACATATAAATAATCGTTAAAATTAACGGCAATATAACTAACATGGTAGCGCCATTGCCGGCTACCTTTTCCGCTTCCTCCATATTTTGTTGTCCCATGCGTATAGAAATCAACGCCGTAGCGCCGACACCAATCAAAATGGAAACACCCATTAGAATAATCATTATCGGAAAGGCCACCGTTGTGGCCGCTATAGCTATGGCGCCGACCCCTTGCCCTACAAAGATTCTATCAATAACGTTATAAAGGGCATTAATCAGCATGCCCACTATGGCCGGCAAGGAAAATTTCCAAAGTAAGCTGCCGATCTTTTCTTCCCCCATAATTGTGCTTTTTGCCATGTTAAGACCCCTTTATATTTTTATGTGTAGCAGCCCAAAATCCATAACAACACATTCTATCGCGTAGAATTTTTTGCGTCAACATGTAAAAGTACGGGATTGTCTTCTTGGTTTCGTGCTCTGCTCACATCTTCTGTCTTCTTCTGTAAAAATTATTTTAATAAAGCAGGATTTTAAATCGGGTTGTCTAACTTTAATATTACATTACAACATAATAATATGCTCCGAGTTTTCCTGCCTAAAGCAGTTTGGCCATGGCAGTTTAAACTGTTGGGTAGAATCGGAAACGAGTTCGCCTTCCGTGGTTGGAAAGGAGCTTGATCTTAAGACTAAAATATTTGGCAGTTCATATTTGGCAACTTGTTTTTTATTATGTAATCTTGAGATCACAATAAAGGTTCTCCAGCCATGGCTGGAGATTTTTATTTACCCCGGGGCATTTTGCACTCATCAAGCCGGCCGCTAAACCGGCTGCTTAATAAGACAGTAAAGGAAAATTAATAATGATAGGAGTGGTAGTGTTGTGGAAATGGTCAACTTAGTTATTAACGGCCAAGAAATTGAAGTTCCGGCGGGCACTACGGTCTTAAACGCCGCCGAACAAATGGGCGTCCACATCCCCAGGCTTTGCTACGAATCGGACCTGAGCCCGTTTGGGGCGTGTCGTTTATGCGTGGTGGAGATTGAGGGGATGCGTAACCTGCCGGCTTCCTGTGTGACTGCCGTAACTCCCGGTATGGTGGTGCAAACGCACTCGCCGGCGGTAATTGAGGCCAGGCGTACCATTCTTGAACTACTGATTGCCAATCACCCCTTGGATTGTCTTACCTGTGAAAAAATGGGTGATTGCAAGCTGGCTCAATACTGTTATGAATATGGCGTTAAGACAAGTCCCTTTATCGGTGAGAAACACGATTATCCGCTGGAAGACAGCAACCCCTTTATCGTACGTGACCCCAACAAGTGTATCTTATGCGGCAAATGTATACGGGCTTGCGCGGAAATAACCGGTAAAAATAATTTGGACTTTGCTTACCGTGGCTTTGATACCAAGGCTACCACTTTCTTTGATGTTCCTTTTGTGGAATCCGACTGCGTCTTCTGCGGGGCCTGTGTTTCCGTATGTCCCACGGGAGCGTTGATGGAAAAGCAGATCCAGGGCAAAGCCAGGCACTGGGAATTGCAGAAAGTTGCAACTACCTGCCCGTTCTGCGGCACCGGCTGCAGTTTTGACTTGTGTGTCCATGACGGCCGGGTTGTAGGGGTCAAATCAGGCCCGGACGGTGTGGTGAACGGTCGCGCCCTTTGCATTAAGGGGAGGTTTGGCTGGGACTTTATTTATAGCGATCGGCGCTTGACTACTCCCCTGATTAAACGCGACGGAGAATTTACACCGGCATCTTGGGATGAGGCGTTTGATGTAATTGCGGAACGGCTGGGCGAAATAAAAGCGAAATATGGCGGCGATGCTTTTGCCGCTCTGAGTTCGGCCAGGTGTACCAATGAGGAAAATTATCTTGTACAAAAATTCACACGGGGGGTGATGGGCACAAATAATGTAGACCATTGTGCCCGTACCTGACACGCTCCGACAGTAGCCGGTCTGGCTACTTCTTTCGGAAGCGGCGCAATGACTAATTCTATTTCAGAAATTGACCATGCCGAGCTGTTGTTCCTGGTAGGTACGAATACCACTGAAGCTCACCCGATTATTGGTTATAAAATGAGACAGGCGACACGCCGGGGTGCGAAACTCATTGTTGTAGATCCCAGGCGCATAGAACTGGCGGAGGAAGCCGATTACTGGCTGCGTATCCGGACAGGAACCGATATACCGTTTCTCAATGGACTGATGCATATTATCATCGCTGAAGAGCTTTATGATAAGGCTTTTGTTGAAGAGCGGACCGAGAATTTTGAAGCCTTAAAGGAAACCGTTAAAAAATATACACCCGAGTATGTATCCGATTTAACCGGTATACCGGTAGAGGATTTGTATGCGGTGGCCCGCCTTTACGCCGGTACCGACAAAGCAATGACTTTTTATACCCTGGGTATTACCGAGCACGTATGTGGAACAAATAATGTAATGAGCATTGCCAACCTGGCCATGCTGACCGGGCACATGGGACGGCCGGGCACCGGGGTCAACCCGATACGCGGTCAAAACAACGTGCAGGGCGCCTGTGACATGGGGGCGCTGCCCAATGTATTCACGGGTTACCAGAAGGTGATTGACCCGGCGGCGCGGGAAAAATTTGAGCAGGCTTGGGGCGCTTCTCTGTCCGGTGATATTGGGCTGATGATTCCCGAGATGTTTGATAAAGCCAATTCCGGCGACTTGAAAGCGATGTATATTCTTGGCGAAAATCCGGTGCTTACCGATCCCAACAGCAACCATATTCGCTCCGGCCTTGAAAAGTTGGAGTTTCTGGTGGTTCACGAGCTGTTCCTGACCGAAACCGCGGAATATGCTGATGTAATTCTGCCTGCCGCCAGTTTTGCGGAAACGGATGGTACCTTTACCAATACCGAGCGCCGGGTGCAGCGGGTTAGAAAGGCCATTGAGCCTTTGCCGGGCAAAGCCAACTGGCAGGCTATTGCGGAACTTTGCGGTAAAATGGGTTGCCCCGCCGATTATGTAAGTGCCGAGGAGATCTTTAACGAGATGGCGTCTCTAACGCCGTCCTATGGCGGTATAAGCTACCCGCGCATTGAGCAAAAGGGGATTCAGTGGCCGTGTCCGACCGCCGATCATCCGGGGACACCTTATCTGCACGCCAATTCATTTGTCCGGGGCAAGGGCCTGTTCCAGTCTATTGAACATGTTCCGCCCGCGGAATTGCCGGATCAGAAGTATCCCTACTTGCTGTCTACGGGTCGCATACTGTACCACTACAATGTAACCACACCGTATTCCGCTTCCATCAACAGTATGTGGTCACAAGAGTATGCCGAAGTTAATCCGGAAGATGCTGCCCGTTTGGGACTGTCTACCGGCGATACCGCAAGGGTAACCTCACGGCGGGGAGAGGTGACCACGAAAGTGCGGGTTACCGACCGGGTTCCCCCCGGTATGGTTTGGATGTCCTTCCATTACGGGGATACTCCTACTAATGCTTTGACCAGCGCCGCTCTTGATCCGATAACTAAAACCGGTGAGTATAAAGCTTGCGCTATTAAGATTGAAAAGATACAAGAGGCAGTCTAAGTTAAAATGAGGGATATTGTCGGCCCGGGGCATGGCGGTTTTTGCCTGAAGTGTGATGTTTGTCGTTCCCGGCCTGTTCATCTGACAAGTCCGCAGGCATGGTAAACGGAGGAATAAAAAACATGCTGACCAAAATAACGCTTGAAGAGGCCCAGGAACTTATAATACGTAATTGCAGTCCTTTGCCCGGACAGTCGGTTCCTCTGGCCGAAGCTGCCGGCCGCGTATGCCGCCAGGAAATTTATACCGAATATGATTTGCCTCCTTGCTGCCAGTCGGCAGTAGATGGCTATGCTGTTTCAACGGACGGTTGTGCAGGTGAAAAATATCAGCTAAAGGAAAGTCTTCGTCCGGGTGACTATCCGGAATTTTCCCTTGAACCGGGACAGGCTGCCGGTGTGGTAACCGGCGGCCCGGTACCCCCCGGTACCCGGGCTGTTATACCCTGGGAATTTACTGAAGTAAAAGACGGGTATGTTGTCACTGCCAGGGAGGTTGCCCCCGGTGCTAATCTAAAATCTCCGGGGGAGGACTTTCATGGCGGCGATATTATTGCGCGGCGCGGCGTTCCGCTTGGCCCGGGGTTGGTCGGTGTTTTAGCCGCTTACGGTATAAGTGATGTCAATGTTTTTGCACGGCCCAAGGTAGCTATTTTAAGCCTGGGACGGGAGATTGTACATTATCAGACGGTACCTGCGCCCGGTCAAATGAGGGACAGCAACGGCCCGCTTTTGGCTGCTCTCGTGCAGCGCGAAGGCGGCCGGGTATTGGGCGTGGAAACAGTTGGTGATGCGGAACAGGATCTGGTCAGGGGGTGTCTGGAAAAGCTGCTGCGCCAGGCGGATGTGGTGATAACTACCGGAGGTGCGGCGTCAGGCGTTTGCGACCAAGCTCTTAATATGATCAAGCAGACAGGAGCACGCTTGCTGTTCTGGGATGTTAAAATAAAACCGGGCAGTCATAGCGGCGCTGCCATACTAAATTCCAAGCCGATTATTTCATTATCGGGCAATCCGGCTGCTTGTGTGGTGGGATATCACTTGCTTGCCGCCCCGTTGTTGCATGCCCTGCAGGGCCTTGATCCGCATCCGGTGCGCTTTGAAGCGATATGCGCAAACGCCTGGCGAAAAAAAGGCGGGCCCCGAAGATTCGTCAGGGGGTATGTATTCTGGAAGCAAAATCAGTGGCAGGTTGCATTTTTACCGGGTCAGAAATCAAGCATGCTGCGGTCATTAATCGGCTATAACGCGTTAATTGACCTGCCTGCAGGCCACCCGCCTGTTGAAGAAGGACAAAAGGTATCAGTTATACCATTGCTTGCCTGTAACTTTACCCGAGAGTTACCATTTGTGTAGTCAGCGATAATAAAAAAGTCGCTGACTTTTTTTGCTTGCCTTGTACTTTGAGTGTGCGTGCGAAAAGGCGGGCTCCGGCGGGGCTGTTGCACAACGGGCTACTGCATGGTATTTAGCAGCTAAAATTCCTGTCTATATTCAATGATATGGGCAGGAATTTTTGTATTAGGATCAGAATTCAGAATATAATAACCATTAGATAGTGGAAATTAGCTAATTTATCGGACATGTAACACAAAGCTGTAACAGTAGTAATGATTAATCTGCAATCCTGCTTAAATTCGGCATGTGCTTGTTTGGCACATCATTTTGATGCAATTGTATCATAATGGAACTATGCGGCGGTCATATTTGGGACATATTTGGAGAACGGATGGGTATCTTAATATGACAAGAAATAACATTTGATAGCCAGTTTAAGGTTTTATATAATCTTAAGGTGGTAAGGTAATATGAATTAGCATGGATTTTGCTTGTATTAATAACAAAATAATTATTCCGGGCCATCTTATCTAAAGTGAGAGCTAAGGTAGTATGGCCGCTATGGTTTGTCGAAAAAACGGCAAGCTTTCCGATGCGGAAAGGAGTACAGTATAATACTTTGGTCTTAAGACCGGGATGCTGTATTTTTACTGCGTTCAGGTCTTTTTATTGTTTTAGGTTTATGCTTTTGGGTGTTTATGCCTGACTGTTATTGGGGACGAGGATAATTGATAAGTTGTTTTAGATTAGCGTGCGCCAATGAAAGGGGCTGTGAGCATGAGATCTGTACCGGTACAGGAGGCAGTGGGGATGGTGCTTTGCCATGATCTCACCCAGATTATCCCCGGTAAGGCTAAAAAACCACTGTTTAAAAAGGGACATGTTGTTAAGCCTGAGGATATTCCCAGTCTGTTGGATATCGGCAAAGAGCATCTCTATGTTTGGGAAATGCGCGAAGGAATTCTGCACGAAAACGAGGCGGCACTGCGCATGGCCACGGCGGCCGCCGGCGATGGTCTCATCTTATCGGAACCCAGTGAAGGAAAGGTTAGCTTGCTGGCCGCGGAAGACGGACTGTTAAAAATCAATACAAACGCTTTATTTGCAGTTAATGAGCAAGAGCAGGTTATGTTTGCCACCCTACATTCAAATCAGCTGATTAAAAAGAATAGAATAGTGGCCGGTACGCGTATTATTCCGCTGGTTATAGAAGAGAAAATCATTACCGGCATAGAGCATATCTGCCGGGAATGTTTTCCCCTGGTGGAGATAAAACCTTTGAGATCTATGCGAGTCGGGATGGTAACCACGGGCAGCGAAGTGTACAAAGGGCGTATTCAGGATAAGTTTGGGCCGGTAGTGACAGCTAAATTGGCCGAGTGGGGCAGTGAAGTCGCCAGGCAGATTTTAGTATCCGACAGCATAGACATGATTGTAGCAGCCATTAAGGAATTAATGGAAGAGGGGGTCGATATGATCCTGGTTACCGGTGGCATGTCGGTGGATCCCGATGATGTAACGCCTGCGGGCGTGGTTGCCGCCGGGGGGCGCATTGTCAGTTATGGGGCGCCCGCTCTGCCGGGGGCTATGTTTATGATGGCTTATATTGACGAACTGCCTATAATGGGTTTGCCCGGGTGTGTTATGTATCACCGAAGCAGTATATTCGATTTAATAGCGCCGCGGGTTTTGGCAGGGGAAGTGATTACTCGCAGGGATATTATTGCCCTGGGTTATGGCGGTCTTTGTTCCAACTGTCATGAATGCCGTTTTCCCGATTGCGGTTTTGGCAAGGGTATTTAAAGTACCGGTTAACAACGTGTGAAATAAGTAAATATTTAATATACTTAATATAAGGAGATGAATATATGCTTAAGAAAAGAGTTAACATTAACGGTGCCAATATGTCTTTGGTTGCCGACCCGGAAACCGCTCTGGCAGATGTTCTCCGCGGACAACTGCATTTGACCGGTACCAAGATTGGCTGCGGCAAGGCCCAGTGCGGTGCTTGTTCGGTCATTATGAACGGCAAAGTTATCTTGTCCTGTGTCACCAAGATGAAAAAGGTTCCCGATGATGCCATTATTACTACCATTGAAGGCATCGGCACCCCCTCCAATCTGCATGCTCTGCAGCTGGCCTGGGTCAAACATGGCGCCGCCCAGTGCGGTTTTTGCGCATCCGGCTTTATTATCTCCGCCAAGGCCCTGCTTGACGAAAATCTTAATCCGACCAGGGAAGAGGTGCGCGCCTGGTTCCAGAAGCATAAGAATGTTTGCCGCTGCACGGGGTACAAGCCTCAGGTGGACGCAGTGATGGACGCCGCCCGCCTGATGCGCGGCGAAATAACCGTGGCTGATTTAAACTTCCAAATGCCGGCCGACGGTAAAATTTTAGGCACCGATTACCCGCGTCCTTCGGCCGTGGCTAAAGTTACCGGCACCATTGATTACGGCGCCGATTTCGGTCTCAAAATGCCGCCCGGTACTCTGCAGCTTAAACTGGTCCAGGCCCAGGTTTCTCACGCTAAGATTTTAGCCGTTGATACATCCGAAGCTGAAAAAATGCCTGGGGTTTACAAAATTGTCACCCACAAAGACGTTAAAGGCAAAAACCGCGTTAACGGCCTGAACTTCCCGAGCAACAAGGGAGACAGCTATGACCGGCCCATCCTGTGCGATGAGAAGGTTTTCCAGTATGGTGACGCCATTGCTATCGTTTGCGCGGACACCGAAGCCCATGCTCAGGCCGCGGTGGAAAAAGTCAATGTGGAATTGGAAGTGCTTCCGGCTTATATGAGCGCACCTGCCGCTATGGAGCCCGACGCTATTGAAATTCACCCCGGCACTCCGAACGTTTACTTTAAACAGGAAAACATAAAGGGCGAGGATACCGCGCCGCTGATGGAAAAAGCGGATGTTGTGGTATCCATGGAAGACCTGTTTGTTGGCCGCCAGCCTCACCTGCCCATTGAGCCGGACGTTGCCGCCGCTTACCATGATGACAACGGCAACCTGCAGATTTTATCCAAGAGTATCGGACTTGACCTGCACGCTGCCATGATTAGTGAAGGCCTTGGTCTCGAGCCCGGTAAAAATCTGTTCCTGTCTCAGTTTCCGGGGGTGGGCGGCACCTTTGGCTACAAGTTCAGCCCCACCATTGAAGCGCTGGTTGGTGTTGCGACTATGGCCACCGGCAAGCCCTGTTTCTTAAACTTCAATTATTACCAGCAGATTACCTACACCGGCAAACGGTCCCCCTTCTTTATGGACGTTAAGTACGGTGCCAATAAAGACGGCAAAATCATTGCTCTGGAACATAACTATGCGGTTGACCACGGCCCATACTCTGAGTTTGGCGATCTCCTTACCTTGCGGGGCGCTCAATTCATCGGTGCGGGTTATGGCATCCCGAACATCAAGGGAGTTGGCTACACGGTCTGCACCAATCATGGCTGGGGTTCCGCCTTTAGGGGTTACGGTTCGCCCCAAAGTCTTTTTGCCTCTGAGACTTTAATGGACGTTTTGGCCGAGAAATTGGGTATGGATCCGCTGGAGCTGCGCTATATTAATGCGTACCGCCCCGGCGATACCAACCCCTCAGGCCATGAGCCCGAAGTATACTCCATGACCGCATTAATCGACGCGATCAGGCCCAAGTACCAGGCTGCTCTGGAAAAGGCTAAAACGCTCTCTACGCCGGAGAAAAAACGTGGTGTTGGCGTGTCTGTCGGTGTCTACGGCTGTGGTTTGGATGGCGTGGACGGTGCTGAAGTTTGGGTGGAATTGTTGGCCGACGGCAGGATCCAGGTGAGCACCAACTGGCAGGACCATGGGCAGGGTGCGGATATGGGTCTCTTGGGCACCTCCCATGAAGTTTTGCGGCCAATGGGTATCAAGCCCGAGCAAATCAAGCTGGTTATGAATGATATGAACTTGGCTCCGGCCGGCGGGCCGGCCGGCGGCAGCCGCTCCCAGGTGGTTATCGGCAACGCTGCGGTAAACGGCTGCGAGCAACTGGTGAGCGCACTTAAGAAAGCTGACGGAACCTACATGAACTATGACGAGGCAGTTGCCAATGGCGTTGCCCTGAAATATGAAGGTAAGTGGAGCACGGCTGCCGATAATTGCACCGCCTGCGATGAACAAGGTCAAGGCAAACCATTTGCCGTTTACATGTACGGTGTCTTTTTAGCGGAAGTGGAAGTGGATACCAAGACCGGCAAGGCTCAGGTCGCAGGTATGACCATGGCTGCCGACGTCGGAGAAGTTATTAACAAGACAGTTGTTGACGGGCAAATCTACGGTGGTTTGGCCCAAGGCATTGGCCTTGCGCTTACCGAAGATTTTGAAGATCTGAAGAAGCATACCACTATGGCTGCCTGCGGTATCCCTTACGTTAAGGACGTTCCTGATAATATAGAAATCATCTACGCAAACCACCAGCGTAAACATGGCCCGCACGGTGCTTCCGGCGTGGGTGAACTGCCGCTTACTTCTCCGCATGCCGCTATTTGCAACGCCATATACAACGCCTGCGGAGTGCGGATTACACAGCTTCCGGCTCTGCCGAAGAAGATACTGGCCGGTTTGCAGGGTCAAGAAATCCCGGCGGTCAAACGGCCCATTAAAAACCCTGCTTATTAAGCATTAAAATCTCTCTTGATTCAGGTGGGGTTCAACCTCACCTGAATCAAGAATAGCTTCTTGTAAATTAAAAATTTTGCTAAAATCATGCTTTGCCTAAAATGAACTATCTTTGTCTATTTTGCTCAGTTCGTTTTAGGTTACTTGTGTTTTATGGAAATGGTGGGGTAAAATGGATCAAAAGCGGATAATTGAATTTGAAGAAAAATGCACCCAGGAGCACCCTCCTGCTTGTATGACAGCCTGTCCCGTTCATGTGGATGTAAGAAGTTTCGTGGCGGCAATAAAGGCCGGCAATTTTGAGCAGGCATGGCGGATTTTCAGTAAAACCGTTCGTTTTCCCGGGATCATCGGGCGGGTTTGCGACCATCCCTGTCAGGCTGCCTGCAAGCGGCAGGAGGCGGGAGACGCCATCTCCATAGCTGCCTTGGAGAAAGCCTGCGCCGGGATGAATTCCGCTCCGCCGGTTAAGCTTACCATATCCTCCAAGAAGGATAAGCGGGTAGCAGTGGTTGGCGGAGGGCTGAGCGGTTTGGGGGCGGCTGCTGACCTGGCCGCAAAGGGCTACAATATAGTGGTTTTCGAGGCCACGGACCGTTTGGGAGGCAGACTGTGGGAAATGCCGGCTGAAGTTCTGCCCCGGCGGATTATTCAGGAAGATATTGCCATACTGGATTCCCTGGGTGTGGAGATTCGGTTTAGCGTCATGGTGGGACAAACACTCTCCGTTGAAGATTTGTGTCGCGAATTTGATGCCGTTTACCTGGGTTCCGGTAAGATTAACGCAGCTATGCCCGGCTTGAATTATAACCGGGAGGGGCTGATTATTGTTGATCCGGTTACCCTGGCCACCGGGCCGGATGGAGTTTTTGCCGGGGGCGGCCTGCTGCGCGGGCCCGGGTATTCGCCTATTGGATCCCTTTCCGACGGCAGGCGGGCCGCTATATCTATTGACCGTTATCTTCAGCAGGTGTCACTGACCGCCGCCCGCGAAAATGAGGGGCCTTACCGGACCAGACTTTTCACCGGCACCAAGGGGGTTAAACCGCTTCCCGCTGTTGTGCCGGCCAATCCCGCACATGGATACACACGGGAGGAAGCCATAGTGGAAGCCGGGCGCTGCCTTGTGTGCGAGTGTTTGGAGTGCGTGAAGGCCTGCCCCTACCTGGACCATTTTAAAGCTTATCCTAAAAAGTATGTCCGGCAAATTAGCCATAATCTTAAAATGATCATGGGGCTGCACGAAGCCAACGCTTTAATAAACTCCTGCAGTCTGTGTGGTCTTTGCCAGGAGGTTTGTCCGGAAGGTTTTAATATGGCGGATCTGTGCCGGGAAGCCCGGAGTGAAATGTTCAAAAAAGGGAAAATGCCGCCTTCCACCCATGACTTTCCTATTCGGGACATGGATTTCAGCAATAGTGAGCTGTGTGTGCTGACCCGCCACCAACCGGGTTATGAGTTAAGCCGCTACATCTTTTTCCCGGGATGCCAGTTAGGCGCTTCCAAGCCCGACCAGGTGATCAAGACTTATGTTGATCTGACGGAGCGGGTTGCCGGAGGGGTCGGCCTGATGTTGCGCTGCTGTGGCGCCCCGGCGGAATGGTCCGGACGAACCGAGCTGTTTCAGACGGGGCTGCGCGAAATTAAGGAACAGTGGCAGGCCCTGGGCAGGCCGGGCTTGATTTTGGCCTGTTCCACATGCTATCAAATGTTTAAGGAGCACTTGCCCGAGATTGATATTGTATCTCTCTGGGAATTATATGACCAGATTGGCCTGCCGGAGATTGCCGTGTCGCAAAGGCCGGGGTTGGTGGCTGTACAGGACGCCTGTACTGCCAGGCATGAAAAACATGTCCACCAAAGTGTCAGAAATATATTGCAAAAGCTCGGTATCAGGATTGAAGAATTACCGACCAGTCGCGAAACGACGGAATGCTGTGGATACGGAGGTTTGATGTCGTTTGCCAACCGGAAACTGGCGGATGATACCATCAGGCGGCGCATCAACGAAAGCCCCGCCGACTATGTGGCCTACTGCGCCATGTGCCGGGATAATTTTGCGGCCAAGGGTAAGAAGACATACCACCTCCTGGATTTGATTTACGGTGAGACAGACATGACCTCGGCGGCGGAACGGGGGCCGGGTTATTCACAGAGGCGTGAAAACAGGGCCAGGCTTAAAAACACAATGCTCAAGGAGGTTTGGGGGGATAAGGTGACGGTGGAGCAAAGCTCGTATGAAGCAATCAATTTAATTATTTCCGACGAAGTGGGCGAAATCATGGAGGAGCGCCTGATCCTGAAGGAAGATGTTCAGAAGGTTGTTGAACATGCCGAAGGGAGCGGCCAAAAACTATTAAATCGCCATAACGGTCATATTATGGCCTGTCACAGGCCGGTAAGCGTTACCTACTGGGTGGAGTATACCCGGCAAGAGGACGGGTTTGTCATTCACAATGTTTATTCGCACCGGATGAAAGTAGAGGGCAATAGTTAAGAAAACCTATCTTGTCTTTAATTAAGGATGTGAAAAAGTGGCCGGCAAGGATATGCAGGCGGAAGGTGTTTTTCAATGTCTTAAATGCAATATGCCCATGGAGCCGGGTAAGGTTACGGTATCGTATATGGGCAGTGATTTTCCGGTTGAATTGTTAAGATGCAAAAAATGCGGGTTTGTCCTAATTACCGAGGAACTGGCCCTGGGCAAGATGCTGGAAGTGGAAAAAACTTTGGAAGATAAATAATTTGGGATATTCCTTACCCAAAATATGTATAACAATTGGTATTTTTAAGAGGTGTGTTATCTTTGCGCTAAGGAGTGAGGATGGTGTATCCTACTGTATCGTGCCCGCTGTACGAGGGCAGACCGATCCGGGATGTGACCGGAGATACAATTAGACCCGGCGGGTTTGCCATCACGGACCGAGCGCTTGCTATTTGTTCTTTTGCTGCAGGGGCCAGGGTTCTGGATGTGGGCTGCGGCGTTGGTGCTACGGTGGAGCATCTGATTTGTCGTTATCATCTGGATGCCGTCGGTGTGGATCCCTCCTCCGTGCTGCTTGGGCAAGGCCGCCGGAGACATCCCGGCCTGCCTCTTTGGGAAGCGGCCGGAGAGAATTTACCCTTTGGGGATGGGGAAATGGACGGTGTTTTTGCGGAATGCACTCTTTCCGTGATGGAAAGCCCGGACAAGGCTTTGGCGGAATGCTGCCGGGTATTGAAGGATGGCGGGTGGCTGGTGGTTGCCGATGTTTACGTCCGTAACCCGGCAGGAGTGGATGAACTGCATAGTCTTCCTTTGACCGGCTGTCTGACCGGAGCTATGTCCGTTCAAACACTAACCCAAAAAATTAGCGCCGGAGGCTTTGAAGTCGTTTTATGGGAAGATCATTCCAGGCTTTTGGGAGAGCTGACCGCCAGGTTAATCTTGGCTCATGGCTCCATGGACATGTTCTGGGGCTGTGTATCCGACCGGTCCGTTTCCTGTGCTGAGATTAAAAGGACGGTTCAAAAAGCCCGGCCGGGGTATGTCTTGGTCCTGGCTAAAAAAACCGGCAGCAGTAAGGAGGGAAGTTGCTGTAATGACTAATGAACTAATGCGTATGCTGGAATTGCACCGGCAAGGGTTTAATTGCAGCCAGATACTGCTTGCTCTTGGTCTGGAAAGCCGGGGTGAGGACAATCCCGGCTTGATCCGGTCCATGGCGGGTCTTGGCGGCGGGCTGGGGTTTTCAGGTAAAACTTGTGGCGCGCTGATTGGCGGCGTTTGTCTGCTGAGCCTGTACACAGGCAGGGGTACGCCGGAGGAAAAGGAACACGATGAGTTTTTGTTGATGATTGATGAACTGGTGCAATGGTTTGAGGGGGAAATCGGTCGGACCTATGGCGGGATTGACTGTGGGGATATTCTGGGCGAAGGTCTGGCGGAAAAAGTAGTTTCTCCCAAATGCAGCAGTATCGTCATTGAAACCTATAACAAGGTCAAGGAAATTATGCTTGCCCGGGGGGTTGAATTGGCCGGTGAGAAAGATGACTGATGCAGGGCATGTTCTCTCGGTAACGGAAAGCCTTTGTCCTTATTGTCTGAGTAAAATTCCGGCCAGGCGGGTGGCGCGGGGAGACGAGGTGTTTTTGGAAAAGGAATGTCCGGAGCACGGGAGTTTCAAAGTGCCGATATGGCGTGGCCGGCCGCTTTTTCAGTCCTGGATAAGACCGAAAATTCCGGCTGACATAAAGGTCCCCCTAACCCGGGTTGAACGCGGCTGTCCCTTTGACTGCGGCCTTTGTCCCGACCATCGCCAGCATACCTGTACCGCGGTGCTGGAAGTAACCGGTCGTTGTAATTTGCGTTGTTCTTTTTGTTTTGCCGATGCCGGGAAGGTTGCCCCGGACCCCGACCCGGAAACCGTCAGGGGCTGGTACCGGCGTCTCCTGGACGTTGGGGGGCCATATAATATCCAGCTTTCCGGCGGAGAGCCCACCATGCGGGACGACTTGCCGGAGCTGGTTGCCATGGGGCGGGAGATGGGCTTTGGCTTTATTCAGCTCAACACCAATGGCCTGAGGTTGAGCCGTGAGCCGCAGTTCCTGGAAGCCTTGTCGCAGGCCGGGCTTGCCTCTTTATTTCTTCAGTTTGACGGGACGCAAGAGGAAATATATCGTAAACTGCGGGGCGGCGATTTTTTGGCCGCCAAGCTGGAAACAATCCGGCTGTGCGGGGAGCTGGGCATTGGAGTAATTCTGGTGCCTACCGTGGTTCCGGGTGTTAACGACCATAATCTTGGCAGCATTATTGACCTGGCCCTGGAATGGCTGCCGATAGTGCGGGGGGTGCATTTCCAGCCCGTCAGCTACTTCGGGCGCTATCCCCAGCCGCCGTCGGAGAAGATGCGCATTACCCTGCCGGAAGTTATCAGCAATATTGAGCATCAAACGGCCGGCCGGATTAAAATAGAGAATTTCCGTCCGCCGGGTTGTGAAAACGCCCTGTGCTCATTTCACGGCAACTTCATTTTAATGCCGGATGGAGGGCTATTGCCTACCACCAGGCATGACTCCGCCCGGCAGGCGTCGAATTGCTGCTGCACTCCGGAGCTGGCGGTGGATGGGTCAAGGAAAGCGAGGAAATTTGTAGCAAACCATTGGTCGGCAATGCAGCCGCTGCCAAGCCGGCAAACAGGCAGTTGTAAATGCAGTGCTGCCGAACAAAATGATGAACAGCCGGATAGCCTGGACCTATTCTTGGAAAGGGCTAAAACCCATACCTTCTGCATTTCGGGCATGGCTTTTCAGGATGTATGGAACGTTGACCTGGAACGGGTTAAGGACTGCTGTATCCACACGGTATCTCCCGATGGGAAGCTTATTCCTTTTTGTGCCTATAACCTTACGGACAATCAGGGCAGATCCATCTACAGGGGGCGGTAGGCGGTTTGATTGACAAAACACCTTTGGAGCAGTGGATTCTTAATAAAATAACGGGCAGAGCCGGGGAGGCGGGGAGGCTGACCCCTGCTCTGATTGCAAGCTATCAGTTGAAGAAGTTAAAGGAAACCGTTGCCCTGGCCCGTGAAAAAAGCTTGTTTTATCGCGCTGCTTTGGGCGGTTTTCCTGCGGATAAAATTAGTTCATTAAAAGACTTGCAGAGCCTTCCTTTTACAACGGCAAATGATATTAGCCAAAATCCACTGCGGTTTTTGTGCTGTTCCCAGGACGACATAAAACGGGTGGTCACCATGGAAAGCTCCGGTACGACGGGTTTGCCCAAAAGGATCTTTTTTACTGCCGACGACCAGGAGCTTACGAAAGACTTTTTTCACCATGGTATGACTGTTATTGCCAAGCCGGGTGATAAGGTGCTGATCCTGCTTCCTTATGAGCGGCCCGGAAGCGTTGGCGATTTGTTTGCGGAAAGCGTGCGGCGCATGAATGTTATACCCGTACCGTATGGCATTATAAGGGATCCCGAAGACACATTGAAAGTAATGGCTGCGGAACAGGCGGACACTTTGTTGGGGATACCGGCTCAGGTACTGGCATTGGCCTGTCATGAAGCGCCGGGCGAAAATAAATTTCAGGTTAATATCAAAAACGTGGTACTAAATACCGACCATGTTCCCCGGGCCGTTGTCAATTGGATCAAAAAGAAATGGTCCTGCCGGGTGTTCAACCACTACGCCATGACCGAGATGGGACTGGGTGGCGGCTTGGAATGCGCGGCGCTGGCGGGCTATCATATGAGAGAGGCCGACTTTATATTTGAAATAGTTAACCCCCTAACCGGTGCGGTGCTGCCGGAAGGCGCAGAGGGGGAAATTGTTTTCACCACCTTAACTCGCGGGGGAATGCCGCTGATCCGGTATCGCACCGGAGATCTGGCCCGGTTTATCCCCGGGCCTTGTCCCTGCGGCACCGTGCTGAGGCGCATGGCTCCGGTGAAGGATCGGGTCAAAGGACTGGTTGCTTTGGCCGGGGGCGGCCTGCTCAGCATGTCCATGCTGGATGAGGCTTTGTTTGCGGTAGCGGGGGTGCTTGATTTCACGGCAACTATTTCATTCGGCAGCGGTGTTGATTATCTGGCCGTTAAAACCCGATTGGCCGGTTGGGTCGGGGAAGAAATAACGGAGTCTATCCAAAAAGCGCTGCTATCCATCCCTGTGGTTGCTGAAAACATCAAGCAAGGTTCTTTGGCCTTGACGCCCATTGAAGCGGATTGTTCCGGGATACTCTGGAAACCATCCAAACGAATAATCCGGGACTTGCGTCCCCAAAGCGGTGCCTGACATATATAAAAACGGCTTACCGGTGGAATATGGCCGATATTGTGGAATATCCGACCGGGTGAATTGGAAGGAGTTATCTGATGGTTAAGATTTTTCAGGACGTTTTGCGTTTGCTGGAGCAGGGTGAAAGTTTTGTTCTAGCCACTATTCTAGCCAATTACGGCTCTACCCCGCGCACGGCGGGATCTAAAATGATCATCCGCTGGGACGGTTCAATTATCGGTACCATTGGCGGCGGTTTGGTGGAAGCCAAGGTTATTGAGCTGGCTGCCCGGGTTATGACAGAGGGGAAAGCTCTGGTTAAAGAGTTTAATTTGAACAAAAAAATCACCGATAAGATGGACATGATTTGTGGTGGTCACCTTAAAATACTATTGGATTATATGAGTGCGGAAAATGTAGATTTATTGGAGATTTATCGTTCACTGGGCGATGCCGTGACAGCCGGGCGGAGGGCTGTGCTGATCAGCCCCGTTCCCGACGGAGAGGTGGATACATCCGCCGGAAGGCAGTGCCTGGTGGTTGCGGAAAGACAGCCGGTGGGCACATTTTCCCCGCAACCGGCTGAAATGGATGAGCTGCTGCGCGTGGCCGACAGCCGCTATCCACAGGTGGTGACTTTGGGGGACCGCAGTTTTCTGGTGGAACAAATCAGCAGTTATGGCACTGTCTATATTTTCGGTGCCGGTCATGTGTCACTGCAAGTAGCCCGGCTGGCCAAAACAGCGGATTTCAAAGTGGTGGTGCTTGATGACCGGCCGGAATTTGCCAACCGGGAGCGGTTTCCCGATGCCGACATGACGATGGTATTGCCTGGTTTGACTGCGGATTTGGGTGAGTTGGGAGTTGACAAAGATAGCTACGTGGTCATAGTAACCCGGGGCCATGCGCATGATAGAACAGTGCTGGCACTGGCGCTGCGTTCCAAAGCCTGCTATATAGGGATGATCGGCAGCAAAACCAAGCGGGATGCTATCTACAAGGCATTAAGAAATGAGGGTTACGATAGTGCGGAGCTGGCGCTGGTGCACAGCCCCATTGGTTTGTCCATCGGTGCCCAAACACCTGAAGAAATTGCCGTGAGTATAGTGGGTGAATTAATCAAATTCAGAGCGGAGCGTATGTTATGAACGGTGCAGCCGCGGTTGTGCTGGCGGCCGGTTGCTCCTCCCGCATGGGTAAATTCAAGCCCCTTTTGCCGCTGAATGGTACTACCGTCATAGCCGGGGCTGTAAACGTTTTTTTTGAGGCCGGTATACGACAAGTGCTGGTGGTAACAGGTCATCGGGCGATTGAATTGCAGCCCGTGCTGGAGGGGCCGGGCCTGTCGGTTGTTTATAATCCCGACTACCGGCAGGGTATGTTTTCTTCCGTTCGCGCCGGCATAGCCGGTCTTCCGTCTCACTTGGAGGCCTTCTTTCTGTTGCCCGCCGACAATCCGCTGGTAAGGCCGCAAACCGTTAAATTATTGCTGAACGCCTGGCGGAAGAACAAGGCGGGCATTGTTTATCCTTGTTTTGCCGGGCAACGGGGCCATCCCCCTTTGATTTCAAGTGAATATATTGGGGAAATCTTAAGCTGTTCGGCGGATGGCAACCTGCGGGAAGTTCTTGCCCGGCATGAGGCTGATGCTCTTGATGTGGAGGTGGCCGACCGGGGAGTGCTATTGGATATGGACACACCGGAGGATTATCACCGTCTTTTGCGCCGTGCCGCGGCCATTGACATACCCGATCAAATGGAGTGTGAGGTTATCTTTCGATTGGCCGGTACTCCCTCCCGGGTGATTGCTCACGGCAGAGCCGTGGCGTCCCTGGCCTCATTTTTAGGCGCATGTCTTAACCAATGTGGGTATGGCCTGCAGCTTGCTTTAATCGAGGCGGCGGGCTTATTGCACGACGTGCGTAAAGGAATGCCGAATCATGCTGCAGCCGGGGCAAGCTTGCTTGCGTCCATGGGCTTTCCCCGGGTTGCCGGGATTGTAACCTGTCACATGGGGGATGGTTTAAAAACCGGTGTCGGGATTGGTGAAAAAGAGCTGGTTTATTTGGCGGACAAGCTTCTGTGCGGTGAAAATTTAGTTGCTCTCGAGCATCGGTTTATGAAGTCCATGAAGCGTTTTGCCGCCGAGCCGGAAGTTCAACAAACGGTGCGGGAGCGCTGGCGGCTGGCGGAATCAATTAAGAAAAACGTTGAACGGGTGCTGGAAAAACGATTGGATATATGGCTAAAGGGATGGAACAGGGGGGTAAATAAAGCCGATGTTGATTTATCTGGTGCGGCACGGTGAGATTGATACAGACCGGCAAAAACGTTTCATCGGCCAGATTGACCTCCCGCTGACCGGCGCCGGGGTGTGGCAAGCGAAGATGCTGAGGGAGCGGTTGGCGGGCATTACCCCGGCGGGTGTATATTGCAGCGATCTCAGCCGCTCACTGCTAACGGCTCAAATAATCGCCGGGGCGCACACATTGTCACCCGTGGCTGACATTGGTTTGCGGGAGATTTGCCTGGGTGAGTGGGAGGGGCGCAGTTTTGCGGATATACGCCAAAAACATCCTGCCGAATTTGCCAAACGCGGGGCGAATATAGCAGAATATATGCCTCCCGGCGGCGAAAGCTTCTCCGCTTTTAGCCGCCGGATCATGACTGCCTTTAATCGCCTGGTGAGCAGTGTAAACGGGGATTTGCTTTTGGTGGGTCATGCCGGGGTTAACCGGGTTATTATCAGTCAACTTCTGGGTATGCCGATACATAATATTTTTCATATCTGTCAGGGTTACGGATGTCTGAATATCATCTGCCGCAACAAAGATGGTTACCGGTTAAAGCTGTTAAACAGCTTGGAACATATTGATCGCTCTCCTAGAACCGATACGCTCCCCGCGCTTTGCCGCTTGAATATTTCGCAGAGAGGAAATATGGTAGAGGAAAGATAATGAAACGGAGAGAAATCCGTGATGGAATATATCGGCACAAAAGACGCGGCAAGGGGGAAATAGCATGGCGCGGACCAAACGGATCAAACCGGAAACACTGTTTTTCCCTAAAAGGCTTATGGAGCGTCTGAACTCCATCAAGGCGTATCCGCTGACGCTGGTGGAAGCCCCCTCCGGCTTCGGCAAGACCACGGCCCTGCGCCATTTTTTCGACTCGCGGGTTTCCAAAACTGCACAGATCATCTGGCATACCTTTCCCGCAGAACAGCCGGATGCTTCATGGAAAGCCTTTTGCGGGCTAATCGGACTGTTTGATCCGGACAGTGCCCGGCGGCTGACAGCGGTAGGCCCGCCGGATGAGGATACCCTGCCGGAAATCGAGAAGATTTTCCGAAAGCTCCATTGCGTGGAAGAAATCTATCTGGTGTTGGATGATTTCGCCGCGTGGAAGCTGCCGAACTCCGGCATGTTTTTGACGGCGCTCTCCCACCATGGCGGCGAGGCCCTTCATGTGGCAGCGGCCGCCCAGCTTCTGCCTTCGACGGCGCAGAGTTCCATTGTGGAGAACAACTGCTTTTTAATCCTGCGGGAATCCGTGCTTACCTTCTGTACCGGGGATATTGACGCCTATTACCGGCAGGCCGGTATTTCCCTCGCGCCTGTGCAGCTTGAGGAAGTGATGCGGATCACCGAAGGCTGGGTCATGGCGCTGTACCTCCAGCTTTTGTCCTTTATCGAAAGCGGCCGGTTTGAGGACGGGAACATCCAAAACATGATTCACAATGCCCTGTGGAACCGTCTGCCTGCGTTTGAGCGGGAGTTTCTGACCGCGATTTCCATCTTTGGGCGCTTCTCTCTGGCGCAGGCCACAGCTTTGTCCGGCAGGAGCGCGAAGGAAACGGAGCGGCTCCTGCGGGAAAAGCGGGTGTTCGTCCATTTCGACCGGGAGACCCGGAGGTTTTACCTGCATACCCTGTTCCAAAATTTTTTGACCAGACAGTTCGAACTGCTGCCGGCGGAAAAACAAAAGGCTGCCTATCTTGCCGGGGGCGATCTGGCGGAAAAGGCCGGTGACCGGGTAAATACCCTGCGCTTTTATTACCTCTCCGGCGATTGGGAGCGTTTGCTCGCTCTGCCGCTGACCAGCTTTGATATTGCGGATGTGGTGGACGAACACACAAAGCCCATGATACTGGATATTATGGAGAACACGCCCTTTGAAATCAAGCGCAAATACCCGGCTGCCATGGTGCCGCTGGCCTTTACCCTGTTTTTCCTGCACGAAAATCAAAAACTCCTTACTTTAAAAGAGGAAATTCAGCAGGTTATTGAGCAAAGTGATCTTCCCCAAGACCAAAAAAATGCGCTGTCCGGTGAAATGGAGCTGCTGCTGTCCTTTCTGGAATACAACCGCATTGATGCCATGAGCCGGCGGCACCGCAGAGCGCTGGAGCTGCTGAACGGCCCCGCCACCCTGATCAGTGTCAAAAGCACATGGACGTTCGTTTCCCCGTCGGTATTGTATATGTTCTATCGGGAAAGCGGGAAGCTGGACGAGGAACTTTTGCAGATGGACGAGTGTATGCCCTTTTATTATACGCTGACCGGCGGGCATGGCAGCGGCGCGGAATTCATTATGCGGGCGGAAGCGCATCTGATGCGGGGCGAGCTGGACGAAGCGGAAATGCTTTGCCACAAGGCCATCTTTACCGCCGACGGCAAGCGCCAGAACAGCATTGTCCAATGCGGCTTGTTC
Organism: Desulfoscipio sp. XC116; assembly: GCF_039851975.1. Taxonomy (GTDB): domain Bacteria; phylum Bacillota; class Desulfotomaculia; order Desulfotomaculales; family Desulfallaceae; genus Sporotomaculum. Next base: position 331,162 of record NZ_CP156660.1, read on the forward strand.
CTTTTGGCCCGCATCGTCCTCTTGCGGGGGGATGAGGCCATGCTGCAAAACGCTCTTGCTTCGCTTGCGGAACGCTCCCGCCAGAACACCGAGGACTTATGCCGTTATACGCTGGATTTGGCCTGCGGATTTTTGTACCTGCTGCTTCAGCGCAGGGACGAGGTTTCCCCCTGGCTTGCCAGTGGAGAAATAAACGACAGGCGGCTGGTTATCATGACCCAGCCCTTCGCCCACATTATTTACGGGCGCATTCTGCTGGAGCGGGGAGAATATCAAAAGCTGCTTGGGGTCAGCGAATTCGGGTTGGGGCTGTCCTTCATCTTCCCCAACCTGCTGCCGCAGATTTACATAAAGCTGTACCAGGCGCAAGCCCTTGACGCGCTGGGGAAGCGTTCGCGGGCTTTGGAAGCCGCCGCCGGCGCTTTGGATATGGCTTTGCCCGATGGTGTATACCTGCCCTTTGCGGAAAATTATGCGGGGATCAAAAAGCTGCTGCCCGATACCGGCTGTGCCAGCAAGGCGCGGGAGAGCATAACGGCGCTGGCGGTTACGCTGGAGAACGGGCTGGCGGCGATTCGCCGAAAGGTTCCTCTGTCGCCCAGAGAGAACGAAGTTCTCCTGCTGCTGCAAAAGGGCTTAAGCAATCAGGAGATTGCCGACAGGCTGAATGTATCCTTCTCTACTGCGAGAGCTACCGTCAGCAGCGTTTTGAATAAACAGGGCGTTTCCTCCCGTGAATTGCTGAAAAATACGGAAACGAAAAAATAAATGGACACCGTCCAATATGAAAGATTTATTCCGCACCCTACAATAAGGGTGTGTTTTTTTATGCCCAGATCCAATTGAATATGGAAGAACAGGAAAGGAGGAAGGCCTATGGCGGGTAAAAAGTCACGACAGGAAAAGGATATCCCCATGATTCAGACGGTGACTCCCCTTGACCATTACCGCCTGCATATTGAGTTCGGCAGCGGAAGTGTCCTGGAACTGAATATGAAAAACCGCTTGCGCACTACCCGGTACTATGATTTGAACAGCGATGCGCTATTCCGTTCCGCTGTTACGGACGGAACAAAAATCATTTTTGCCGCGGGTAGCAATGACGAGCTGGAGATTTTCGCCAGGGAAGCAGTGAACATGGCGATGAAGGCGCCGGGCGAGAGCATGTGCATTCTGCGTATTCAGCCTTTGGACGGCGTACGGTTGCGGCTGGAAATGAAAAGCGGCAGCATCCTTATGCTGAACATGGCAAACCGGCTGCACACCATCCGTTACAGTCCGCTGAAAGAGCCGGAGGTTTTACAGGCTGCGAGCACGGACGGGGAAAACCTGTTTTGGGGCGATGTCCTGAAAATCGACGCGGAAGAACTGACGAATCTGGCGCTGACTGTCCCGCCCGCCGGAAAGGAGAATGAAGCCATGTGAAAAAGTACGCTGAGGCTCTGTTCGCCGGAACCATTCTTGCCATTGCGGCGGACACGGATATTGATGAAATCCTTTGTATGCGGCATAACAGAGAGTGAAGGGCATGAGGAAAATACAAACGACCAACGCAAGCCTGAGCCTTGACGAACTCATGGATATTGCCGGCGGACGAAACAGGCTTTGAAAGCGAAACATAGAATGGAGGGAATATTTGCATGAAACGAACATGGAAACGAATCGGCGGCCTGATTTTGTCGGTGTGCATGATGGCAAGCATGCTGCCCATGGCTGCGTTTGCCGAAACCGGAACAACAGATTCCGGTACGCCGCCGGTGATCAGTGGTGTAATCACCGGATTTGCGGATTTGGATACCGCTGTATCCGAGCAAGCCGTGGAGGCGGGCACAGCCGAGGAGAAACTTGACCTGCCGGATAAATTGACGGCAACTGTCACCACCGGCTCAGCGATTACGGCTGACGTAAGCGATGATGATGCCGCGGTGGACAGCGACGCGCAGCAACCCGAAACACCGGGAACAGAAACCACCGTCGCCATGGCTGTCTACGGCTGGACTTCCGACCCGGTTTATGACGGTAATACTGAGGGGGACTATGTGTTTACCCCCACGCTGGATTTGCCGGAGGGCTTGACGCTGGCGGCGGACGTGAGCGCGCCGACGATTACCGTGACGGTGGAAGAAATAACTGCGCTGCAGGCGTGGGGCGGCATTGCGCCAATGGGCGCAGGAGGGCCAACAGAAGACGGCACTCGCATTTACGCAAACGGTACGCCGGTTGTTGTGAAAGAGGTGAGTGGCAGCACGAATATGTATTTGGCGGCGGATACGGATTTTGCCGTTCCGGTTTTTGAGGACATCAGCGGCTATGTTATCTATGGCGGCTGGGAGAGTGGAGATCACACAGGCGATACCTCGCTCACCATTCTTTCCGGCACGTTTAACAAAACAGTCTACGGAGGGAGCCGGGACGGCAGCATAGCGGGTGATACAAATCTATCGATACATGACGGCACGTTCACCAACCATGCCTATGGCGGCAGCGCGCTGGCGGGCGCAAACGTATCGGGCTGCGCGAATGTAACGGTAGAGAACGCCACATTCATAAACAGCACCTTGTGGGGTGCGGGCTTCGAGGCCAACACCGTGGGAAGCACCAATGTCGTGATAAAAGACGGCAGCTTTCTATGGGCCTATGGCGGCGGCAACGAAGGCTCGGTTACGGGAACGGCAAAGCTTACCATTACGGGGGGGAGCTTTTCCGAAGCGGTCTTTGGTGGCAGCGATAATGCTTCCGCTTCTGTCCAAAACACCGAGGTTGCCGTTGCGAACGCGAATATTTTCTACCTCTACGGCGGCGGTTGGAGCGCCCCGGTCACAGATACGGCGCAAATCAATGTCGAGGGCGGCAACCTTGCCTCCCTCTTCGGCGGCGGTTTATGGGCCGATGTGGAAAATGTAATCGTCCATATCAAGGGCGGCACCTTCCATTCAGAAATCTTCGGCGGCGGGTTGGAAAGCGATGTCACCCATGACGTGAGCATGACTATGGAGGGCGGCACCTTCCAAAGTATATTCGGCAGTGGTAACGGCACTAGTGGCAAAGGTGTAGTCGGCGGCAATGTGGAAATGCATTTGAAAGCAGGCACTTTCCTGGCAACCATTGCTCCGATAGGGGGTATCGACAGCGCAAAAATTGACGGCAATGCCACCATCTTCGTCTATCCAGACGCACTCTTTGGCACATATGCGGAACTTCGCACTAACGACAGCTTTGTAACCGGCCGTTCCGCCATAAAATACGCTGTCGACGTCCAAACGAATGGAGGCGGCACAGCCAGCGCTAGCCCTGCATTTGCGGAAAAGGATGAGGAAGTTTCGCTGACCGCAAGCCCCAACGGCGGCTATGCGTTCAAGGAATGGCAGGTCGCCAGCGGTGACGTAACCCTTGCTGATGCAACCGCAGCCAGCACAACCTTTACTATGCCTGCCGAAGCGGTGAAGCTTACGGCAAAGTATGAGGATGCTCTTACCGACATCACCTTCACGGCAGCACAGACCGGCGGAACCAGCGGCACAGCCGACTCCACCGGCATTGAGCTTACATTTAGTGAAGCGGTAACCGGACTGACAGCCGATAAGATCACCATTACAGGCGGTACCGGCGCAGTCGCCAAGGGAACGCTTTTAGGCTCCGGCACTACATGGACGCTTGCGCTTTCCAGTGTAACAACGCAAGGCGATGTAACGATTAACATAGCGGATTTCGGAAATTTTCATGTAACCACCGCTTCGCAGACGGTGGCGGTGTATAAAGGGAGTACGCCTTCCCCTAACCCGCTTGCCTTCACCGATGTTCTGGAATGGGACGGCACAACTCCCGGCAAAGCAAAATGGAATGCGGTTGTCAACGCTTCCGGCTACAGGGTGCAGCTTTACAGGGGAGGCTTTCCCCTTAGTAGCCCTGTCAGGAGTACCGCCGCGGAATATGACTTTACCTCCGCAATCGCAGTGGCGGGAGCCGGAAGCTATACTTTCAAGGTGCTGGCCGTTGGCGACGGATCAACATGGTCTGACGGTCCGTGGTCTCTCGCGAGTGCGGCATATAACTATACGCCGAGCACCGGCACCGGCGTCACGGTCGGTGGCGTGGCGGTGACAAGCGCCAACAAGGATGCAATTACCGGCAACGGCATTTCGGGCAGCGTCAGCTACGACCCCGATACTAGAACCCTGACGCTGAATAACGCCTCTGTCCTTGTTGATAACGGCGACGCGAACCGCTCGGCTATCCTTGCCCAGCAGGATCTGACGATCCGCCTGGTGGGCAGCAACGTTTTGGGTACGGTCCCCACCGGAGTAACAACCGGCTATTCTATCGAAACCGGCGTTTGGGCATCTTCATCCGACGTTGTGCTGACCGGCAGCGGAAATCTGACTATTTACGATGTGCACGCCGGTATCATAGGCGAAAATATAACCGTCAGCACCACCGGCCGCCTTGTCGTCAGCGAGTACGGCTCCGGCTTGGCCTGCTGCTTAAAGACAGACGGCGGCACGCTGACTGTCAACAGCGGTACGCTGGTGCTTATCTCCGAGACTTCCAACGCGCTGTTCGGCGACAGCATTGTCATTAGTGGTGGCACCATTACCGCCTTGGCCAAAAACGCGGAGGGCGATGGGCATTTTGCCTTTAACAGCGCGCCCACCTTTGGCGCCAACTATCGGCACAGCGTTTACGCGGGCGACAGCGCGGCGACAGCGCAGCTGGTGGCAAGCCCTACTGCGGCAATCTACACCGCCAGCAAGTATGTCAGAATTGAACCGGTGACCTCCGGGGGCGGTTCCTCCTCCGGCGGCAGCACGACCACACCGGATACTGCCATACCGGTTGTTGCAACACCGGAAAAACAGCCCAACCAGCCGGTAACAGTATCGGCTCCTGTCACAGCGACAGCAGGAACGAACGGCGCGGCAAGCGCGTCCATCCCGGAGCAATCCGTAACGGATGCCATCGCCAAAGCACAGGCTGATGCCAAAGCACAGGGCAAAACCGCCAACGGAACCGGCGTTGCGCTGAATGTTACCATGCCCCGGGGCGCAACCGCCCTGACAGCAACCCTGACAAGCAGCTCCCTGAACAGCCTTGTCGACGCGGGAGTAACCAGCCTTGAACTGAACGGCTCCCCGGTGACGGTTTCCTTCGACAAAAAGGCGCTGGCGGAAATTCATAAGCAGAGCACCGGCAATATCAGCATTGCTATTGTGCCCAATGCCAACCTTTCCGATGCAGCTAAAACCATGATCGGCACACGACCGGCAGCTTTACCGATGTAAAAATTGGCAGTCCCTATCAACCGTATATTGAATGGGCGTACAAACAAGGCATCGTTCAGGGCATTGGCAACGGCCGTTTTGCCCCGGACAGAGCAATCACCCGTGAGGAAATCGCGGTGATTTTGGCAAACTACGCCAAGGCAACCGGCTACACCCTGCCCGTTACCCGTACCGCAGTGACCTTTGCGGATACTTCCGGCATCGGCAGTGCCTACAAAACAGCGGTCACAGCTATACAGCAGGCGGGCATCATGACGGGTGAGCAGGACAATAAATTCAACCCGAAGGCAAATGCCACCCGTGCGGAAGTTTCCTCCATGCTGCAGCGTTACATCAAGCTGACCATGGACCTTGCCACCGCGCAGGGCTGGGTGCTGAACGATGACGGACAATGGCTGTATTGTAGAAACGGTAAAGCCCTCACCGAAACGCAGACCATCGGCGGCATGAAATATTTCTTCAATGCGGACGGTTCTCTGAAAAGCGGTTGGGTGAAAGATAATGCAGGGAACTGGCGTTTCTATTCCGGCAAGACCATGCTGGTCGGTTTTGAGGATTTGGGCGTCAGCGGCAACAATAAGACCTACTATTTCAACAAGGACGGCATCATGGTTGCCGGAAAATGGCTGGAGATCGACGGCAAATGGTACTACTTCAACACTGACGGTACCCTTGCCAAGAACACCAAAATCGACAACTACGAAGTCGATGAAAACGGCGTAAGAAAAACAAACTAGTTATTGAATCAAAAAACAGCGCGCAGACTGAAGTTTACAGTCTGTGCGCTGTTCTTTGTTTTATCAAAATAGACCAATCTCATCTTTCCAACATTATGGAATACTTCATTTATCTCTCAGAAATCTCGCCAAAAAATCCTGCTTGCTGCTGAAAGCATCCAAAATCTCTATCCTATTATCCTGCAAACGATATACTAAGAAGTACTCATCTTGTATCAATTTACGCAGACTATCATCGCCAAAGCGCTTGTCGGTTACACCCAATAAAGGGAATCTTTCGAGTTGTCTTGCGTAAATAACCAAATCGCTCACTACTTTTTCAGCCTTGGCTGGAGAAAATCGGGCTATGTATGCCTTGATTGATTCAAGGCTTTCGATTGCTTGATTAGACCAACAAATGCGGTATCTCATTGACAGAACATCGCTTCAACCTGCTCTTGAGTATATACTTTGCCTGATTCAATATCTTCGAGCCCGGCGTTAATGCCTGCTTTTAAATATGCATTATAAAGTGCGTCAATTAGATATTCTTCATCAAACATTATTTCATCGGGTAGTTTCATCAGCATATTAATAACATCGCTCTTTGACATCACCTTCACACTCCTTTGCCTATAGTATAGCATAAAAAGACACTTATTCATTATAGTCACCAAGGGAACCCTTGTAGGGAAATGACTGGAGATCGACGGCAAATGGAGAACACGCCCTTTGAGATTAAGCGGAAATCACTCCGCCAACGAAAAAATAAATGGACACCGTCCAATATGAAAGATTTATTCCGCACCCTATAATAAAACTGGCGGGTGTATTTTTATGCCTGCATACAATCAAAAACGAAATGAAAGGGGAGCATGCTTATAATGGCTAAGACAACAACGGTTTACTTGGAAAATGTAAGAAAAAACGACTACATGTGCTGGCATATATGCTCGCAATGCCTTAACACGGGAAAGATTGTACTTCGGGATGACAGTACAGTTTATCTCATGGTTGAAAAGAATACAAAAAGCACATCAATCCAGCATCTGTCGCAAGGCGCGGATACCTACCGGGGCGGCGCGAATCTTCGCTTCGAGATAACCGTGGACACCACTGCCGAACTGAGGACATCCAATGCCGGGGATGCGATATTGGACAGCAGCGGGCGCAATGTTGGTTTTATCTATAACTATTGCGTAGAGGACTCCACCGACAACGACTTCAATGATTTTTACTTAAATATCGCTGCTTGGCGTAATAAAGGATAGGGAGGATTGGCATGGATATCAATTTTCATTATTACGCGGTCAAGGCGGTCGCCAGGAAGGCTGGTTTTGATGAAGCCGAGGCTCAGGCCATAGCGAGTTTTTCCCAATATGTAGACGACTTCACCGACTGGGTGCCGTTTTTTACTAGAAACGTACCGGAATGGGCGCGGAGCCTCGCTACAAATGTAGGCTTTGGGTATATGTTTCACCCGGCGACAACAGGCTTTAACAGTATGGCCACACTTGCCCGCGAAGGTAACCAGAAGTGGATTGTTGCGCCATTTCACTTCATTCCGTCAGCGCCGCTCAATACTTTGCTGGACTACAAGAACTATCGTGTCGCGCCGGCGTATATAAACGTCCCGTCTCTGATTAGCAACATGCTGGAGGAAGCCAGATTGGAACTGGCGCATCCCGCGGCGGCACGTCCCGCGGTGCTGATGAAAATCGGGATGCTTCTTCATATTTTTGCGGACACTTACTCGCATCAGCGTTTTTCCGGATTTTGGAGCTGGGTAAATCACAGCAAGCTAACCAGCGTGATCGAAAATGACGACGCGGGCGCTGATGTCGATATAACCGCCTCCTATTCCCCCGATGATTATTACAAGATCACGTCCATTGGTCACGCAAATGTCAACCACGCGCCGGACGACAGCAATGTCAGATTTTCGATGCTTCAAAAGGCGGCGGAGGGGGATGGCGAAGAAACCGTACCCTACACAAGGAGCAACACGGCGGACTTTATCGACGCGGCGGAGCAGATTATGATCTTTCTTCGGAACTGCCGCGGCTTGCCCCCCATAGTTGAGGCCGAGTGGGGGCCTTTTCGGGATCGCTTCAGGCTGGGGCTGCTCACCGCGCTTAAAGAAACGGCGGCGTTGGGTGGCCACTGGCACGGAATATTCCCAGAGTATGAGTTCCATTATGAAAAGGATACTCTTTTACAGGGGCTGGCGGCCGCGATCCCCCTTGAAGGGGAGGCCAGAAGATTTTCGGAAGCGCATGGTATCGAGCCGCAGTTGAGAACGGCGACGAGCGACACGTATTTTCGCTACAACGTAATCGCAGACCAAATCCGCCGTATGGTGGTTGGCGAAGTACACGCGCCCGGACACGTTGAGGAACTGAGAGCGGAAGCGAGGGCGGTATTCGGCGCGGCTGCGCCGGCAAATTCAAGATAAGAAGGAGAGAACTGAAAACGGCGTAAGAAAAACAAAATAGTCATTAGATCAAAGAACAGCGCACAGACTGAATTTTACAGTCTGTGCGCTGTTCTTTGTTTTTATGTCGGATTGATGTTTGCTTTGATGTTGTTGGCGTTTGCTTTCATGGCTTTCTAAGCTTCCCCTGATTCAATTTCCGTCATGGTGCGTCCGGTTCTGATGCTGGTGGTAAATGCGGAAATCCCGTCGCCGGTTTGGGCATACGCATCTTTCTCTTTCACCAACAGCCAGTTGTCTTTGGTCTCCCCCGCTTTCCCTTTCAAGCGTATCAGAGCCCACCTTCCTTTAAGCCTTTGTCCTTTCAGCATAAACTTCAGCATACCCTCACGAAGTCCGTCGGCCACATCCCCGGAGGGCTCCCAATGCCCTTCATCCCAGAGCATGACGACTCCGCCGCCATATTCTCCTTTGGGAATAGTTCCTTCAAAGTTCCTATATTCCAGGGGATGCTCCTCCACCCGTACGGCGAGCCTCTTGTCCCGGGTGTCATAAGAAGGGCCCTTGGGCACTGCCCAACTCAACAGGGCTTCGTCCCATTCCAGACGGAAATCGTAGTGATCTCTGCGGGCCAGATGGTGCTGAACGACAAACCTCAGACCTTCTCCGGCATTTTCTGTCATGCCCTCCGGTTCCAAGGTTCTGGTAAAATTCCTTTTTCGGTTGTACACACTGAGTTTTTCAGCCATATGATCATACCGGTGCCTTCCCTTTTCATTCTTTCCATCAGAAGCAGTGTAGGCAAATTTTGCCCACACAGTGAATTTCTTTCAAGTTCGCCTTTTTTAAAAATATTTCTTATATGTTTTCCAATTACACTTCTATCACGCTGAAATAATTCTGCCATTTGGTCAATAGATAGCCAAACTGTATCACCGTCAAAAGTAGTTTCTATTTTAGTTGAACCATCGTCTGTTTGATACATTATAATTTCAGAGTCCACATTTACTCCCCTTACACACTTTTCCTTTATTATACATGTTTCAGCAAGACATTTCCATTATATTGCTTTTTGTTAAGATTTGAATTTTCAGTTTTTTTGCCATGCTATCAATAGGAATCTGTCCTGCTTCATCATCAAACTCTACATCTATGTTGATATGTGTGCCTGCTTTTTTTGGGGAGAGCGATACAACCGTCTCAACGTGCCTTAAAGATACAAAAAAGATGCCGTATTTTGCTGGTATCTCCTTGGCGGCATCTTATTTCCTATAATAACCATCTATAGTAATGTCTATCTAATCCTTCGTCCTTCAAAGGCTGGGTCATGGCGCTACAAAACATGATTCACAATAACTCAGGCAGACGTCGGGCAAAATCTCTTCAGACCCAGCAGATCGGCGACTCCGGCGATGGTCGTTCCATAAAAAAACACGGGCTTTTTCATTTTGATAAACGGGTCAATGGTTCCGTTGGCTATGGTGCTCCCTGTGGCAAAAATAATATCGCTCCAGGCCTCAATCTCCTGAGGGTCAATATCACCGTCTTCAATAAGGACATTGCATTTTACGTGGCCTATGTTATCGGGATCAAGGTCGAAAACTCTGGTTTCAAAGTGGCCGGCCAATTGCTCTGCGATGGCGGGCTGCAGTCCTATCACTGCAATTTTAGGGTCTCCAAAGGTTTGCTTGACAAATTGAACGGCCTGTAAGCTGCATTCCTTCGGTCCGGCATCCTTACAGTGAATGGTATTGGAGGCGCGGCCAAGTTTTCTCAGTGCGGCGTTCAGTGAGGCAATAATAACCGCGCGGCGAAAATTATTGGTGGCCGGCATGGTCAGAGCGCTTTCCAGAGTTCCTTCATAAAGACCGGGCATATCTGTAAACGCTTGGCCCGCAAAGCCGTCGATGTTTGCCTGCATAAGTTTTTCCTTACCCTTTTGCAGGGGAAAATCGTTTCTTTCCGGCGAACCTATGGCCTCCTGTACGGTTAGTGCCCTGCAGGTAATTTTGACAGTAGCGTCGCTTAGTTGAGGATCTCGTAAAATGTCGTTGATATGTGGCTCTAAATCCTTAAATATTGTGGGTATTTCCATATTAAGTCACCCCTTTTAAGATATCCATAAAACCTGTTGCATACTTAATATACATCATTTGGCATGCTAAAAAAAGTACAACTGGCGGTAAAAATTATAGGATGACGCCGGGTTGTTCCGTATGCGGCTCGGAGGGGATTATATTAATGTTCTCCGGGTTAATGGACAGTTGCAGAGTATCACCCTTGCTTAAGCTTAAATCCTGCCATTCCGCCAAAGGCATAATGACTTTCCAGTGTCCGTTGCCGCTGCATATAATTTCTACGTATGATCCGCTGAAAGATATACTGTCAACTAATGCCGGCCAGCAATTAGGTGAACTCCTTATGATTTGCGCCTCATGACATTTAAACCTTGCCTGTCCGGTTTGTTGATGAGTTTTGTGGAAGGCCGTGTTCTTCATGCCGAGAAATTGCGCCGCAAATGGTGTGGCGGGGCGCATAAACAAATCCCGGGGGTTATCCGTTTGTTCAATTTGGCCGTTTTTTATGAGTATAATTTGCGTGCCCAGATGCATGGCTTCGGTGAAATCATGGGTCACATGGATAATGCCGATTTTCTCCTTGCAGTGAATATCTTTTAATAAACTCTGTATGGACAGGCGTGTTTGTGGATCCAACGCCGATAATGGTTCATCTAACAGCAGCAGGGCCGGGCGTGTAAGTAAGGCCCTGGCCAGTGAAACCCGCTGTCTTTCACCACCGCTTAAAAAGTGCGGCGGTCTTTCCAGCAGGTGGGTTAAATCCATTGTTTCAATAAGTTGTTCCATATACCGGAGGGTCTGCTGATCCGATTCCAACTTCCGGGCCCGGGCACCGAATAAAATATTTTCCCTGACCGATAAAAAAGGATACAAAGGGTTATCTTGATAAGCAAAACCCAGCCGCCTTTTTTCAGGCGGCAGCTTGGTTATATCCTTGTCCTGCATAGTTATGGAGCCTTTGCCGGGGGTGTAATGACCGGCTATGGTCTCCAGCAAAAGGGTTTTACCGCATCCGGTAGGACCAAGGATAACCATATAATCATTATGTTTAAGGCTGAAGTTAATGTCTTGCAATGCGAAGTTACCTGCTTTGACATATAGGTCGCGCACCGTCAGCAAGTTGCTCATATATGCACCTCGGTTTTGGTAATTATCTTTAATAAGGTTAGCAGCACCAAAGCTAATAGCAGCATAATTACCGCGATAACCAGGGAAAATTGCAGGTCGCCGATGGACATATTCAAAAACACAGCTACGGACAGTGTCTCGGTTTTCATTCTGACTATACCGGCCAGCATGGCTGTTGCGCCGAACTCACCCAGCGTTCTGGCCCAGGCCATGGTAAGGCCCCCCAATAACCCGTTTTTAGCCAGCGGCAAGGTAACCTTTAAAAAAACTTTTTCAGGCGGGTAGCCTAGCGTACGGGCTATTTTTTCCAGCCGCAAATCAATGGTGGAAAAAGCATGCTTAAAAGTTTTAATGGCGAAAGGGGTGGCGATAAACCACTGGGCCAGCACCACACCCCGTTGGGAAAACACTATGTCAAGGCCGATTCTGGCGAGACTATCACCAAGAATAGGCCCGAAGAGTATCAAGAGTGCTACTCCGCTTACCAGGGGCGGCAAGACAATAGGCACATCCATCAAGGTATCGACCAGCACTTTGCCGGGAAAGTTATATCGGGCCAGAATGTAGCCGCATGGAATAGCCGTCAGCCCTGCCAGTAGGGTAGCCAGCACGGTTGTCCACAGAGTGAAGATAATCGCAAAGTGAAATTCCGGGTTGTGTCGTATGGCGGCGATTTCGCCCCAATTGCCGTAGACAAAAAGGCCGCCGATTAAAAGCAGCATGAACGCGGTCATCAATATTAAAACCAGCCGGAAAATCACGTTATACAGGTTAAAACGGGCGACTGTCATGGTTGTTCAGTTTTAAAACCATATTTAGCAAATACCTCCGGGCCGTTTTCCTGCATGAAGTCAAGAAAACCAGCGGCCAGTTCATTATTCTCAGAGAATGTCAGACTGGCGCAAGGTATTTCCTCAGGGGGATTGATTTCCGGGTCTATTTCCACCAAATCAAGTTTATCGCGGTTCTTATAGTAGTTGCTGTATTCGGCGATGCCTGCGTCACCTTGACCCATGGTAAGGGTGGATAAAACCTTGGGTACCGTTTCGACTACTGTAAGTGTGTTTTTCTCGATCTCTTCCTCAATACCCAGCTTGGCGAATACCTTATAAACGGTACGTCCGATGGCGGTAGCTTCTTTATCCGGCAATACTAATTTTACTCCCGGCCCGGCCAGATCGTTTATGCTATGAATATTCGCCGGATTCCCCTTGGGGACAACTATTACCGGTGTATGGTAAGCGATAGGGCTTACGTAGTCGGCAATGTATCCTTTTTCCTGGATACTTTTCATATAGCTGATGCCTCCGGGCATATAAATGTCTCCGTGCTTGGTTGTTTCCATTTGGTTGATTAAAACTCCCGTGTTATTAAAGGTCATTTCCACTTTGTTGCCGGTTTCCTGCTCATATTTCGTTACCAATTCAACCACCGGCTCTTTGAGGTTGGCGCCTACATAAGCAAACAGCTCCGCCTGATCCTTGTTGGTTTGTTTGGCGGCGGGATCTTCTCCGGGTGATTCCGCTTGCTCGCCGCACCCGGCGAGCTGCGCCGACATAATCAATACCAGTAAAAGCACTAAAAGATGTCTAATCGGTTTAATATTCAAATTGATTTCCCCCTTTTATAGTGTTGTTAATAAGAAACAAATTTTTATCGAATTCCAAGACTCCCATTTCTATAAGTGGGAGTTCCTATTTTACTTCAGGTGGGGTAGAATCCCCATCTGAAGCCTTAATGTTCAGCCTTGGCTGAACGAGTTCACTATGTGATTTTAATTTTGTGCCTTATAAGGCGGTTCCCGGCATGTACTACATTAGAGTCATGTTAACAATGTCGCGATATTCGCCTGCTTGGGTATGGTGGTTGCCTGATTGGCAAAGATATGCTTTTATCAGGCAGGCCGTCTATAATTATGGAGAGACATGATAGTATAAGAATTCGCACAATAATAAGCGGGAGCGAAGTGAATGCAGTTTCCAATTTATTCTCCTCATGTGCGGTACCGGCGAAACATGTAGTTAATTAATTATTTTTTATTGTGTTAAATTAACTTAAATCGATGGTGTGATATTGAATCAAAGAATACAACATAATAAGAAACAACATAACGCAACTTAGAATTAATAATAATACCAGGCAAAATTGATGTCAATAGTTAATACATGTTATAAATAAACATGAGGCTAATTGATATATTATTGGTGGGATTTTATTAGGGCGTGTACTGTTGCCGTTGATGGCGGTATAATAATAGAAAATGCAGGTCAATATTGCCAACGCGACTAAAACGAGCCAACCTGTTATACACTCTTGATGTACTGCCGGCTTTAAAGTATGATGATAACAATTGTAAATATAACGAATAATTGCTGTCTGCAATAACGATAGCAAATCATACCGGAAGAAAGTAAGCTGAGTTTTGCAGAATGACATATGGGTTAAAGCATAAATAAGAGTCATGTAAATAATTTAAGAAAGGAAAAGGTTTCTAAGCGGTTGAATCCTGTTATGCTGCCTCCCGTTGAGTCGGACGGGAGAAATCTAAATAATAATTTTGTTTAGATTTTGGAAACCAGGGATGCATTTGAAGGAAGATCTTTCTTTGACGCCTGAAGAAGTAGCCGGGATTTTGAAAATCGCTAAAAATACGGTTTACGAATTGGTCAAAAGAGGAGAACTCCCGGCATATAGGGTGGGCCGGAAAATACGGATTGAGTTAAATGATGTGCTGACGTATAAAAAACAAGGTAAAAAGACAGTCGTATCCGGTTTGCCCGGTGAGTTTTCACCTCCGGAAGTTACGAGCGGTTATATGGTTGTATGCGGCCAGGATGCTTTATTGGATATATTAACCCGGCATTTGGAGCAAACCCCCGGGGGAATGCGTGTTTTTAGACATTATGTGGGCAGTTTTGCCGGTTTGATGGCTCTTTATCATGGTAAAGTTCATATGACGGCGATTCATCTTTGGGATGGTCATTCGGGGCAATATAATATTCCCTTTGTGCGTTATATGTTGCCCGGCATCCCCACGGTAATTATCCACTTGACTTGCCGAATGCAAGGTTTTTATGTGGCTGAAGGCAATCCGCATAATATCGGCGGTTGGAGTGATTTAACGAAAACCGGGGTACGTTTTGTTAACCGTGAAAAAGGCAGCGGCACCCGTGTTTTGCTTGATGGGCAGTTGAACTTGCGAGGCATTGACCGGAAAAAGATTGTTGGTTATGAAACGGAAGAATTATCGCATTTAAGTGTTGCCAGCACTGTGGCCAGAGACGCGGCCGATGTAGGGCTCGGTAATGAAAAAGCATCATTGCAGGTGCGGGGGATTAGCTTTATTCCAATGCAAAAAGAGCGTTATGATCTGGTCATAAAAAAAGAAGATATGGAAAAGCCCGAGTATCAGGCTGTGCTGGATATCATTCGGTCGTCTTCGTTTAAATCGGAGCTTAAGGGGCTTGGAGACTATGATTTGACTGAAACAGGCATGATTATGGCTGAGACGTGAGTATATGCTTAGAGCCACCATTGCAAAATGGTGGCTCTAAGCATATATAAGCTGGCAACTTTCCCAAATGCTTGTCGGGTGTCCCTCTGCAGCGGTATAAAAAGATTAGCGGTGAACCGTGGGGTTGCCGCTACCGCTAAAAATCACCGAACTTAATGCCTTGGGCCAGTGGTAATTTATCTCCCCAGTTGATGGTAACGGTTTGTCTCCTCATGTAGCCTTTCCAGGCATCGGAACCGGACTCGCGTCCACCGCCGGTGTCTTTCTCACCGCCGAAGGCTCCGCCGATTTCCGCGCCGGAAGTGCCGATGTTGACATTGGCTATACCGCAGTCGGATCCCTGTGGTCCCAGGAATTTCTCCACTTCGTGCAAGTTGGAGGAAAAAATGGCTGATGACAGCCCTTGCGGTACATCGTTGTGCATTTGAATTGCTTCATCCAGCGATGAATATTTCGTTACGTATAATATGGGGGCAAAGGTTTCATGCTGAACAATTTCATAATTGTTTTCCGCTTCGGCAATGCAGGGTGTTACATAGCAACCGCTTTTATATTCCTTTCCTTCCAGCACTTCGCCGCCGTATAAAATTTTTCCGCCTTCTGTTTTAAGTTTTTCCAAGGCGGCCAGCATATCATTTACCGCACCTTTTTTGACCAGCGGTCCCATGATAATGTTGCTTTCCAGGGGGTTGCCGATTTTAACCTGTTTATAAGCGCTAATTAATTTTTTTATAAAGGTGTCATACACGGAATCATGAATAATCAAACGCCGGGTGGTGGTGCATCTTTGCCCGGAGGTTCCTACCGCGCCAAATAAAACAGCCCGGATGACCATGTCCAAATTGGCATTTTCAGTGATGATAATAGCGTTATTGCCGCCAAGCTCCAATATGGTTTTGCCAAGGCGTTTGGCTACTTGCTCCGCAACTTGTCTGCCCATGGGTATACTGCCGGTAAAGCTTATTAAAGGAACCCTTGGATCGTCTAATAATTTTTGTCCTATTGTGGAGCCCTGTCCGATTAACAAGTTAAAAATGCCTTCGGGCAGTCCTTGTTCTTTAAGCACTTTATTAGCTATTTTTTGAACTGCTATAGCAGTTAACGGGGTAACGCTTGACGGTTTCCAGATTACCACATCACCGGCAATAGCCGCTATAAGAGCGTTCCAGGACCAAACCGCGACTGGGAAATTAAATGCGGTAATAACTCCGACAATGCCAAGCGGGTGCCACTGCTCGTAAAGCCGGTGGTTTTCCCGTTCACTGGCTATGGTCAGACCATACAGCTGTCTTGATAATCCAAGGGCGAAATCAGCTATATCAATCATTTCCTGAACTTCGCCTTCTCCTTCGGGCAGTAATTTACCCATTTCCAATGTTACCAGTTTGCCCAGCAAGTGTTTGTATTTGCGTAATTCAGCGCCGATCAGTCTTACGGTTTCTCCTCTTTGGGGTGCCGGAATATTGCGCCAGATTTTAAAAGCTTGCTGAGCTTTTTGGATTACCAGTTCATAATCCTCCGGCGTTGCCTGGTAAACTGATGCGATAGTCTCACCGTTAATAGGTGATACAGATTCCAGTAACGGGGCATTGGGGCTTTGCAGCCATTGGCCGCAATACACACCGGCATTCTTATCATTAATGCCCAACTCGTTTAGAAAAGCCAAATCGATTTTCATTAAAAGACCTCCTGTTTAAGTATATTGCTATGGTAGTTGAATTAAAATATGAGATGCCGCCCGATGAAAATTGGTTAGACCAGTTCATACCATAGTTCTGCAAAAAAAATAGTGCAAATCAAAAACACTCGGGAAAATCAAGGGTAAAAGCTAATAAAACAACCAAGTATTAATTAAATACTTTACTTGTTATTAGATAAACCCTTCTCCTCACTGTGAGGCGCGTTCGTTTCCAAACGCATCCCAACGACCTTTAATCCATAGATGCTGGCTTGGGACATAGGCTCCTCGGAGGTATAAAGCTGTTCTATAAAATTTTCTACATTGTTTTAATAAACTCCTTCAATAAATAAATTTATTCCATTGAAATTTTTCATCTCCCGGAAGTTCGGTCTTTGACTGTGAACATAGACTCTGGTAATCCATAACGGACCACACGTACCTTGATTTAACGTTTATATTTAAAACAAATGTAGAGAAACTAGTTTTAATATTTAAAAAAGGAGGTATGTAAATTTGCCCAGAGTTAAGTGCTCAGTAAAAGGCTGCTTGTATCAAGAAGGTACTGAATGCAGAGCTTCCAGCATCCAGGTCAAGCCTACCGACCCCGACTTGATGACCAGCGTAACCGACGATACCGCTTGCCAGACGTTCAAGCCGCGCACTTCTGCAGCCGAGGATATATAGAAGTGCAGTAATTATTCGGGCTGAAATGCATAAGCGATATTTTGTAAACTGTCGATATTCTCCAGAGGGTCACCGGATACTGCTATCATGGCGGCGGAGCGGCCCGGAGCTATGCGGCCCCAGTTAAGATTCAATATGCGAGCGCTGTTTATTGTGGCGCAGCGTATTATTTCCCGAGGTGCCAGCCCGGCCTGCCGGTAAAGTTCCAGTTCCCGCCAGTAGCTGTAACCATGACGCACACCCGATGCGCCGGCATCGGTGCCCACGCCCAGGGTAACACCCAGGGCGTGGGCTTCATTAATCATACTCAGCTGCCGGTCTACGGTTCGGGCAATAACACTATCACTATGTTGGCTGGCATGCCTGTCGCCGGAATGGGGCGGCCGGGCGGTTAATTGGGCGGCCACCGGTATAACGGTGGGAATCCAGGCGATGCCTTTTCCAGCCATCAGCTTCAGGGTTTCCCGGCTTAAGAAGTAACCGTGCTCTATAGTATCCGCTCCGGCCTGCACGGCCAAGGCAACCGCTTTGTCCGAACTGGCGTGAGCCATTACCCGCAGTCCCCGGACGTGGGCACCTGCCACGATAGCCGCAAGCTCTTCCGCGGTATACTGCGGCGGCCCCACCCGGGAGTATTCTTTGAAACTGACCACACCTGATACGAGTACCTTGACCTGGTCCACCTTTTGCCGGGTCAGCTGTTCCAATGCGTTGTCCAGCATTTCAGCGGGGGTGCCCCGGCCGAGAAAGGAGCCGTATTTTTGCGGTTTGCGCAGTGCATAGCCCGAGGCCCGAATGACCGGTCCGGTTAATTCACCGTCCGTTATGCGATTCCGGTAGCGCAAAGCTATGCCCGGCCGGTCTCCGCCGTCTCGCACGGCCAGTATGCCGTGGCGGATGGTATCGCATAGTTGGGCGCCGACCTCGTTGTCCAATTCCCCGGGTTGGTCCCAGCGCTCGCGGGCGGCTGAAAAATCCCGGCCGTCCAGGGCCAGATGTACATGGCAATCTACCAGGGGAGGCATAAGCGTTAAATGGTGCAGGTCAAGTGAAATGGTTTGGCGGGTGGGCCAGGTAAACTTGTACGGTGTATCTGTTGCTTTAGTTATTGCCGCTATCCGCCCGTCTTCCAAATAAATACGATCAGCCGGGCAATTAGTTGCTGACTTGCCGCTTGCGCCAAGTATATAATCGGCTATGCCGCCTGCTTTTATGATATAGTTTTTGGTACTAATAATTTTAATCAGTTCCATATTTTTAATGTAACATTGCTTAGCTATTTTAGCAATTCCAAGTATCTAAACTTATTCATTAAAGTTAGGCACGGCAGGGAACGAAGCAAAATTTAACTTTGACAAAAATTATTACAATATTGCCACAACACTATTGGTGTGTTAAAATTAAGAGCAGTATGGGGACGGTATCTGTTTTGGAACCGTACCGAATTTTTATCCTCTGATGGCGTCGTGCAAACGGTATGATGTTTACGACACCTTCGGGTTTTCTTAAACGAAACGACATATACGGCAGATTGTTTGGCCGGGTTTTTTAAGTTTTGCATCTCCGCTTGGAGCCGCTGGGACCGAGACGGGTTACAACAGGGATATTATGCCCTTCGGACTTGTCCGGGGGCTTTTGTGTTTTTTAGGTACAATTGACATAAGGAGTTGTTTATATGCAGGTCTGTCATACGATAAGGGAGATCGGAGAGTTTGTGCAGAACGCCAGGGCCGTGGAAAAAACCATCGGTTTAGTGCCCACCATGGGTTATTTCCACGCTGGGCATTTGAGCCTGATGCGGGAAGCTAAAAAAATGTGCGATGTCGTAGTGGTTTCTCTGTATGTTAACCCGCTTCAGTTCGGGCCTAAGGAAGACCTGGGCGAATATCCCCGGGATTTCGAACGGGACTGTGCCATGGCCCGCTCAGTAGGGGTGGGGGCTATCTTTGCCCCCGGCAATGCTGAAATGTACCCGGCGGGATACAACTCCTTTGTCGAGGTGGCCGGTATAACGGATAAGCTTTGCGGGTTGTCCCGGCCGGGCCATTTTCGGGGAGTAACCACTGTGGTGGCCAAATTATTTAATATTGTCAGGCCGGACCAAGCTTTTTTCGGCCAAAAGGATGCTCAGCAGGCGATAATTATTGAAAAAATGGTGCGGGATTTGAATATGGGGCCGGAGATTGTTACCTTGCCTATTATGCGCGAGGCGGACGGGCTGGCCATGAGTTCCCGCAATGTTTATTTAACCGAAGATCAGCGCCGGGCCGCGCCGGTGCTTTACCGGAGTCTGTGCGCATTTAGGGAGGCCGTGGCCGGCGGTGAAAGGGATGTTGCCAAATTGCGCCGGGATATAAAGGAAATGATTTTGTCCGCCCCCGGTGTTCAAATTGATTACGTGGAAATATTATCAGTGCCCGGTTTGGAGCCGCCAGACACATTAACGGGCAAATGCATTGCCGCTCTGGCGGTGCGTTTTGGCAAAACCAGGCTTATTGACAATATGGTTGTGGAGGTATGAACAAATGTTTTTAACTATTTTTAAATCTAAAATTCACCGTGCCGTGGTTACCGAGGCGAATTTAAATTATGTAGGCAGCATTACTATTGATGAAGCACTGATGGAGGCAGCCGATATATTGCCCAATGAAAAAGTGCAGGTTGTAAATAACAATAACGGGGCTCGTTTGGAAACTTACGTTATACCCGGTCCCCGGGACTCCGGAGTGATTTGCCTGAACGGGGCGGCGGCCAGGCTGGTGCAGCCGGGCGATACCGTGATCATTATAACCTATGCTGTTATGGACCGTGATGAAGCCCGTAATTTCAAACCCAGGGCGATATTGGTGGATGAGCACAATAAGGTTACCCGTATAATGGAAGAAAAACACGGTGCAGAGGCTTAACGGGTCAATATTAAAAACATTTTGTTGAGATATAACAAAATTTATGTGTATAATATTGAGGACATTAATTCTCGGTGGCTAATTCGCGTTAATGAAGGAGTGATTATGTGCCCAACGTTGCCGATAACAAACAATTAACGGACGGAATAAAGCGACTTAAGCAGCAACGCAACGCGATTATTTTAAGTCACGTATACCAGCCGCCCGAAATTCAAGAAATTGCCGACTTTGTGGGCGATTCCCTGGAGCTGTCTCGGCGGGCGGCCGCTACCGATGCTGACGTAATTGTATTTTGTGGGGTACACTTTATGGCTGAGAGTGCGGCCATATTGTCGCCGCAGAAAACAGTGCTGCTGCCCGAGGTAAGTGCCGGGTGTCCGATGGCGGATATGGTTACGGTTGATGCGCTGCGGGCCCAAAAGGCCCGGATGCCTGAAGCGCTGGTGGTGTGTTATGTTAATACATCGGCGGAGGTTAAGGCGGAATGTGATATTGTCTGCACATCGGCCAATGCCGTGCATGTAGTAGAATCAATGCCCGCCGACCGGCCTGTTCTTTTTGTGCCGGATAAAAATTTAGGCCGTTATGTGGCCAAGCAGTCCGGGCGGACGATGCATATATGGGAAGGATGCTGTTATGTCCACGATCGGCTGACCGCGGATGAGGTGCTGAAAGCCAAGTCCGAGCATCCGCAGGCTTTAGTGCTGGTGCATCCCGAGTGTCGTCCCGAGGTGGCGGAATTGGCCGACCATGTGGCCAGCACCACGGGTATGCTGCGATTTGCCAAGGAAAGCGGGGCCAGGGAATATATTATAGCTACCGAAAAAGGTATATTACACCAGTTTAACAAGCAGTGCCCCGGTAAAAGGTTTTATCCCGCCTCGGATAATCTTGTTTGCCGGGATATGAAGTCCACCACGCTGGAAAAGGTACTTAATTCTTTACAAAAGCTGGAGCCCCGGGTGACTGTTTCCGCAGAGATCGGGGACCGGGCTCTGAAGTGCCTGGAAAGGATGCTGGCGGTACAGTAAACGGAGGGTTTACCAGTGGCCAACCATTATATTATGAATTTTAACACCCGGGACCTGCCTGGATGTAAGACCGATTACATTATCCTGGGCAGCGGTATCGCCGGGTTTTTCACCGCCCTTTTAGCCGGCCGGCTGGGGGCCGGAGTTACCGTGCTGACCAAGCAAAGCATCTTGGACAGCAATACCGACAAGGCGCAGGGTGGTATAGCCGCCGCCATGGATACTGATGATTCGCCTGAACTGCATTACCGGGACACGCTGCTGGCTGGTGCCGGGCTGTGTGACCGGGGGGCGGTGCGTATTCTGGTCAATGAAGGGCCGCGCCGGGTTCTGCAGTTGATGGATATGGGGGCCCGCTTTGATGTGGAAGGCGGGCGTTTGGCGCTGACCCGTGAGGGCGCCCATAGCTGCCGGCGTATACTGCATGCCTGTGGTGATGCCACCGGGGCGGAAATTCAGCGTGTGCTGAATAAGCAGGCTTTGGCTGAGCAGAATATTCAGGTGCTGGAGCGGCACATTGCCATAGATCTTTTAGTTAAGGATAATGTTTGCCACGGGGTGCTGGCTTACGATTGTGAGACTTGCCGGCTGCAAGTTTATCAAAGCCGGGCCGTAGTTCTGGCTACCGGTGGTTTGGGGCAGCTGTATGATCACAGTACCAATCCCGAGGTGGCTACCGGGGACGGTATTGCCATGGCCTATCGGGCCGGTGCCGAAGTAATGGACATGGAGTTTTTGCAGTTTCATCCCACCGTACTGAACTTGCCCGGTGCGCCGCGATTTCTAATTTCCGAGGCTGTGCGGGGCGAGGGTGCTTACCTGCGTAACGGGCGAGGCGAACGGTTTATGCCGGGATACCATGAACTGGCGGAGCTGGCGCCACGTGATATTGTGGTGCGGGCTATTTTACAGGAAATGCGTCGAGGTTCCGAAACAGGCGTATTTTTGGACTTAAGCCATCTGGATCCCGATCTGGTGCTGCACCGTTTTCCCAATATCAATCGCACCTGTCTGGGCTATGGACTGGATATTACCCACGACATGGTGCCGGTGGCCCCGGCCGCTCATTATATGATGGGTGGCGTAAAAACCAATTATTTTGGGGAAACCAATGTAGAGAGGCTTTACGCCTGCGGTGAGGTGGCCTGCCAGGGGGTGCACGGCGCTAATCGTTTGGCCAGTAATTCATTATTGGACGGTCTGGTGTTTGGCGGTCGCATTGTGGAGCGCACCGCCGGTCTCTGGCGGGAGCAGATGAGTCCTTGGCCGGATTTTGCCTCGGAATTGCCCGAATCCACAGATGATGTAAATAGCCGGGCGCTTAAGGAGAAACTGCAGTCTTTGATGAGCATGTATGTCGGCCCGCTGCGGAACCGGGAAGGTTTGGAAAAGGCGCTGGGTTTTATGGATGAATATTCCGGCTTGGAAAACACTGCGGTTCGGACCCCGCTGGCTGCTGAGACCGGCAACCGTTTATTGGTATCTCGTTTGGTGGCGGAATCGGCGCTGATGCGCACCGAGAGCAGGGGGGGGCATTTTCGCCAGGATTATCGGGTACCTCGCAACAGCTGGCTAAAACATATAATTTTACGCAAATGATATTGTTTTTAAGTTGAAAATAACTTTATGCAAGCCTGGTAGTATAAGCGGGCATGTTCGGGACCGGGCATGTCCGCCGTAAAACAGCGGTATCGGGTGCGCACCCGGAGATGGAGGGGTTTCTAATGTTTATTAACGAACGTTTATTAAATGAACTCATTAGCCGCGCTCTGGATGAGGATATCGGTTCGGGCGATCTGACCACGAACAGTATAGTTCCGGGTGATATTGCCGTGGTGGGTTATATCAAAGCCAAGCAGCGCGGTGTGGCAGCCGGCTTGCCCGTGGCCGGGGCGGTGTTTCGGCGCCTGGACCCGGATTTGCAATTCATGCCTCGGGTGGCCGAGGGAGCCCGTATTAGTCCCGGTGATGTGCTGGCGCAGCTGAACGGGCGGGCCCGGACCGTGCTTACCGGGGAAAGGCTGGCCCTTAATTTTTTGCAGCGTCTTTCCGGGATAGCCACTGTCACCGCGGATTTAGTGGAAGCGGTGCGAGGTTATTCGGTGCGCATCGTGGATACCCGAAAAACTACTCCGGGACTGCGCCAGCTGGAAAAGTACGCTGTCCGGGTGGGCGGCGGGCATAACCATCGCCTGGGATTGTTTGATGCCGTGTTAATTAAGGATAATCATATCAGGGTAGCCGGTGGCATCAAGCAAGCTGTGGAAAGTGCCCGGTCCCGGGTGCCTCATACCGTTAAAATAGAAGTGGAAACCGAGGATCTGAACGGGGTGCTGGAGGCATTGGAAGCAGGAGCCGATATTATCATGCTGGATAATATGGATATACGTACTATGGCCGAAGCGGTACGTCTGATTAACGGCCGTGTACCGGTGGAAGCATCGGGAGGGATCGGCGCGCAAACCATTGATGCGGTGGCAGCCACCGGAGTGGATATTATTTCGGTGGGGGCATTAACCCATTCCGCCGTGGCGCTGGATATCAGTCTGGACGTGGGCGAGCTAAAACCAATGCGTGGCAGAGTTTAAGGAGCTTTTGGTGCCGGGTGTTGAAAGTCTGAACCTCTCTTATCGCGACGCAGCAAACTAAAATAGCGCACAGCAAACAGATCATCACAAGATAGTCTTTAAAGAGGTAAACAAATGTAAACCTATTTGAATGTCATAGTTGACAACGATTTCGGCGGGAATTACAATTAATTGAGATTTGATTCGCTGCATAAACCCATGTTCTAGAAAAATATATCGTGCTATGGGGATGGGCGCATTGGAGTGTCGGCATATGAAGAGCAATATAGTGCGTATATTAAAACAAAGCGGTGACTGGATTTCCGGTGAATATCTGTGCCGGGAGCTGGGTGTGTCCCGCACGGCGATCTGGAAACATATCCGGGGTTTGCGGGAGGAAGGATATGACATAGAGGCCAGAGCCAATCTTGGGTATCGCCTGCGCAGTGTGCCTGATGTGCCCTATCCCGGCGAGGTTGCCGCAGGTCTTGGCACCGAGGTGATGGGCAGCCGCATTGAATACTATACCGATGTGTCCACTACCAACGGGGAGGCCAAGAAGCTGGCCCGGGCGGGCTGCCCGGAAGGCACAGTGGTGGTGGCTGAAAGTCAGAACGGCGGTAAGGGGCGAATGGGCCGTTTTTGGTTTTCACCCCGGGCTAAGGGATTGTGGTTTTCGGTGGTACTGCGCCCGATAGTTGATCTGGTGGAAACACCGCAGGCGACCCTGGTGGCAGCTGTAGCGGTGGCGCAGGCGGTTCGCGAGCACACCGGGGTTGCGGCGGGCATTAAGTGGCCCAATGACTTGCTGGTAGAAGGTAAAAAACTATGCGGTATACTGGTGGAATTAAATGCTGAAATGGACAGGGTCAACTTTATGGTGGCGGGCATTGGCTTAAATGTAAATATTGATAGCAGTCATTTTTCGCCTGAACTGGCCGAAACAGCCACATCATTAAAAATTGAAGCCGGGCGTCATATTCCCCGGGTACCTTTATTGCGAGCAGTATTGCAATCCTTGGACATCTGGTATCGGCGCTGGCTGCGTGAGGGTTTTGTTCCCGTACTGGATAAATGGCGGGAATTATGTGTTACTTTGGATTGCCCGGTAACAGTACATACAATGAAAGGCAGCTATGTCGGTCATGCCTTGGACGTGGATGAAACCGGGGCGCTGCTGGTACAAACATCGGACGGTGCGGTACAGCGTTTGGTAGCGGGGGAGGTGTCGCTGCGCAAAGTATAAGTTTTACTGTTGCGATTATGCAGAAAAGGTGAATTTTTTATGCCTCTTTTTTATGCCCCAAACGTTAACCATATTTAATCATCTGGTTAACGTTTGGTAAAAGTTAAAAGGTGATCTAGCCTGAAAAAGCCAGATTAAACATCGCAGGTCGTATTCATAGTAACGTGGGCTTCAAGCGTTGTGGTCGTATTCATAGCAATGACAGATTAAGCTATATTTTTATCTTTCCGACGGTGTCGCGTTGGCGGCATGGATGTCTATATGAAAATTACCGTATTGAATTCTATAAGGGATTTCTTTAAGGAGAATCTGCTAAAGGAAAGGAGTGTATATATTTTGAGTAAACTGACACCGAGAGATATGGTGCTGGTGGCTCTGTTTGCCGCATTGGCCGTGGTGGCCGCTTTACTGTTTCGTTTTCTTGGCGGCATGATTGTCCCCTTCAGTTTGATACCCTTTGTGGCGTTGCTGGCCGGCGGGTTGTTGGGGGCCAGATTGGGAGCGATGAGTATGGCTATTTATACTTTGATGGGTGTGCTGGGGGTGCCGGTATTTGAAAAACCGCCCTTTGGGGGACCGGCTTATGTACTGTCGCCTACCTTTGGTTTTTTACTGGGCTTTATTTCTGCCGCTTTAATAACCGGGTTGATTTTACGTGGCCGGCGGGATGCGGGACCGGTGCGCCTTTCCCTGGCCATGCTGGCGGGGGTGGCTATGATTTGGGTTGTTGGATTGCCTTATCTTTATGTGATACTGAATTATTATCTGGGTAAATCTCTTGGTCTGTCGGAGATTATGATGCTCTTTTTTGTGCCCTTTATCGGATTTGACTTCCTTAAAGCACTGGCCGCCGGGGTGCTTGTGCGCATGGTGGGCGCGCGCCTTCCAATGCCGCAAGAACAGCGGAATTGATATAAATACCGGATACATGGTGATTGGCTGAAATACCCGATGTAACTCAAATTAGATTATTTACATGCGGAATATATGGATGTCTGCTGAGAAACTAGCTAATATTAAAGAACCCACGCCTTGCGGTGTGGGTTCTTTAAATATTAGCTTCAAAATCAAACAGTAAAATTTCTGTTATTATTGCTATAATGCGAATTTAATTGCACGCAAGCACCGGTTTTGTTAAAATTGGCATAGTTCAAAAAGAGTGTAAATAAGGAAAAGAGGGGAACTGCCGTTGATACTGGTATTTGATGTGGGTAACACTAATATTGTGCTGGGCGTTTTTAAAGAGCGGGAGCTGGTGGAAAACTGGCGGCTGTCTACCGCCCGGCACCGTACTTCCGACGAGTACGGTATATTATTGAGGGATTTATTTAGGGCGTCCACAGTTACTATGGAGGATATCAAGGCTACGGTATTATCCTCAGTGGTACCGCCGATTAACCCGACCCTGGAGCGGACCTGCCGGAAATACTTCGGGTTAACTCCCCATATGGTGGGGCCGGGGACTAAAACGGGTATGCCCATTAAATATGAAAACCCGCGGGAAGTGGGGGCCGACCGTATTGTCAATGCTGTGGCGGGTTATGAGCAGTATGGCGGTCCTTTGATTATTGTGGATTTCGGTACCGCCACTACGTTCTGTGTGATATCGGCAAAGGGGGAATATTGGGGCGGGGCTATTGCTCCGGGAATAGGCATATCCACCGAGGCGCTGTTTGCCCGGGCTGCAAAACTACCCCGGGTGGAACTGGTCAAGCCCCCCTCAATAATAGGTAAAAACACTGTTAACAGTATGCAATCGGGTATAGTTTACGGCTTTGTGGGACAAGTTAATGAAATTGTGCGCCGGATGAAAAAGGAAATTGATAGCGTTCCTCTGGTAGTGGCCACCGGCGGCTTGGCTGAGTTGATCGCGGGAGAGACATCTGCTATTGACCGGGTGGATAAATATCTGACTTTAAATGGCTTGCGTATAATTTATGAGCGTAACTGTAGAGCGCATTAGTAGTTCGGTCAAGCATGTCCGGTGCTTAAAAGTATAATGATATTCGGAGTTGAAAAGGCTGCAACTGCTGTGGCAGAGTGATGAGCCGGGAAAAGAAGGATGAAAAAATTGTGCGGTAAACTGCCAATGCCCGATGACAGACAATCAGGCACCTTTAACATAGGCCATGTACCCGTGGCCAATCAGGTAGTGGCGGCTCCTATGGCGGGTGTGACCGACCGGGCCTTTAGAATACTGGCTGCCGAACATAATTGCGGCCTGGTTTGCACTGAAATGATCAGTGACCAGGCTCTTATTTACGGCAATCCCAAGACTAATATTTTATTGGATATAAGCGGTGAAAAGGGACCTGTTAGCGTGCAGATATTCGGCAGCCAAGTCGGGTATATGGCGCGTGCCGCTGAGATTGCGGCCGGTCGGGGGGCTGATATTATTGATATTAACATGGGCTGCCCCACTCCCAAAATAGTGAAAAACGGTGAAGGCGCTGCGCTGATGCGCAATCCGGACCTGGCGGCGCGTATCGTGGAGGCGGTAGTAAACCGGGTGAATTGTCCGGTAACGGTGAAGATGCGCAAAGGTTGGGATGAGACATCGGTTAATGCGGTGGAATTGGCCCGCCTGGTGGCGCGGGCGGGGGCGGCGGCGGTAGCGGTGCACGGGCGCACCCGTGAACAGTATTACAGCGGGGAGGCCGACTGGCGGATTATTCGTCAAGTGCGCGAAGCCGTAACTGTGCCGGTAATCGGTAATGGAGATGTGCGTACTCCTGAAGATGCCCGGCGTATGCTGCAGCAAACAGGCTGCCATGCCGTGATGATTGGACGGGCGGCTGCGGGCAACCCCTGGATTTTCAGCCGCACTGCTCATTACCTGGCTGCCGGTGAGCTGCTGCCCGGGCCTACGCTCCTAACCCGGCGGGAAACTGCTATACGGCATTATAAATTGTTGGTAAAGATAAAGGGGGAGGATGTAGCCAACAGGGAGATGCGCAAACACCTGGCCTGGTACACTAAGGGGCTGCGCGGATCAGCCGGTCTTCGGGCGCGGATTAATCAGGGCCGCAGTTATAAGTTTTATACTGAGCAGATTTGGGAATTATTGATAGACGCCCATACCGGCAAACGAGACATAAAAGAAGAATAACAGTATAGTTAATCTGTTTGCGAAAGCCATAGCGATGTGTCATCCAGAATATACAAAACAGAATGGCCGTACCTATAAATGCCTTCTCGGGGATGGGAAGATGTTGTGGGATGTGCCGGCGAATCAGTTAACCGGTTTTCAGCCGGTTTTTTTTTGTTAAGGAAATTATGTGCTGTGCTATCAGAAACTTCTTTGACTTATCCGGTGCGTACTGTTAAAATATATCTGTACACAACATTGTGCACAGATAGCGGCAAACCGTCATAAAGTTTGCTAAACTATATTTTTTGCTGTAGTGATAGGCTTGCTAGCGTTGGGGAGGATATGATGGACTTAATACGCATTGGCGATAAAGTAGTCAGCAGGCATAAAATAGACAGTTTTATAGCAGAAATATTGCAACTTCGGTCTTTAGGGCTTTCCCAGACAGATGTAGCCGCCCGGTTGGGTATTGACCGCACTCTGGTTTCACGATTGGAAAACATGGGTGAAGTTCGTAAAGGCAAAAGTGTGGCCGTGATTGGTTTTCCCATTGCCAACCGTGATGAGATAGACGCTTTGATGCAGGCCGAGGGGGTAGATTATGTACTGCTGATGACTGAATCCGAACGCTGGGATTTTGTCAGACAGAAAAGTGGTGTAGAGCTTTTCGACGCTATTATGGAGCTGATCGCCCGGGCTCACTCTTATGATCAGGTGGTAGTTATCGGATCTGAGAAAAGAATAAGAATTATTCGGGCCGTGCTGGATAAAGAGGTGATTGGACTGGAAATAGGTTCGTCACCTATCAAAGAAGACAAGTATGTAGACCCTGCGGAATTGGTGGCGGTAATCAGGGCTATTAAAGCAAGTCATTGAAGGAGAAAAGTTCTATGAATAATTTTGCGTTCATGATTCATCCTTTGGATATTAGTGATTTTGCCCGTAAATTCGGGTTGTTGGGTAAACTGCCGCCCCGTTTGCTGGAGGGGTTGTTTAAATATGCACCGCCGATCAAGGTGTCAAAAATTACCGGCGTTTATTCGGAACACGGTTGTACGGAAGGTTGGTTTGTAGCCTGTCCCATTACGGCTCGTCTGATGGTTGAACTGCCCGAAAAATATGTTATGCGCAAAATTATTAAAACCGGTAAGCTGGCCCAGAAGATGGGCGCTAAAATATTAGGATTGGGTGCTTTTACTTCCGTGGTTGGTGATGCCGGTATTACTGTGGCTAAAAATTTAGATATTGCTGTTACCACGGGCAACAGCTACACTGTAGCTACAGCTGTGGATGGCGCCAGGGAGGCGGCCCGCTTGATGGGACACGACCTGAAAAAATGCCATGCCGTGGTGGTGGGGGCGACGGGTTCCATCGGGCAGGTTTGCGCTCGTATGCTGGCCAGGGATGTGCGATCCGTGACGCTGGTGGCACGGCGGAAAAATCGGCTGGAGGAATTGGCCGATAAAATTATGTATGAGACCGGTGTAGCGGCCAGGATTACTTCAGATATTAAACAGGCTTTGAAAGACGCCCACATAGTAATTGCTGTGACCAGCGCGGTGGATACCATTATTGGTCCCGAGGATTTAATGCCCGGCGCCGTGGTTTGTGATGTCAGCCGTCCCCGCAATGTATCCAGGCAAGTGGCTGAAAAACGACGGGATGTGCTGGTTATTGAGGGTGGTGTGGTTAATGTGCCGGGTAAGGTTAATTTTAACTTTAATTTTGGTTTTCCCCCGGGCACGTCCTATGCTTGCATGGCGGAGACCATGATGCTGGCCATGGAGGGTCGCTACGAGAATTTTACCCTGGGCCGGGATTTAAGCCTTAAGCAAGTGGAGCAAATATCTGCTTTGGCCCGTAAGCATGGTTTTCGGCTGGCTGGTTTTCGCAGCTTTGAGAGGGCGGTCAGTCCGGAGGAGATAGCCGGGATCAGGGAAAGGGCCCGGGCCCGGGCCCGGGCCAAACAAGCCCTGTCTAAAGCCAGATAATAAATATAGTATAGTGTTAACATGCCTTTAACAAACCTTGACAAAAAATAGCTGTCTACATATAATGTTAAGGATGAAACGTCGGAACATCGGGGCACTGCAATTTTTTTTTTGCAGTGCTTTAATAATAACTGGGGGGATTTGTAAAACATTGCTTATTTATCCTTGTTTTTTTGAATAATTAAAGGGGAACAACATATATTGTTTTGTAAAACTTAAGATTAAGGAGAAGGAATTAAATGAGCGATAAGGAAGTTATACTTACTATAGAAGGTCTCAAGAAATTAGAAGTGGAACTGGAACAATTAAAATCTGTAAAACGCCGGGAAGTGGCTCTGCGGATCAAGCAGGCTATAGAATTCGGTGATATTAGCGAAAACTCCGAATACGAAGATGCCAAAAACGAGCAGGCCTTCATAGAAGGACGTATTCTCACGCTGGAAAAGATGTTGCGTAACGCTAAAATTATTGATGATGAAAATCTGGGCACCGAGGTGGTATCCATTGGCTCCACGGTGCTTTTGCGTGATGTTGAGTTTGACGAAGAATTTAAATGCACCATTGTCGGTTCCGCGGAAGCAGACCCCGGAGAGAGTAAGATATCCAACGAATCCCCGGTGGGCAGATCCATATTGGGAAAATCAAAGGGTGAAACCGTGGAAGTTATCGTGCCGGCAGGTGCCTTAAAATATCAAATAGTAGATATTATCAAGTAGTTCGAGTGCATCGGAGGTAAGCAAGTACAATGTCCAGTGATCAATCAAAACAAGATGTCCATGTGCCTCGGTCTCAAACTGAGGATATTAACGAATTGATTCGGGTGCGGCTGGCTAAGCTGGATGAGTTTAAGCAGCAGGGATTGGACCCATATGGCGGTAAATACGAATGCAGTCACACAGCCAGTGAAATATTGAATGACTTTGATAATTTTGAAAACCAGCAGGTTTCCCTGGCAGGCCGGATTATGGCTAAAAGGGGACACGGTAAGGCTGGTTTTGCCAACATACAAGACAGTACAGGCCAGATACAAATTTATGCCCGGCTGAATGATGTGGGCGAGCAGACGTATGATTTATTTTCCAAACTGGATATAGGCGATATTGTTGGTGTGGTCGGCAAGATATTTAAAACCCGCATGGGTGAAATCACCCTGGCGGTGGAAAACCTGCGCTTGTTAAGCAAGTCTTTGCGGCCTTTGCCCGAAAAATGGCATGGCTTGCGTGATGTGGAGCTGCGTTACCGGCAGCGTTATGTGGATTTAATTGTCAACCCTGGTGTTAAGGAATCCTTTGTTAAACGCAGCCGGATTATACAGGCCATCCGCGGATATTTGGATCAGCGGGGTTTTCTGGAAGTGGAAACGCCCATGATGCATTCCATTGCGGGTGGAGCCGCGGCCCGTCCTTTTATTACGCATCATAATACGCTGGATATGGACTTGTTCCTGCGCATTGCCCCGGAGCTCTATTTGAAGCGTCTGTTGGTAGGTGGATTTGACCGGGTGTATGAGATTAACCGCAACTTTCGCAACGAGGGCATCAGTACCAAACATAATCCCGAGTTCACCATGCTGGAGTTATATCAGGCGTACGCCGACTATAATGATATGATGGATTTGGCTGAAGATATTATCTGTACTGTAGCGGAGCAGGTACTGAGCACCAATGTGGTGCGTTATGGCGATGCTGATATCAGCCTGGCCAAGCCCTGGGCTCGCGTGCCCATGCTGGAAGCGGTTAAAAAATACAGCGGGGTGGACTTTGAGACGCTTGGCAATGATGAAGAAGCTTATGACGCTGTGCGGAAATTGCCTGTCGAGGTGGAGCGTGGTGAGTCCTGGGGTGCTATTTTAAACAAGGTATTTGAAGAAATGGTGGAGCCCAATTTAATTCAACCCACTTTTATATATGATTACCCGCTTGATATATCACCTCTGGCCAAGAAAAAGGAAGACAGGCCCGATCTTACCTACCGGTTTGAGTTATTTATTTATGGGCGGGAAATGGGGAATGCTTTTTCTGAGTTAAACGACCCTCTGGATCAAAAGGAAAGATTTCTAAACCAGCTGGAAAAAAGGCGGGCCGGTGACGACGAAGCACACATGATGGATGAAGACTATGTTAACGCGCTGGAATACGGTATGCCCCCCGCGGGTGGGCTGGGCATCGGTATTGACCGGTTGGTGATGCTTTTGACGGACGCGGCATCCATAAGGGACGTTATCTTGTTTCCGTTGATGAAACCGCGGGAGAGTTAACGCCGGCGGCATAATTTGTTTATTGACACCTTTTGTGCGCTATGATAATATTTAAAGCCGAGGCGGCAGTGAAATGCAGCTAAGATAACCATTGGGGGCTTGTAGCTCAGCCGGTTAGAGCGCACGCCTGATAAGCGTGAGGCCGGTGGTTCGAGTCCACCCAGGCCCACCAAACGCATATAATCCGAACCACTCACGACAGGTAAAATCTGCCGGCGAAGGGTTCGGACTTGTTTTATATTTAGAATGAAATAGAGAGAGGTAAGTGATTATGCTTGTCTCTTATTCATTCCTATATAATTGCTATGATACTTGTGATTGATATTGCGAAAGAGTGGTGACTGTTTTGGTATTAGAAACATCCCGCCTGTATTTGAGAAAAATACAAGTTGATGATTACAACGATATTTGCACGATTTTACAAGATATTGACGTAATGTATGCGTGGGGACATGCCTTTTCCGACATAGAAGTAACCGAGTGGATTAATGAGAATATTATGAGGTACAGCCGGGATGGTTACAGTTATTGGGCTGTTATAGAAAAAATATCTGATAAACTTATAGGTGTTACCGGGCTTATAGCAGAGAAAGTTGATAACGAAGATCATGTTGGTGTTGGCTATATCTACGATAAGGCATATTGGAAAAAAGGATATGCGTTTGAGGGTGCCGCAGCTTGTGTTGATTATGCTTTCAATACTTTGCATATAAATGAAATAACAGCCCAAATCCGACCCGAAAATGAATCTTCAAGAAAAGTAGCGGAAAAACTTGGTATGTCCATAAAGAAGGACTTTATAAGACGATACAAAGGTGAAGATATACCTCATCTGCTTTATGCTTGTAACAGTTTGGTACAGGCAAGGCTCCCGGAGAAGACTGTCGCTGAGTGAATACCTAAACGCGTATACAAAAGACATACATAAGAACCCCTCCACATCTTCTGTTGGGAGGGGTTCTTGTGCGAAAAGAAGGGAGTTTGATGAAGGATGCCTGTTCGGTTATACTATACCATTGCCACAGGGGAAAGAGGGCGCCCCTTCGCGGTTATTGGGAAACAACCATTGGTTGATTCCTTAAGCACACCTGTATTGGCGGCCTCAATGCCCATCTTGTTTTTGTGGAAAAGCCCTTTATCCTGCCTGCTCCGGATTGGCAGAAAAATGAGTTTTTTTACAGGTCAGGTGACCTGGCGGGATATTATTATGATTGGCAAATTATCCATTGTAAGGAGCAAGTCCTTGATTGCAACTCTGGAAACCGTGCGCATCAGCATGTGGTAAGCTCCATTATTGCCAAAAAATATGAGCTGTGTCGGCAAATAAGCATCCTCTTTTGGGGCAGGTTAAGAACAAGTGGTTCCCTGCCATGCCCTGTTGGAAAGTGTCGGTACCTGCTCTTTGTGGGTGATGCCAAGCGGTTTTCAGGGCGAATTTTACGAATAAAAGGCTCAGTAAAATTTATAATGCTTGCTAAGTTGCTATAAATGTGATAACATCTAATACCGTAGGGCGGTTGCTTAAAGCTTAGGCCCTGATATTGCGATATATCAGCAAATTAAATAAACAGCCCAAACGGGGGTGTAGCTCAGTTGGGAGAGCACCTGCCTTGCAAGCAGGGGGTCACCGGTTCGAGTCCGGTCATCTCCACCAGTTATTCCTCGATAGCTCAACGGTAGAGCATCCGGCTGTTAACCGGAGGGTTGCTGGTTCGAATCCAGCTCGGGGAGCCAAATTATAAGCTGCATTTTTATTGGTAATAAACCAATGGAAATGCAGCTTTTTTCATTTAAAAATTAAAACTTGGAACTGGAGAAAGGATTCACCGATATGGTTGAGGGGCGCACAAAGCCTGCAAGCGAAGTATCTCCTCATATTCGTAAGGATTATGGTATATGATTTATGAGATTGAAATCTCCGAACAGGCAGAATTAGATTTGCGTAATATTTTTAAGTACATCGCTTTTACTCTGCTTTCAATGGAAAATGCTATTGGACAGTTAGGACGTTTGGAAGAAAGTATCCAAATGGCATTGCGTAGTACAAGCTCTGCGGTGCTTTTTTATTTGCAATGTGCTAACTGCTGAAATGCTTGCTGTTTTTAATTAATACATTATAAGTCTGGGTTGCCACCACGCCCACAATATATCCTGTTATCAAAGCAGACACCAGCAAGACCGGCAGGTAAACATAAATGCGAAAATCTTGCATTAGTAAGCCGGCTGCAAATAATTGCCCTATATTATGCGCGGTAGCTCCCACCAGACTAATGGTTACAATGTTAACTTGCCTGTTCAAATATCGCCACATTAGAACCATGATTAATGTGCTTAACAGACCACCGCTGATACTAAATAAAAAACCTATCGGGTTGCCGCCGTACAGGGCGGCCAGCAGGCATCGCAAAGTGACAATTAAAAAGGTGTCTTTCCACCCCAGGATTAATAAAGCCAGCAAGGTAATTATATTAGCCAGCCCCAGCTTTACACCCGGAACGGCAATGGGCAGTGATATAAATCCTTCTATGATATTTAGTACCGTTGCCTGGGCGATAAACAAGGCTATGATAACCATTCGTTTTGTATTAAGCATGTTCTGTTCTCCCCAAATAGTGCAATAGCGTTAAGCACACATCAAAATAGCTGTTAGCAATGGAACTTGCTACTATTATTTGCTATATTATTCTATTGATTAATCAATTAGTTTTGATACTTAAAAGGAAATGGTGTCCGGCTGTTTCACATCCTCTTTTACTCCTTCGATTACCACCCTGAGACGATTGGGCATGCAAACGGCCATTTGACCCGGTTTAGTCAGCCAGCCTGCTTTTACGCATAATTTGTTCGGGCAGTCCGCTTCCTTGATGCGTACCCGGCCATCCTTTATTTCCACTATGTTGTAATGCCCTTCGCTGTCCTCGATTTTAATTTGTTTATTTATACTTTCGGTTAAATTTATCCTTTGATATACTTGTTCATTTTTATAGATAACGGCTACCGGTTTTTGATTTTTCAGGCTTTGTTTATAAATAGCCGCGCCAATAAAGCTGGCTATTATTAAAGATGCCAGTATAATATAGATAAATTTGTTAATATTATTCATAAGTGAAATCCCCGTCAGTTAATTGAAAACTATCCTTTAATCCTTGCGTGATATATACCTTCTTGTCGTTGGTGATAAAAATAGCTTCCACCCCATCCAAACTATCAATCAGTTTCATACCCTCAGTCAAACCCATAACATATGCCCCGGTGGACAAAGCATCGGCATCAATACCCCGGTCTGTGACTATGGTAACGCTGATTAAGCCATTATCGGCAGGGTATCCCGTGTCGGGGTCCATAATATGGTGATAGCGCCGTCCATCTTTGATGAAGTAACGCTCGTAACCGCCCGAGGATACCACAGCTTTGTCGGTTGCGTAGACAATGCCCAGGTATGTGCCTCGTGCTGCCAGAGGATTTTGGATGCCTACGCGCCATGGGGCGCCGTCTTTTTTGGCCCCGACGGCCATAACATTGCCCCCTAAATTAATTATGCCCTGCCGCACTCCGTGCTCCAACAGTATTCTCTTGGCTTCGTCTCCGGCATAACCCTTGGCTATGCCTCCCAGATCCACTACCTGTCCCGGGCGGGCGATCATAGCTGTGTGGCCGTTATTGCTGATCTGTAAGGAGTTGCCATCAACCAGGGATATAGCCCTTTGGATATCGGCTTCACCGGGTATTACAGCGAGGCCTGAACCTATGTTCCAGAGCTTGACCAGCGGCCCGATGGTGGGGTCGTAAGCCCCCTGTGTTAAAGTGCTTATAGTAATGGCCCGGGTCAATACATAATGGGTATCCGCGCTGGTTTTCACCGCTTTTAACCCGGCTTGTGCGTTAAGCTTGGCGAGTTCGCTGTCCTCACTAAAAAGGGTCATCTTTTTTTCTATTTCGGCAATCCTTTGGAAAATAGCGGCACAAATTTCGGGGGCCCGGCTGTCTTCGATGGTGATGGTTATTTCGGTATCCAGCAAAAAGTCTTGGGCGGTATAAGGTTCCTGTTCCTGCGCTGTTGAACATCCGGCGCAAGCAAAAGCTAAAAGCATAAAAGCGGCCAGCCGGCCGGCAAGCCTATGATAAGTGATCATCGTACATCTCCCATTCATAATCCAGCTATAAATAAAACCCACGAGCAGGGAACTCATGGGCTTATTATATGTGCTGATTGTTTATTATTCAATAGAATGGATGGCTAATCAAATTTCAAGACTCTCACTTCTATAAGTGGGAGTTCCTATTTTTACTTCAGGTAGGATGGAATCCCCATCTGAAGTCCTGATGTTCGGCTTTAGTTCGAGTTTAATCCAAACAAGATGGTTTAAGAAGTATTAAATTCAGAAATGATAAATTACAGTGAGTAAAACAGTGCTAATTCAGCGTTAATAGTTTAGCCGGTTTTTTTTAGCTGTTGAAAAAAAATATATGCTATGTGTTATACTTATAGTAAAGGTAAGTTAAAGTCAAAATCAATAACTTGGCAGCTGCGATGGGGCGCGGAAACTTAAATGTATTTTTTTAGTAGGAGGTTAATTGCATAATGTCTAGCTTGTCCAACATAATCGAGCAATATTTAAACAGATTATTTCAGCAGAGCAGCGAAAAGACAGTTGAGATACAGCGTAATGAGCTAGCCGAAAAATTTGACTGCGCTCCATCACAGATTAATTACGTTCTAGCCACCAGGTTTACCATTGAAAAGGGTTACGTGGTGGAAAGCCGCCGGGGTGGCGGGGGATTTGTGCGGATAGTTAAAGTGCCGCTGAATGCCGGGGAGTTGGACCTGGTTAACGAAGTAATCGGTTTGGTGGGTGACCGTATCTCGGAGCGTGGTGCCGGTGCTATTTTATCCCGGCTGTTGGAAGAGCAAATAGTTACCCTGCGGGAGGCCGCTATCATTAAGGCGTGTCTTGCGCGGAATGTATTGCGTATTGGCTTGCCGGCCCGAGATCAGCTGCGGGCTAATATTCTAAAATCCATATTAATGGTTGTATTTAAAAATTATAGATAATTCCGGAGGGATTATTGATGCTTTGTGAAAGATGTCATGAAAGGCCGGCCACTGTGCATTATACAGAGATAGTGAACGGCCACAAAACAAAGATGCATTTGTGTGAAGTCTGCGCCGGGCAAATGCAGGCCGGTGGATTGGTTCTTATGCCCCAAATTAATCTGCATAACATTCTGGCCAGTTTTTTGAGCCAGACACCGCCGGCTCATTCATTTGCCGCTGAAACCCGGCAGGAAAACAGCTGTCCCACATGCGGTACTACCGAGAATTTATTTGCTCAAAAGGGGCTGTTAGGGTGTGGCGACTGTTACCGGCATTTCGGGGATCGCCTGGAACCCCTGATGCGCAGAATACACGGTTCCAGCAGTCATGCGGGCAAGGTGCCCGAACGAACCGGCGGGCGGGTTAAAATGATTAAACAAATTAACGATATAAAAGGCCGGCTGCAGCAAGCCGTGGTGCGGGAAGAATTCGAAATGGCGGCGCAGCTGCGTGATCAAATTCGGCAATTGGAACAGCAGCTATCGGGGGGTGAGGACAGTGGGAATTAAAGAAACGGTGAACAGCGCCAGAAGCGGCTGGATGGTAGGGGGCGGCCCCGAGGGGGATATATTGATCAGCAGCCGGATTAGGGTGGCCCGCAATTTAAAAGGATATGCTTATCCTCATCTGCTGGATATGGAAAAAGCTGAAAAAGTTATTCATGCTGTGCAGTTGGCTCTGGGAAATCAGATTATTACAAGTCGGATAGGTAATCTGGAAATAACACGTATGTCTGAATTGAGCCCTGTGGAGAGGCAAATACTAGTAGAAAAGCATCTAATCAGCCCGAATCTTTTGGAGGATTACGGGAAAAAGGCCGTGGCTTTGCGGGATGACGAGGTTATCAGCATTATGATCAATGAAGAGGATCATTTGCGTATTCAATGCCTGCTGCCGGGATCGCAATTGGAGAAAGCCTGGGCAATGGTGAATCAAATAGACGATGGTTTGGAGAATACGCTTGATTATACTTTTTCTGAGAAATTCGGCTATCTAACCGCTTGTCCCACTAATGTCGGCACGGGCATGCGAGCCTCGGTAATGCTGCATTTGCCCGGGCTGGTGCTGGTGGATCAGGTAGGCGCGGTGCTGACTACTATCTCCAAGCTGGGATTCACGGTGCGGGGACTGTACGGTGAAGGTACCGAAGCGCTGGGCAATTTGTTTCAGCTTAGTAATCAGGTCACTATGGGGCATTCGGAGGAAGAAATCATCAACAGCTTAAACTCGGTTACCGGGCAGATACTGGCCCAGGAACGGGAGGCCCGTAAGGCATTGCTGCAGCGGCGCAAAGATCAGCTGGAAGATAAAGTGGGACGTTCGTATGGCTTGCTGAAATATGCGCATGTAATGTCATCCGAGGAAACCATGCGCCGCTTATCGGATGTGCGGCTGGGGATTGATCTGCAGCTGATCTCCGGTATAACGGCTGAACAATTAACGGAATTGATGGTCATGACTCGTCCCGCATATTTGGTTAAGCAGCGGGACGATGAATCAAATCCCTTGCATCAGAATATTTTAAGGGCTCAAATTATTCGCGATAAGCTAAACCAGGGAGGTTGATTAATATGTTGTTTGGCAGGTTTACTCAGAGAGCGCAGAAAGTGCTTATGCTGGCTCAGGAAGAGGCTAAACGATTTAAGCACCCCTATGTGGGTACGGAGCATATATTATTGGGGTTGATCAGCGAGGGTGAAGGGGTGGCGGCCAAGGCTCTGGCGAGTTTGGGCGTGCAGGCCGATAAAGTGCGGGCTATGGTAGAGCAATCTATTGGTACGGGAGAAGGATCGCCCCGGGAAATGGCTCTAACGCCCCGGGTTAAAAAGGTGCTGGAGCTCTCCGTTGACGAGGCCAGGCGCATGGGTACCAATTACGTAGGTACTGAACACTTGTTGCTGGGTTTGATACGGGAAGGGGAAGGTGTGGCTGCCCAGGTGTTGGGTGTTTTGGGCGCCAATCAGGAAAGAGTGCGCCAGGTGGTTATACAACTGCTGGGCGGGGCCGGGGGAGGGGGTTCCCAGAGGCAGCAGCCCCAACCGGGCTGTGCCGGGGGAACCTGTGGCACTAAGACCGTCACCTTGGACCAGTTTGGCCGGGACCTGACCGATATGGCCCGTGAGGATAATCTGGATCCCGTGGTCGGCCGGGAAAAGGAAATTGAGCGGGTGGTGCAGATTTTAAGCCGCCGCACTAAAAATAACCCTGTGCTCATTGGTGACCCGGGGGTGGGGAAAACAGCTGTTGTAGAGGGTCTGGCCCAGCGTATTGTGTCGGGAAACGTGCCCGAAACATTATTGCAAAAACGTCTGGTTACATTGGATTTAGCCTTGCTGGTAGCCGGCACCAAGTACCGGGGTGAGTTTGAGGAGCGGCTTAAAAAAGTGGTGGAGGAAATTACCCGCGAAAAGAATGTTATTGTATTTATTGATGAACTGCACACGATAATTGGTGCCGGAGCGGCGGAAGGGGCCATTGATGCCGCCAATATATTAAAACCGGCTCTGGCCAGGGGAGAGCTGCAGTGTATTGGGGCTACCACTCTGGATGAATACCGTAAGCACATTGAGCGGGACTCTGCACTGGAACGTCGTTTCCAGCCTATTACAGTTGAGGAACCCAGTGTGGAGGAAACGGTACAGATTTTAATGGGATTGCGCGATAAATATGAGGCGCATCACCGGGTACGCATTACGGATAAAGCCTTAAAGGCCGCAGCCCGGCTTAGCGACCGATATATTACCGATCGTTTTCTGCCTGACAAGGCTATTGACCTAATGGATGAGGCGGGCTCCAGGGTACGCTTGCAGGCTTTTACCGCGCCTCCCGACGTAAAGGAACTGGAGCAGCGCATTGAAGAGATGCACAAGGAAAAAGAAGCCGCCGTAAACAATCAGGAATTTGAAAAGGCGGCTCAGCTTCGGGATGAGGAAAATAAGTTAAGGCAGGAGCTGGGAGGTAAGCGCAGCAGCTGGCAGCAGCAGAAGGGCGGCAAGCGGCTGGAAGTGACGGAGGAGGATATTGCCCAAATTGTAGCCAGTTGGACCGGTATTCCGGTGCGCAAACTGGCGGAGGAGGAATCCGACCGGCTGCTTCGGATGGAGGAAATACTGCACCGGCGGGTTATCGGCCAGGACGAAGCTGTTGCGGCAGTTTCCAGGGCTATCCGCCGGGCCCGGGCCGGGCTGAAGGATCCCAAGCGGCCAATTGGCTCGTTTATCTTTTTGGGACCTACCGGAGTAGGTAAAACCGAGTTGGCCCGGGCTGTGGCCGAGGCCATGTTCGGCGATGAAGACGCCATGGTGCGTGTTGATATGAGCGAATATATGGAAAAGTTTGCGGTAAGCCGGCTGGTGGGTGCGCCTCCGGGATATGTGGGTTATGATGAGGGCGGGCAGTTAACCGATGCGGTTCGCCGCAAACCCTACTCCGTGGTGCTGTTGGATGAGATTGAAAAGGCCCATCCGGATGTGTTTAACATACTGCTGCAAGTTCTGGAAGACGGTCGACTCACTGATGCCAGGGGCCGTACGGTAGATTTTCGCAACACGGTAATTATTATGACCTCCAATGTGGGGGTAAGCTTAATCAAGCGGGAAGCCATGCTGGGCTTTAAAACAGATGAGGGCGAAAACAAAAATTATGAGAACATGAAGAGAAGAGTTATGGATGATTTGCGCCGTGC
Source organism: Desulfoscipio sp. XC116 (assembly GCF_039851975.1). Taxonomy (GTDB): domain Bacteria; phylum Bacillota; class Desulfotomaculia; order Desulfotomaculales; family Desulfallaceae; genus Sporotomaculum. The sequence continues at coordinate 372,545 of NZ_CP156660.1, forward strand.
ATTCAGGCCGGAGTTTCTAAACCGCATTGATGATACAATAGTCTTCCATGCACTGAACCAGGAGCACATTGCCGAAATTGTGGGTTTAATGGTGCGGGAAGTGGCCGGGCGGCTGGCTGAAAATGAGATAGAAATTGAAGTCACTGAGGCGGCTAAGGAGTATCTGGCCCGGGAGGGATTTGACGAAGAATACGGTGCCAGGCCGCTGCGCCGGGCTATCCAGAAGGAAATTGAGGATCGCCTTTCAGAGGAAATGTTGAAGGGCACTTTTAGGAAAGGCAATCGGGTATTTATTGATAAAGAGGCCGGCGGCGGTTTAACGGTAACCAAAAATTTAACGCTATTGAAATAATGGACTTATAGCAAGGGCCATTAAGCTAAATTATAACAACGGGGTAAAGGGTGGATGTTAAACCCCCTTTTATCCCGTAATTACATAAATTGGTCATAATATTGGGGACTAAATACCCGGGACTAAATACCCGGGACTAAATACCCGGCGCATTGGTACTCCAATGATGTTTATGCTATGATATAATTATTTGATAATTGTTTATTGGGAGACTTGGCTGTGACTGCAAAAAAAACCGGTTATTACTGCCAGGAGTGCGGTCATTTTACTCTCCGCTGGATGGGCCGTTGCGCCGGTTGTGGGGCTTGGAACACTTATGTGGAAGAGGTTTGTGCACCTGCGCGGCGCCGCCGGGCGGCGGAGTGCCCGGAAGAGCCCCGTCCTCTTATTGAAGTTCCGCCGGTGGACAGTGAACGCCGCTCTACAGGTATGGCTGAATTAAATCGTGTGCTGGGTGGCGGTTTGGTGCCGGGTTCATTAATTTTACTGGGCGGTGATCCGGGCATTGGTAAATCCACTTTGCTTTTGCAGGTAGCCGGCGCTGTTGGTTCCGCGGGTCACCGGGTGCTTTACGTATCGGGGGAAGAGTCACCCCAGCAAATTAAACTGCGTGCCGACCGGCTTGGGGTAAACGGCGCCGAGCTTTACGTTTATCCCCAAACTGATCTGGAGGACGTGGAAGATCAGTTGGTTAAGGTGAACCCTTTACTGGTGGTAGTGGATTCCATTCAGACTATGTACTTATCCCATGTTGCATCCGCCCCCGGCAGTGTGAGTCAGGTGCGGGAGTGTACCGCCCGTCTTATGCAGCTGGCCAAAAAACAGTCGGTATCTATTTTTGTTGTGGGGCATGTAACCAAGGAGGGGATGATTGCCGGTCCCCGGGTGATGGAGCACATGGTGGACGTGGTTTTATACTTTGAAGGTGAGCGCCGCCAGACATTTAGGATATTGCGCGGAGTGAAAAACCGTTTCGGCTCTACCAATGAAATCGGTGTTTTTGAAATGTCCGGCGCCGGTTTGCGGGAAGTGTCCAATCCGTCCTCTTTCTTCTTAATGGATCATGTCCACCGGGATATGGCCGGTACGGTGGTGGTGCCGACACTGGAGGGCACCCGCCCGCTGCTGGTGGAGATTCAGGCCCTGGTTTGCCCTACCTCCTTTGGTACACCCAGGCGGATGACTGCCGGGGTGGATCACAATCGGGTAGCTTTAATTATGGCGGTACTGGAAAAACGCCTGGGGTTGATGCTGGGTAACTGCGATGCTTACGTTAACGTGGTAGGCGGTGTGCGTATAGATGAACCCGCGGCCGATCTGGGTATTGCCATGGCCTTGGCGTCCAGCTTTCGGGAACGGTCCATTGACGGGCGCATGGTGATTATGGGTGAGCTGGGGCTGACCGGTGAAATAAGACAGGTTGCTGCAGCGGATAAAAGGATTCGGGAAGCTGCCCAGCTGGGTTTTGGCTCTTGCCTGGCGCCTCGACAAAAGGGTCTGCCAAAAGTCAGCGGGCTAAATATTTTAGAAGCGGCAACACTGGCTGAAGCATTTGACTTGGCATTCTAATATATGTAGAATTTTACTTATACCGGTGCTTTAGAAGGGGGATAAAATTGGAAGATAAATTGCTCAAGGTGTTGCGGATGGTTGCGCCGGGTACGCCGCTGCGGGAAGGTATGGAAAATATTTTAAGGGCTAAGACCGGAGGTCTGCTAGTCATTGGTGATGGTCCCGAAATTATGGAGCTGGCCGAAGGCGGGTTTGCTATCAATGCTGTTTTTACTCCAGCCAATCTTTACGAATTGGCTAAAATGGACGGGGCCATAATTATTAGTGAAGATGTTAAAAAAATTATAGCGGCTAACACCCAATTGATCCCCAATTTAAGTATCCCCTCCAGTGAGACGGGTATCAGGCACCGGACGGCGGAACGTGTGGCTAAGCAAACAGGTGCATTGGTTATCTCCATATCCCAGCGGCGGAGTGTTATTACTATTTATAAGGGTAATATAAAATATGTACTGAGAGAATCGGGAGTTGTTATTACTAAAGCAAATCAGGCCATACAAACTTTGGAGAAGTATCGTCATGTGTTAAACAGGGTTGTGGCTAATTTAAGTATACTGGAATTTGAGGAAGCCGTCACGCTATTTGATGTGGCCAAGGCTATTCAAAGGACGGAAATGGTTTTGCGGGTAGTTAAAGAGATTAAACGATATATAGGCGAGCTGGGAACCGAAGGACGTTTAATTACTATGCAGCTTGAAGAGCTGGTGGCCAATGTGGAGGATGAAGGGCGTTTAATTATTCAAGATTACGCCACCCTAAGCGGCGAAAAACCGCCGGAAAGTGTCTTGTTTATGATCAGCAGCTGGCCGGCTGAAGACTTATTGGATCTTTCGCTTATAGCGCGTGCCCTGGGGCACCCGGGCAGTGCCAGCATACTGGATCAGAGTGTGGCGCCGCGCGGTTATCGTATTTTAGAAAAAATCCCCCGGCTGCCCCTGCAAGTGGTGGAAAATCTGGTGCGTGAATTTGGCTCACTGCGGAAGATACTTGGGGCCACAATTGAAGAATTGGATGCCGTTGAGGGAATTGGTGAGGTGAGGGCACGTTCCATTAAGGAAGGGCTGCAGAGGTATCGCGATCAGCTTACCCAGGAACGATTCGTTTAAATAGAATAAAATTTATTAAGGCGTGGTTAGGCTCCACGCCTTAATAAATTTTTATGTAAAAAATGAAAAACATAACAGCAGGAAAATAACCTATTGATGCAGAAATCTATTTTGGAACGCAGTAAGAGCGTTCGCTTTATGTTTGATAGATTTAAAAGTCGGACCGGCGTTGTTTTTAGTTGAGTTGTATCTGCGGACGGCTATGAATCAGGACCCGGTCAGGCCAAGTTGTATAGCCCCAGTGCCCTTATCTTTTTTTGCTCCTTAATTAAAATATCATACATGTTTAAATCAAGCAAATTGCAAAGAGCGGCCAGATAAAAGAGGGTACGCCCCATTTCCAATTCTATGATTTCCCGGCAGCTGTCACATAGTTTGCCTTCCAGGTGCGATTCCAGCAGTCTTTTTAATTCCTCCAGCGAGGTTTCGGGTGGGATTTGCTTTTTGGCTGCGTTTATTTTCAAACATCCGCAGCTTGTCACGGATTTAATAATGTTTCGATTCATTTTGGCGTTGGTTTCTTGAGATTTAGCCAGTAGGTCCAGGATACTTTGGTTGCAGAGCAATATTTCAGAAACCGTATGTTGAAATTCGTCGTACATTATATTTTTGAGCAAACGGTTTCACTCCTTTATAATTTTAAAACCTTGCAGTAATTATAACGGTGAGCGGCTTGTCCTGTCAAACCTAACAACTTTAAAAATACTTATTGACACAAGGTTTGCGCTGTGCTAAAATATTAGATTTCCTTGACAATATCCTATTTTTATGGTATATTATTTTATGAATATGGTAAGGAGGTCCGGGAATTTGTTTAAAATTGGAGATAAAGTTGTTTATCCCATGCACGGTGCCGGGATCATTGAAGCCATCGAGGAAAAGGAAGTTCTCGGGGAAACCAGACAGTACTATATCCTCAGGTTACCGGTTGGTGATATGAAGGTAATGATACCGATTTCCAACTGTAAAGAGGTGGGGTTGCGTCAGGTAATTGATGATGACGGGGTGCAGCGGGTTTTTCGTATTTTACGTGAACAATCCACTAGCATGTCGGACAACTGGAACAGGCGTTATCGGGCCAACCTGGAAAAAATAAAAAGCGGTAACATCTATGAAGTTGCGGAAGTCGTAAGAAATTTGGTAAAGAGGGATAAAGAAAAGGGTCTTTCCTCGGGTGAACGAAAAATGCTGGAGAACGCCCGGCAAATACTAATAAGTGAGCTGGTGCTGGCTACCGAGTTGGGTGAGGATAAGACAAAATCTATGATTGAGGGAGTCTTTGCATAATACGTCAGGCAACTGGCGTATTTTTATTTGCCGGAAAAATTCTCCAAAATGGTTGAAACAAACTTTTAAATCATCCATAATAGAATATAATACCGGTGTAAATAATAATTAACAATGGAGGAGGTGAAAAAGAATGGTTAGGAAGTTGATATTTGTGCTTATGGTGGTATTGTTTGCTGCCGGCGGTAGTTATTTGGGGTGGTATATATCGGATTTAGCCTTATGGCCTCTTACCGATACTATGAAGTTTGGTATTATCGGTTTAGGTGCGCTGATTGGTTTGGTGCTGGGTATTTTATTAACGCCTTGGCTGATTCGATTTTCCCTGTGGCTGACGGCACTATTGGAGCAAATGCTCAGTAAAACACCGGTGCAAGATCTGGTCATGGGATCAGTTGGCCTCATCGTCGGACTTATTATAGCTAATTTATTAGGTTCTGTTTTTGCATTTATGGGTTTTCCGGGTAAAATAATTTGGATTGCGGTGACTTTATTGCTTGGCTACCTGGGGATGACGATAAGTGTTAAAAAGCGTGAAGAAATAATGAGCTTTTTCAGCAACATACCCCGTCTGGGCGGAAGTAAAGAAAAAGTTGCTTCGGAAGTCAAACAAACCGGTATCCAAAAGATTCTTGACACCAGTGTAATTATTGACGGCAGGATTGCCGATTTGTCAGCCAGCGGTTTTGTTGAGGGGACTCTGGTAGTACCGGGTTTTGTATTAGAGGAGTTGCGGCATATAGCGGATTCGTCGGATTTGCTGAAGCGTAACCGGGGGCGCCGGGGGCTGGATATTTTAAATAATTTACGCAAGGACGCGGCAGTTAAAGTGGTTATTAATGATAACACCAAAGGTATTGACGACTCTCTGGAAGTGGATACTAAACTGGTTAAGTTGGCTCAGAAACTGGGGGCCAAGATAGTGACCAATGATTTTAATTTAAATAAAGTGGCTGAACTGCATGGCGTAAAAGTGTTAAATATAAATGAATTGGCCAACGCTGTTAAACCTGTTGTGCTGCCGGGTGAGGAAATGGTGGTACAGGTAGTCAAAGAAGGTAAGGAGTCCGGACAGGGCATAGCCTATCTGGATGACGGTACTATGATTGTAGTGGACGGCGGTAAACGGCATATGCAACAAACAATAACCGTGCTGGTGACCAGTGTACTGCAAACAGCGGCCGGTCGCATGATATTTGCCAAGCCTCGATCGGACCGGCGAGGCGACGCCCGGTCGGATACTCATAATTACGGAGAGGTGAAGGTGCTTGGGTAGCGTTTATGCACTGGTAGCCGCAGCCGGCCGGAGTACTCGCATGGGTGGTGGGGTGAATAAGCAATTGCTCGGCTTGGCGGGGCGGCCGGTGGTTGTTTACGCGCTGCGGGCTTTGCAGGCGGTACCGGTGGATGGCATTATTCTCGTGGTGACGCCGGGTGAGGAAAGTAGTTTTAAGTCAGTGCTGGAAAAATATATGCCAGGCGCCGATATAAAAATTATTCCGGGTGGAGTGAGTCGTGGAGATTCCGTTAGGCGTGGTTTGATGGCTTTGCCCACCGGTGTTGAACTGGTAGTGGTGCATGATGGTGCGCGCCCATTGGTTAAGCCTGAAAAAATTCGGGAAACGATTCACCAGGCTCGGCAGTGGGGCGCCGCCACTCTGGCGGCGCCTGCCAAGGATACCATTAAAGTAGCGGGCGAACAAGATCTGGTGCGTGAAACCCTGCCGCGGGACAAGCTGTGGCAGGTGCAAACGCCCCAGGTGTTTAATTGCCGACTGCTCTTGGAAGCACATCGGGCAGCCATCCGGGATGGTTTTGCAGGGACCGATGATGCTTCTCTGGTGGAGCGGCTGGGGCATCCCGTCAAACTGGTGCGGGGAGATTACGCCAATATCAAGATAACTACTCCGGAAGATATAGCCCTGGCCGAAACGTTAATGCCTAAGCAATAACAAAGAATTTACTTAGTTGGTTTAATAAAGTTTAAGCCTGACCCCCGGGAGGTGGATGGGATGCTGCGAGTGGGTATAGGATACGACGTGCACGAGCTGGTGGCGGGACGGCCATTGATACTGGGCGGGGCAAAAATTCCCCATCATGTGGGGCTGAAAGGCCATTCGGATGCTGATGTGCTGGTGCACGCCGTGATGGATGCTTTGCTGGGTGCCGCCGGGTGCGGCGATATTGGCAGGCATTTCCCCGACCATGACCCGCAATACAAAGATATATCCAGTCTGGTACTGTTGAAGAAAGCAGCTGCTCATCTAAGCAGTCAGGGCTGGGTGGTGGGCAACGTGGATGCCGTGGTTATAGCCCAGGCGCCCAAGATATCCCCTTATATCGAGCAGATGCGGTTGAATATGGCCCGGGAAATTGGCGTGACCACTGATCTAATCAGTGTTAAGGCCACTACTACGGAAGGGCTGGGGTTCGCCGGCCGGGGTGAGGGCATTGCGGCCCAGGCGGTGGCATGTATTTATAAGGTAAATGATGCCGGCTGATCAATGGGAGTATTAGTTAAAGTAAATATTGAAGCCGTATCCTCCGGCTATCCGTGGGATACGGCTTTAAACAATTATGGCCTGTTGTTTCTTTTACCTGCCCAATTAGTGTAAAAAGTTGCTAGTAAATACTGCGCAGTGATATAATTAAGTGTCGAAAAACAGCCATAATAAGGGAGTGGAACCAGCATTGATCGATACTAAAGTTAGATTTGCACCCAGCCCGACAGGACCTTTACATATAGGTGGGGCACGCTCTGCCCTGTTTAATTGGCTTTTTGCCCGCCATTACGGCGGTAAATTTGTTGTGCGTATAGAGGATACCGATTTGGATCGTTCGTCGAGAGCATCGGAAGACGATATATTGTCCTCGCTGCGCTGGCTTGGCCTGGACTGGGATGAAGGTATTAATGTGGGGGGCGGCAACGGTCCGTATCGCCAAACAGAGAGACTGGAAATATATTCACGTTACGCCGCTCAATTGCTGGAAAACGGGTTGGCCTACCGGTGCTACTGCAGCGAGGAGGAGTTAGCCGCCCAGCGGGAGGCTCAATTGGCCGCCGGGGAATTGGTTAGATACACCGGCAGGTGTCGTGATCTTAGTCCGGAAGATTGTGCGCGTTTGGAAGCCGGGGGCCGTAAGCCGGTATTGCGCTTTAAAGTGCCCGCGGATAAGATAATCACGGTGCGGGATATTGTGCGGGGGGCTGTTAATTTTGACTGTGCCGGTATCGGAGATTTCATTATTATCAAGTCGGATGGCATACCCACGTATAATTTTGCCGTGGTGGCGGATGATCATTTAATGGGTATCAACCATGTTATCCGTGCCGAGGAACATCTCTCCAACACACCTCTGCAGGTATTACTGTACGAGGCGCTGGGTTGGGACGTGCCGGAATTTGCTCATGTGTCATTGATACTGGGCAAAGACCGTTCTAAAATGAGCAAGCGCCATGGTGCCACATCTATTGAACAGTACCGGGAATTAGGCTATTTACCCGAGGCGCTGGTGAATTTTTTAGCACTTTTAGGCTGGTCTCCGGGTACCGAGGAAGAGGTCTTTACCCTGGACCAGATTAAGGAACAATTTTCACTGGAGCGTGTATCCAAAAGCCCGGCGGTGTTTGACCTTGAGAAACTGAACTGGCTGAACGGCAATTACATCAGGCACAGTTCGGTGGAGCGGCTTGCGGAATTGGCGATACCTTTTTTACGCAAGGCCGGTTATTTGCCCGATGTCTTAGACGACTCGGTGCGGGAGAAGGTGCGTCTAATAGTAGTTGCGGTCAGAGAGCGCCTGGAGTATATGGCGCAAATCAATGATTTTGCCGATGTCTTTTTTAACGATCCCGGTTATGACAATAGTGAGGCACAAGGCATTCTGACCCAGGAACAAGTGCCTGCGGTAATTAAAGCATTGCGGGATAAATTGGTCGGCTATGTGGATGATTTGGATGAGGACGGTGCCCGGGCATTATTGAAAAAGCTGCCCAAAGAGCTGGGGATCGGCGGAAAGAAGGTTTATCAGCCGCTGCGGGTTGCCTTGACCGGTAAACTCAGCGGTCCGGATTTGCACCACTTGCTGCCTGTGCTTGGTGCGCCAAAGGTTATCGTCCGTTTGGAAAAGGCGCTGGCCGCGGTAGGCTAGAAACCGGGCTAACTTATAGATATCGGAAAGGCTGGGATGGGTTTGTTGTTTGGTCGGCTCCGTAAAGATATGCAAGCGGTATTTGAAAGGGACCCGGCCGCTAAATCGGTGCTTGAGGTACTGCTTTGCTATCCCGGTCTGCATGCCATTACATTGCACCGGGTCGCTCACTTCTTTTTCCGGCATCGTTTTTTTCTCATAGCCCGGCTGATTTCCCAGTTTGCCAGGGCGGTCACGCAAATTGAAATCCACCCGGGGGCCAGGATTAGTGAAGGTTTATTTATTGATCACGGCGCCGGAGTAGTTATCGGGGAAACCGCCGAGATAGGCAACAATGTAACTATTTATCAGGGAGTGACCCTGGGGGGCACCGGGAAAGAGAAAGGTAAACGTCACCCGACCATCGGAAATAATGTGGTAATCAGCACCGGTGCTAAAATACTTGGGTCGTTCACTGTGGGCGATAACAGTAAGATCGGTGCCGGTTCCGTGGTGCTGAAGGCTGTTCCTCCCAATAGCACCGTAGTCGGTGTGCCGGGTAAGGTAGTGGTTCGGGACGGTGAAAAAATATTAGATGCAGGGGTATCTATGATTGACTTGCGTCATGACCTGCTGCCTGATCCTGTGGCCGAGTCGATGTTTAGTATGCAAAAAAACGTGGAGATATTGGAAAAGCGGGTTAAAGAACTGGAGCAGGCATTACAGGATATTAATAGTAAACAGCGTTAAGCAAGTGAATATATAAACGGATTTTGTCTTGCGCAAGGGTAATGTTGTGCATTGAGCAAGAAAGGAATGGGGATCATTGGATTATGCGTATATATAATACCTTAACCGGAAAAAAAGAAGAGTTTACACCCCGTGAACCGGGCAAAGCAGCCATATATGTCTGTGGTCCGACCACTTATAACTATATCCACCTGGGTAATGCCCGGCCGATTGTGGTTTTTGATACGGTGCGCCGTTATTTGAAATATAAAGGATTTAACGTATTATATGTCCAGAATTTTACAGATATTGATGATAAGATAATCAGCCGGGCCCGGGAAGATGGTGATAACCCTCTGGCTATGGCTGAACGGTATATCAGGGAATATTTTATAGATGCCGATGCGTTAAACGTAATGCGGGCTGATATTTACCCCAAAGTGTCCGGTCATATCACGGAAATTATTAAGCTGGTTGAGACCTTGGCGGACAAGGGTTTTGCTTACCCGGTGGATGGCGATGTTTATTATAATGTGCGTAAATTCACCGGTTATGGCAAATTATCCGGCCGAACTTTGGAAGACATGCAGGCGGGGGCCCGGGTGGAGGTTGACGCACGTAAGAACGATCCGATGGACTTTGCATTGTGGAAATCCGCCAAGCCCGGTGAGCCTGCCTGGGATAGCCCTTGGGGTCCGGGCAGACCCGGCTGGCATATTGAATGTTCTGCCATGGCCCTGAAATATTTAGGTGTTAACTTTGATATTCACGGCGGTGGGTTTGACTTGATCTTCCCTCATCACGAGAACGAGATTGCCCAGTCCGAGGCGGCCACAGGCCAGCCCTTTGCCCGTTATTGGATGCATAACGGGTTTATCACTGTAAATCAGGAAAAAATGAGCAAATCGTTGGGGAACTTTTTTTTAGTACGGGATATTTTAGGAAAGTTTCCTTCCGAAGTGGTGCGCTTTTACCTGTTGGGTACACACTATCGCAGCCCCCTGGATTTTGATGATGAAAAGTTAACTGCCGCCTCAAGGGGTTTGGAACGCATAAAAACCAGTCTGCGTTTGCTGGATGAGGCCCTGGCGGGACGGGAATCCGCGGATGCGGCAATGCCCGATCCTGCGCTGGCCGTTCGTTTGGAAGAAATACGCATGGAATTTGAAAAGGCCATGGATGATGACTTTAATACTGCTCTGGCTACCGGTATGCTGTTTGACCTGGCCCGGATAGTGAATAGTTATTTGCAAACCGGTGATTTACCCGGCCCGTCGGAAAGAGTCGCCGCGCTGCAAAAAGCCCGGCAGATGTTCATGCAGTTTAACGGTGTGCTGGGAATATTTAAGACCGGCGCCGACGGCGGGATTCTGCTGGAGGAAGATGGATTGGGAAGGGAAAGCCTGGTGGATGATTTAATAGATTTAATTATTGAGATCAGACAAACCGCACGCCAAAATAGAGACTGGTCCACTGCCGATCGTCTGCGTGACCGCCTGAAGGAAATGGGTATCATTTTGGAAGATACCCCCGGCGGAGTGCGCTGGAAAAAGCAGGGGTAAATATGTTTGGAGAGACGGCCATAAACATTGATCCCCGGGAAGTATCCTCTTTGGTTCTGGCATACATAGGGGACGCGGTATACGAGCTGGCAGTGCGGGAGTATCTGGTTAACCAGGGTATAACCAACGTTAACAAATTGCACCGGGAGGCGGTGCGGCACGTGCGTGCTTCGACTCAGGCCAAAATTTTCTTCGCTCTTGACGGGCGCCTTAATAAAACCGAGGAAGCGGTGGCCCGCCGCGGGCGTAACGCCAAGCCCGGCCACGCGCCAAGGGGTGACAGTGTGATTGAGTACCGGCATAGCACCGGATTCGAAAGCTTGGTGGGTTACCTGTACCTGCAGCGTGATTGGCCCAGATTGGAAGAAATATTAAGCTTGGCCCGGGAGGTAATCGAACAGGAACTTGGTACGGGGCGTTAAGAACGGAACTTCTTTCTGCGAACTATTTGCTTACTGCTTTTGATATCGCCCAAGTTTGATTATTGATCGTGGTTGTTGTTTGGATTATATAAAAAGGTTTTGGGGGAACAATGTTATGGGGAGAACGGAACTGCGCGTCGAACTGTTGCAACATACTATAAATCCCGAGCAGCTGGTGGCTTTGGCGGCTAAGCTTTGTTATTCCTCCGCGGATATAGGAGAACTGCAACAGGGCGTTACTGAGGTAGATCAGTCACTTTTTGTGCGCAAATTAGCCGATATGGGACATTTAACACCCATAGAGCATGTCAGCTTTACTTTTGGGGTGGAGGGGGTTTCCCGAAGCCTCTTGGCTCAGATAACCAGGCACAGGATTGCCAGTTTCAGCGTGAAGTCCCAGCGGTACGTCAGTGAAGACAGTTCTGCTAAAGCAGCTGGTGTATTTAATTATATAATTCCACCGCGCATTGCCGCCTTGGGTGATAACGAAGTGCAGGAATATGCCGGGCAGATGGCTAAAATACAGCAATGGTATGATCAATGGCTGGAAAAACTGGCTTGCCACGGGGATGCGGCCCGGGAAGACGCCCGGTTTATTCTGCCCAATGCCGCCGAAACTAAGCTGGTGGTTACTATGAATGCCCGAGAGCTGTTGCATTTTTTTGCCTTGCGCTGCTGTAACCGGGCACAATGGGAAATAAGGGCGTTGGCTACGGAAATGCTGCGCTTGGTGCGGCAGGTGGCTCCCGAGCTGTTCCGGGAAGCCGGTCCCGGTTGTCTGACCGGGCCTTGCCCGGAAGGCGCCATGAGCTGTGGCAGGCAAGCCGAAGTATGCGATAAGTTCCGGAAATTATAGGTACTGGGTGGAGAATTGTCTATGGAGCAAATTGTTGTTGGACGTAATCCGGTGAGCGAGGCGCTCAGGGCCGGCCGAACCATAAATAAAATATATCTGGCTCGGGATATAAGGTCTGCCGCAACCGCAGATATTATCAAGCTGGCTAGAGAAAAGCAAGTGCCCGTGCAAAATGTGGCTAAACAAATTTTGGACCGCATGGCGCCCGGTGTGGTTCATCAGGGTGTGATTGCCCAGGTTGCGCCGTATGCATATGCAGAGCTGGAGGATATTCTGGACGGTATAAAAGACGCTGATCCTTTGCTGATACTGTTGGATGAAGTTACGGACCCGCATAATTTAGGGGCCGTCATTCGCTCCGCCGATGCAGCCGGTGCTCACGGGGTGCTTATTCCCAAACGCCGGTCCGCCGCGGTAACTCCGGTGGTTGTTAAGTCCTCGGCCGGGGCGGTGGAGTTTGTGCCTGTGGCCCGGGTGGTTAATATGGTTCGCACTATTGAATTACTTAAAGAGCGGGGTATCTGGGTGGTAGGTGCGCATCCCGATGCGCGGCAATTGGTTTGGGATGCTCCCCTGGCGGGTCCGCTGGCCATAGTAATCGGTGGGGAGGATAAAGGCCTGGGGCGGCTTGTACGGGAAAAGTGCGATTTATTGGTAAAGTTACCTATGGCCGGTCGGGTTAATTCCCTTAACGCCTCGGTGGCGGCGGCGCTAATTCTGTTTGATGCGGTGCGCCAGAGAAGTAGGGAATGAAATGAATGAATACATTCTGGTTGACGGCTATAATATTGTCCATGCCTGGCCGGAATTGGCCGGGCTGAAAGATGAAAGCCTGGAGCATGCCCGGGATCGGTTGATAGATATACTGGCTAATTACGCCGGGTTCAGCGGTGACAGAGTGGTGGTGGTTTTTGACGCGCACAGGGTTAAGGGTAATCAGGAAAGATATGAAGAGACAAATGGAGTGCAGGTATTTTACACCCGGGAAGATGAAACCGCCGATTCTTTAATTGAAAGATTGGTGGGCGATATGCCGAAAGACGGCAATGTTCATGTGGCCACCTCCGATTGGGATGAGCAAAGGGTTATCTTTGGTCGGGGTGCTTATCGCATGACACCGGGGGAGTTAATGGCGCGGGTGCGTAAGGCGGGAGAGGAAAATCAGAAGCGATTGGCGCGTAAAGATTATACCGACAGCTATCTGGAAAATCGTCTGGGGGGACATATTCGCCAAATATTTGAGCAGTGGAGAAGAAAAAAAGATTAGGATTTATATGGATGCGCAGTGAGCTTTTTTGCTTGACGAGCTCCCCCGGGATGGTTATAATAAGATTTGTAAATGTATGTACTAGCTAGTTGATTAAAAATTGGTATTATAAGCACATGTACTATCTGGGATTAAATGCTTGGATATAGTTGTCTTAAAAAATGATGTGGGGTATTTTTTTTCTGTGTGGGTTTCGTTGGGGAGATTACGGCGGGAGGGATATTGTTGAATTTACACGCCCAAAAGGATGCTTCCAGCGATTTTCAGTTAATGATTGACGAAGACGTTGTGGAATTTGCTCGTGAGGGTGACGATGCAGCTCTTGAGTATTTAATAAATAAGTATAAAAATTTTGTACGAGCCAAAGCACGTTCTTATTTTTTGATTGGTGCAGACCGTGAGGATATTATCCAGGAGGGTATGATCGGTCTATATAAGGCGATTCGTGATTTTCGGATGGACAAGTTGTCGTCTTTTCGTGCTTTTGCAGAGTTATGTATTACACGCCAAATAATAACTGCTATTAAAACCGCTACCAGACAAAAACATATTCCGTTAAATTCGTATGTTTCTTTAAATAAACCTATTTATGACGAAGACTCTGACCGTACCTTGCTGGATGTTATATCAGGTTCTAAAATATCCGATCCCGAAGAATTAATTATCAGTCGGGAGGAATTTGATGATATTGAAGAAAAGATGGGTGAAATACTAAGTTCATTGGAGTGGAAAGTGTTAATGTCTTACCTGGAAGGAAAGTCCTACCAGGAAATTGCCGTGGATCTTAAGAGGCATGTTAAATCTATTGATAATGCTTTGCAAAGAGTAAAGCGAAAATTGGAGCGTTATCTGGAGAAGCGCGAGGCCTAAAATTTTTTTAAGTTTAAAAGCCGAACTGTTCATTAGGGCAGTTGGCTTTTTTTGTTGGATTCTATTTGTTTTTTTGTCGCGTCAATCTGTTGACAAAGATACATACTTCGCTTATAATAATCTTTGTCGCCAGTGCCGGCGTAGCTCAATTGGCAGAGCAGCTGACTTGTAATCAGCAGGTTGCGGGTTCGAGTCCCATCGCCGGCTCCAGAATAATTTAGTGGAGAGGTTCCCGAGTGGCCAAAGGGAGCAGACTGTAAATCTGCCGGCGACGCCTTCGCAGGTTCGAATCCTGCCCTCTCCACCAAACTTTGAATATACTTATAGTAATTTGTATTTGATAATTTGCATTTGAATAGTGATTTAAGATATGGTATAGTATTAAATGTTGACGCGGGGTGGAGCAGTTGGCAGCTCGTCGGGCTCATAACCCGAAGGTCGGGGGTTCAAATCCCTCCCCCGCAACCAAATGCCACTATAGCTCAGGAGGTAGAGCGCATCCTTGGTAAGGATGAGGTCACCGGTTCAAATCCGGTTAGTGGCTCCAGTTTTATATATGGCGGCGTAGCTCAGATGGTTAGAGCATGCGGTTCATACCCGCAGTGTCCGGGGTTCAAATCCCTGCGCCGCTACCAGAAACCAGCACAAAGCTGGTTTTTTCATTTTAAACTGCTTTTATAAATCTGATTCGGCTGCATGAACCCTTTAGTAAAATATCTACAATATACAGTTGTAATGCGCAATAGTATAAGCCATATATAGTCTGTAATTGCTTAATAACAGACTTTTGGCAGTGAAATCAAATTTTAACTTATAAAGAAGGATTTATCTGATAACTATCGAATAAATTCCTTGGTATTTGGTTGTCGGTTAATAAAAGTGGTAAAATTGGAAATAATAAAGAGATGCTGCAACATACATAGTATTATGCGAAAATGCGAAATAATTCCGTCAGGTTGGCGGAAGTTTGTGTAATTTACTTGCATTGTTCTGCATTTGGCCAAGCTCCAGGCATATTCCAGACTAATATTGGTGATTGGCAAGCGCAATATAGCTACCAACCTTATATTTTTTGCTAAAGCAAGGAGGAATTAAAACCAACCATGGCAAAGGCGAAATTTGAGCGGACCAAACCGCACGTAAACATTGGTACCATTGGTCACGTAGACCATGGCAAAACCACGCTGACCGCGGCGATCACCACTATACTGTCGACAGTTGGCGGAGCCACAGTGAAGAAATACGATGAGATTGATAACGCACCGGAAGAAAGAGAGCGCGGGATTACCATCAATACCGCCCACGTGGAATACGAGACCACAGCCAGGCACTACGCGCACGTAGACTGCCCCGGTCACGCCGACTATGTAAAGAATATGATTACCGGCGCAGCCCAGATGGACGGCTCCATACTGGTAGTATCGGCCGCCGACGGTCCCATGCCCCAGACCCGTGAACATATATTGCTCTCCCGCCAGGTAGGTGTGCCCTATATCGTGGTGTACCTGAACAAATCCGACCAGGTAGACGACGACGAACTGCTGGAGCTGGTAGACATGGAAGTGCGTGAGCTATTAAGCCAATACGAATTTCCCGGCGACGACATACCTGTAATCACCGGTTCGGCATTAAAAGCGTTGGAATGCGGGTGCGGCAAACGTGACTGCGAATGGTGCAAAAGCGTTTGGGAACTGATGGACGCAGTAGACTCCTATATTCCCAACCCGGAACGTGACATCGACAAGCCGTTTTTGATGCCTATCGAAGACGTATTCACCATCACCGGTCGCGGTACCGTGGGCACCGGTCGTATTGAGCGCGGCGCCGTCAAAGTAGGTGAAGAAGTAGAAATCGTAGGTCTCATGGATAAGCCGCGCAAGACCGTCGTTACCGGCGTGGAAATGTTCCGCAAGATACTTGACCGCGGCGAAGCGGGCGACAATGTAGGCTGTCTGCTGCGCGGTGTAGACCGTAAAGAAATCGAGCGCGGCCAGGTGCTGGCCAAACCCGGCAGCATCAAGCCCCATACCAAATTTCACGCGGAAGTATACGTGCTGACCAAAGAAGAGGGCGGCCGGCATACACCGTTTTTCAATGGTTACCGCCCGCAATTTTACTTCCGCACCACAGACGTGACCGGCGTGGCTCAGCTGCCGGAGGGTGTGGAAATGGTAATGCCCGGCGACAACATTAAAATGGATATCGAGCTTATTACTCCCATTGCCATAGAAGAAGGATTGCGCTTCGCTATTCGTGAAGGCGGCCGTACCGTGGGCGCCGGTGTTGTTACCGGTATCAACGAATAGTTATAGCTTAGCGGGGGTGGAGAATTGGTTGATGCCGATTCTCTACCCTTATCTTGACAGCTGTTTTGAATTGTGTTAAAGTTGATAAGGTAATTTTTAAAAAAAGGACAAAAGGTCTTTTTTTAGTTTAGGGAGGTGGGCCCGGTGAGGGTGGGAGTAACGTTGGCCTGCACCGAGTGTAAGCGCAGAAATTATTCAACAACCAAGAATAAGAAAAACGATCCTAATCGTATTGAGCTGAAGAAGTATTGCAAGTTTTGTCATACCCATACCATGCATAAGGAAACCAGATAAGTATATTTAAGGATGTGGCATATGTGGCCGTGACCAAAAAACAGGAAGGGTCTATGAAAAAAGATAAAGGCACAGGCACAGGCATAGGGAAAGAATTAGTTAAAAAAGATAATCGGAAAGAAGTGGCCAAAAAGAATGCCGCTGCCAACAAGCCTAACCGAATTGAGCAAGCTAGAGCTTTTTTCCGTGGGGTAACGAACGAACTCAAAAAAGTGCACTGGCCCAATCGCAGGGAGACCATGATTTATACTTCGGTGGTTTTGGTTTCGGTGGTGTTTGTGGCTGTATTAATTTGGGTATTTGATATTATTCTCGGTTCGGCCATGGGTATGCTGATAAAATAGTCAAGGGGGTGAGGGGCCTGCGTTCACGCCGGGTCCCTTATATTTATGAGTAAGCGCTGGTTTGTCATACATACCTACTCCGGTTATGAAAACAAGGTTAAGGCGAACCTGGAAAAGCGCATTGAGTCCATGAATATGGAAGATAAGATATTCCGTATTTTGGTTCCCATGGAAGACGAGGTAGAGTTTAAAGACGGCAAAAAAAAGGTTACCAAACGGAAAATTTTCCCCGGCTACGTCTTGGTGGAAATGATAATGACCGACGATTCATGGTACGTGGTGCGTAATACTCCCGGAGTAACCGGTTTTGTAGGTAGCGGGGCTAAGCCTATTCCGCTGGAAGAAGCGGAAGCCCGGCAAATTATCAGGACGATGGGTATGGAGGAATCGCGTACCAAAGTTGACTTTAATGTTGGCGAACAGGTGCGAGTGACCTCCGGGCCTTTTGAGAATTTTGGCGGGGTTATTGAGGAAATACTGCTTGATAAGAACAAGCTAAGGGTATTGATATCCATGTTTGGCCGGGAAACCCCGGTGGAGCTTGATTATAATCAGGTTGAAAAAATAAATTAGACAGCGCGAGGAGGTGTGTAACATATGGCTAAACGGGTAGCGGCAGTTATTAAATTGCAGGTACCGGCGGGTAAGGCTACTCCCGCACCCCCGGTGGGTCCGGCACTGGGCCAACATGGGGTTAATATTATGCAATTTGTTAAAGATTATAATGAACGTACGGCCAAGCAGGCGGGGATGATTATTCCGGTAGAAATAACTGTTTATGAAGACAGGAGTTTTACCTTTATCACTAAAACCCCCCCGGCGGCGGTACTGCTGAAAAAGGCGGCCGGGCTGGAGACTGCTTCGGGCGAACCTAATAAGAAGAAAGTAGGCAAGGTAACCAGTGCCCAGGTGCGGGAAATTGCCGAGTTAAAAATGCAGGATTTAAACGCTAACGATGTTGACGCGGCTATGCGTATGGTTGAAGGGACCGCACGCAGCATGGGTATAGAGGTAGCCGGTTAAAAATGTGGGAGGATCATTTCCGTTAATACCACAAGGAGGTACAATATATGCCAAAAAGAGGGAAAAGGTATCAAGATGCGGCCAAACAAATTGACCGTGCAAAACTTTACGATCCGCAGGAAGCAATTGACTTGCTCAAAAGCATGTCCAAAGCTAAGTTTGATGAAACTGTGGAGGTCGCGGTTAGGCTTGGCGTGGACCCGCGGCATGCCGACCAGCAGGTCCGGGGAGCCATGGTGTTGCCACACGGTACCGGTAAAACTCGTACTGTGCTGGTTTTTGCCAGGGATGATAAGGCCAAGGAAGCCGAAGCTGCCGGAGCGGATTTTGTCGGTGCGGAAGATATGGTGGAAAAGATTCAAAAGGAAGGCTGGCTGGGATTTGAAGTGGCCATTGCTACCCCGGATATGATGGGTATGGTGGGTAAATTGGGTCGTATTCTTGGCCCGCGTGGGTTAATGCCCAACCCCAAAACAGGTACTGTTACCTTCGATGTTAACCAGGCTATACAAGAAGTGAAAGCCGGTAAGATTGAATACCGGGTGGATAAGGCCGGGAATATTCACGCTCCTATTGGTAAAGCTTCCTTTGATGCTGAAAAACTTGCCCAGAATTTAAAGGCATTGGTCGACCAGCTTATCCGGGTCAGACCTGCGGCTGCCAAGGGCCAGTATATTAAAGGTATTACAATTACCACCACCATGGGGCCCGGTGTTAAGGTTAGCGCCCAGAAAGTTACTGCCTGATAAATTAAGCTGCATAGTGATACCTAGCCGCAGACAGCAGGCGCCCGTTGCGGGCATAATGGTTAAATGCCGCCAGCCGAGGCCGGGAGGGTTAAACCTTTTAAGCGTTTGCTTAAACGGGCCTCTGGCATATGCGTCTGCGCCGGAGGTTTTTTAGTTATCCGATGGCCGGTCGCCGCCGATACCTTCACTTTTAAGAGGCGGATAAGCGGTGCTGAGCTCCCCGGATAACGGTTCCTAAAATTCGGAGCGGCCTAGAGTCCCAACCGAATTAAGAATTTGAATTGGAAAAGGAGGTGTACATATTGCCTATTAATAAGCAGGAAAAAGAACAAATGCTGCAAATGCTCAAAGAAAAGATGGGTTCTTCGCAAATAATTATTATGGCCGACTATAAGGGTATTGATGTTGATGCCATGACCAAGTTGCGCCGTAAAATGCGCGATTCGGACAGTGAGTTAAAGGTAGCTAAGAATACGATTATTAAAATCGCGGCTCGGGAATTGGCTATCGAAAATGTAGATCCCTATTTGGAGGGCCCCACTGCGCTGGCCTTTGGCATAAATGATCCGGTAGCTCCGGCTAAAGTACTGAGTGAATTTATTAAAGAGTATAAGAAACTGGAAATAAAAGCGGCCGTTTTAGAAGGACAGGTTATTGACGCAGCACAAGTGAAGGCACTGGCCAGCTTACCTTCCCGGGAGGTGCTGCTGGCAAAAGTGCTGGGCGGAATGCAGGCCCCCATGTATGGTTTTGCCGGTGCTCTGCAGGGCTTGCTGAGGAATTTTGTTTATGTGCTTGATGCCGTGCGAGAGAAAAAAGCCGGCGAAGCGGCGGGTTAAGGCGTTTTGCATATCCGTCGTTGCCGTGTGGTTTTTGAATAAGAAAAAAATTAGGGAGGTTTATATTAATGTCCAAAGTAGCAGAAATACTGGAAGCCGTTAAGGGCTTAACCGTTTTGGAGCTGGCCGAGCTGGTCAAAGCTTTTGAAGATGAATTTGGTGTAAGTGCGGCAGCCCCCGTTGCGGCTGTTGCGGCTCCCGTGGCTGGTGGCGCAGCCTCAGCCGAGGAAGAAGTGCAAACTGAATTTGATGTAATTTTAACAGCCGTTGGAGATAAGAAAGTTAACGTTATTAAGGTGGTACGCGAGGCTACCGGTCTGGGCTTAAAAGAGTCCAAGGAATTGGTTGACAGTGCTCCCAAGCCTGTCAAGGAGAAGATTAGCAAGGAAGACGCCGAAGCGCTTAAGGCTAAGCTTGCCGAAGCCGGTGCCACTGCTGAAATCAAGTAGTTGATATCGGAATAAAAAAAAGCCGCTTCCGATTGGATGCGGCTTTTTGCTTGACAGTTAAAAATTAGTATGTTATAATCTTAAAATCGCATTGTAAAGAGTATTGGTAGAATTACCATATTCTAGTATTATTTTTTATATATGTTCAGATAATGTATCCATTATAAAAATAATGGAAATAATACATTAGATAGCTTTTTTATTTTGTTAGTAAGCGAGGGATTGTGAAGAGAACAATACCTTGCTTTTCCTTGTTTGTATTAATATTAATGCCTTATTTTTGGGGGTGTGGTGCTGTAGATGTATCCTGAACAACTGGGTACTAGAACCAGGTGGAATTTCGGGAAGTTCCAGGAAGTCCTGGAGCTGCCAAATCTTATTGAAGTGCAGCGCAATTCGTACGTATGGTTTCTTAGTGCAGGACTGAGGGAGGTGTTCCATGATATTTCTCCCATTCAGGATTTTACCGGCAATTTAGTGCTGGAGTTTCTTGATTATAACCTGGGCAAACCAAAGTATGGCGTTGAGCAATGTAAAGAACGCGATGTTACTTATGCGGCTCCACTTAGGGTAAAGGTACGTCTGATCAACAAGGAAACCGGTGAGGTTAAAGAACAGGAAGTTTTTATGGGTGATTTCCCGTTGATGACCGATAAGGGTACCTTTATTATCAACGGGGCTGAGCGGGTTATTGTCAGCCAGTTGGTGCGTTCACCCGGTGTTTATTTTGCGGAGACACACGACCCCAGCGGCAAAAAGCTTTATGGCGCGACTATTATACCTAATCGTGGCGCTTGGCTGGAATTTGAAACCGATGTTAACGACCAGCTTCACGTGCGTATTGATCGTACCAGAAAGATCACTGCAACAGTATTGATAAGGGCTTTGGGTTATGGATCCAATATTATGATAACAGATTTGTTCAATGAAAATATACATATTCAGGAAACCCTGGCCCGGGATAATACTGATTCCACAGAAGACGCGCTGGTGGAGATCTATAAACGCTTGCGTCCAGGCGAACCGCCTACGGTAGATAGCGCCCGGTCGCTGCTGGAAACACTCTTTTTTGATCCCAAGCGTTACGATTTGGCGGTTGTAGGTCGTTACAAAATTCAGAAAAAGCTTAAACACGGGGTGTTATACCGTTATCCCGAAAGTGATAGCCAGGAAACGGAATTTGATCCTTATTTGAAAGCTGACGTGCCCAAGGAACGGGAATTTATCCGGGAGCTCACTGCACAAGATATTATTGAAACGGTGAACTATTTACTGCGTCTTATGGAAGGTGAGGGGCAGGTAGATGATATCGACCACCTGGGCAACCGGCGTTTGCGCTCGGTGGGCGAGCTGCTGCAAAATCAGTTTCGCATTGGTTTATCCCGGATGGAGCGTGTAGTGCGGGAGCGTATGACCATTCAGGATGTGGATGTCATAACTCCACAGGTGTTGATTAACATTCGCCCCGTGGTAGCGGCCATTAAAGAATTCTTTGGCTCAAGTCAGCTCAGCCAATTTATGGACCAGACCAATCCTCTGGCGGAATTGACACACAAACGTCGTCTATCCGCTTTGGGACCCGGCGGTCTCAGCCGTGAGAGAGCCGGTTTTGAAGTCCGGGACGTACACCACTCTCACTATGGGCGGATGTGTCCCATTGAGACGCCGGAGGGTCCCAACATTGGTTTAATTGGGTCGCTCTCGTGCTATGCGCGCATTAATAAATTTGGCTTTATTGAAACACCTTACCGTAAGGTGGATAGGGAGAACAAACGGGTTACAGGGGAGATAATATATCTTACTGCGGACGAGGAAGAGGATCAGGTTATTGCCCAGGCCAACGCTCCGCTAAACGACGACGACTATTTTGTCGATGCGCGTGTCAATGCCCGTCATGGCAGTGAGATATTGGTGGCTCCCGTGGAACAAGTTGATTACATGGATGTTTCGCCCAAGCAGGTGGTTAGTGTAGCCACTGCGTTGATACCGTTTCTGGAACATGATGATGCCAACCGGGCATTAATGGGCGCCAACATGCAGCGGCAAGCCGTTCCCTTACTTAGAACCGATGCTCCGCTGGTGGGTACCGGTATTGAATATAAGGCGGCCAGGGATTCCGGCGTGGTTAAACTTGCCGGTAACAGTGGAGTGGTGGAAAGGGTTACGGCTGCTGAAATTGTTATTCGCACTGATGATAATAGATCGGAAAAATATAAATTGCTGAAGTTCGACAGGTCCAATCAGGGTACCTGTATAAACATGCGTCCCATAGTTAGTAAGGGGGAAAGAATTGCAGCCGGTCAGGTTATTGCCGACGGGCCGTCCACCGATAATGGTGAGCTGGCTTTGGGGCGTAACATACTGGTGGCCTTCATGCCATGGGAGGGCTACAATTACGAAGATGCTATACTGATTAGTGAAAAGACAGTTAAACAGGACTATTTTACTTCCATACACATTGAGGAGTACGAATGCGATGCCCGTGATACTAAGTTGGGCCCTGAAGAGATCACCCGGGATATCCCCAATGTCGGCGAGGAAATATTAAAGGACCTGGATGATCGCGGTATTATTCGTGTGGGGGCCGAGGTGCGTCCGGGGGACATCCTGGTGGGTAAGGTAACACCCAAGGGGGAAACCGAGCTCACAGCCGAGGAACGCTTACTTAGAGCTATTTTTGGCGAAAAGGCTCGCGAAGTGCGAGATACGTCTCTGCGGGTACCCCATGGTGAAGCCGGTAAAGTGGTGGATGTAAAGGTATTCGCCCGGGATAACGGTGATGAGCTGCCGCCTGGAGTAAATCAATTGGTGCGGGTCTATATTGCTCAAAAACGCAAGATATCCGAGGGTGATAAAATGGCCGGGCGGCATGGCAACAAGGGCGTTGTGGCACGTATATTACCCGAGGAAGATATGCCGTTTTTGCCTGACGGCACGCCTATAGAAATTGTGCTTAATCCTCTGGGGGTGCCTTCCCGGATGAATATCGGACAGGTGTTGGAAACGCATCTGGGCTGGGCGGCCCGCGCGCTTGGGATACATGTGGCTACTCCGGTATTTAACGGCGCACTGGAAGAGGATATTGTCGCTCAGCTGGAAAGGGCCGGATTGCCCGCGAACGGTAAAATGACATTGTATGACGGGCGTACCGGCGAGCCATTCGATAGCTCTATCACAGTTGGGTACGTATATATGCTTAAACTGGCCCACCTGGTGGATGATAAAATTCATGCCCGTTCTACAGGACCATATTCATTGGTGACTCAGCAGCCTTTGGGCGGGAAGGCCCAATTCGGCGGCCAGCGTTTTGGTGAAATGGAGGTTTGGGCGCTGGAGGCTTATGGTGCGGCGTACACGCTTCAGGAGATACTTACTGTTAAATCGGACGACGTTGTTGGACGCGTAAAAACCTATGAAGCCATTGTTAAAGGCGAGAATGTGCCCGAACCCGGTGTGCCTGAATCTTTTAAGGTACTTATCAAGGAGCTGCAGAGCCTTGGGCTTGACGTTAAAGTACTTTCAGAGGATGACCAGGAAATTGAAATTAAAGAAGCGGAAGATGATATTGCCGAGACCGCCAAAGACTTGGGTATAGAATTGCACGAGGATCGGGTGCGGCGGCGGGACGACAGTTATGATGGACCCGAAGACGAGGAAGATGAGGAATCGGGTGGGGATGTTGATGAGCTGGATGAGGATGCTCTTGTTGATAAAGACGGTAAATTGGATGACCTGGATGAGACAGATGATCTGGACGAGGAATTGACCGTTTATGACCCTGATGAGGAGAATTACTAAAACAGGTAGAAAACCCGAAGGGAGAGAGGTCCTTGTTGGACTTGAACAACTTCGACCGAATTCGCATAGGCCTGGCTTCTCCGGAACAAATCCGAGCATGGTCAAGCGGTGAGGTTAAGAAGCCCGAGACCATCAACTACCGCACTTTGAAACCTGAGCGGGACGGATTATTCTGTGAACGTATTTTTGGTCCCACCCGCGATTGGGAATGTCATTGCGGTAAATATAAACGTGTTCGCTATAAGGGCGTAATTTGCGATCGATGTGGTGTTGAAGTAACGCGTTCCAAGGTGCGCAGGGAAAGGCTGGGGCATATTGAGCTGGCCGCTCCGGTCTCTCATATCTGGTATTTTAAGGGGATACCAAGCCGGATGGGGCTTTTGCTGGATATGTCGCCTCGGGCGTTGGAAAAGGTGCTGTATTTTGTTTCCTATATAGTAATCGATCCCATGGAAACACCGCTGCTTAAAAAGCAGCTGCTTACCGAAACCGAATACCGTGAGCACAGGGAAAAATACGGCAGCAATTTTAAGGCGTTTATGGGAGCCGAGGCAATCAAGCAGCTGCTGCAAGAAATTGATTTGGAAGAAATGAATCGGGAGCTGCGTTTGGAACTGCGTGATGTTTCCGGGCAGCGTAAAATTCGCGCTGTTCGCCGACTGGAAGTGGTAGAGGCTTTTCGTAAAAGCGGCAACCGCCCGGAGTGGATGATTATGGATGTGGTGCCTGTAATCCCGCCCGAGCTGCGTCCCATGGTACAGTTGGACGGCGGCCGGTTTGCCACTTCGGATTTAAACGACCTTTATCGTCGGGTGATCAACCGTAATAACCGTTTGAAAAGACTGCTGGATTTGGGTGCTCCGGATATTATAGTGCGTAATGAGAAGCGCATGCTGCAGGAAGCCGTGGATGCTCTTATTGATAACGGTAGACGGGGCCGTCCGGTGACCGGTCCGGGAAATCGTCCGTTGAAATCACTGAGCGATATGCTAAAGGGCAAACAAGGCCGGTTTCGGCAAAACCTGTTGGGAAAAAGGGTGGATTATTCCGGGCGTTCCGTAATTGTAGTCGGTCCCAATTTGCAGTTGCACCAGTGCGGTTTACCTAAAGAAATGGCTTTAGAGCTGTTCAAACCCTTTGTGATGAAAAAATTAGTTAATGACGGCCATGCCCATAATATAAAAAGTGCCAAGCGTATGGTGGAACGTGTGCGCCCGGAAGTGTGGGACGTTCTGGAAGAAGTTATTAAGGATCACCCGGTGATGTTAAACCGCGCGCCTACACTGCACCGTCTGGGCATTCAGGCTTTTGAACCGAAGCTGGTGGAAGGGAAGGCCATTCAAATTCACCCCATGGTCTGTACCGCTTATAACGCCGACTTTGACGGGGACCAGATGGCGGTGCACCTGCCTTTATCGGCGGAGTCCCAGGCCGAGGCAAGATTGTTGATGCTTTCCGCATATAATATTTTAAACCCCAAGGATGGCCATCCTGTGGCTATTCCCACCCAGGATATGGTGCTGGGCAGCTATTACCTGACTATAGAGAAGCCCGGTGATCTTGGCGAGGGCAAGATATTAAACGGTGCGGAAGAGGCAACGATAGCCTATGAAAACGGCGCGGTAAGTCTCCATGCCAAGGTTAAGGTCAGGTTGGACGGAGAGATTATAGAAACAACTGTGGGAAGGGTTATTTTTAATTCGGCTGTTCCAAAAGAACTGGGCTATTTTAACAGGGTGGCCGACAAAAAGGCGCTCAGCCGGATTGTGGATGAATCTTACCGTAAGCTTGGTTTTTCCGCTACGGGCCGGCTATTGGATGGAATTAAGGGCTTGGGCTTTAAATTTGCCACCAAGGCAGGGGTAACTATCGGCAATGCGGATATAATTATTCCCGAAAAGAAGAAAGAAATACTGGCCGACGCAGAAAAACAAGTGGGAAAAGTAGAGGTCCAGTACCGCCGGGGCCTGATCACAGAGGAAGAGCGCTATCGTAAAGTAATCGGCATTTGGAATGATGCTACCAGAAAGGTTACCGATGCGCTGATCGATTCCCTGGATAAATTTAACCCGGTTTATATGATGGCCAACTCCGGTGCCCGCGGTAATATTCAGCAAATTCGCCAGCTGGCGGGTATGCGGGGCTTGATGGCCGACCCGTCGGGGCGGATTATTGATCTGCCTATTAAAGCTAACTTCCGTGAGGGCCTGACGGTTTTGGAATACTTTATTTCCACGCACGGCGCCCGTAAGGGATTGGCCGATACCGCTCTGCGTACGGCGGACTCGGGATATTTAACCCGCCGTCTTGTGGATGTGGCCCAGGATGTAATCGTACGGGAAGTTGACTGCGGCACTCACGAGGGTATCTATGTTTCCGAAATCAAAGACGGCACCGAGGTAATTGAAAGGCTGGAGGATCGCATTGCCGGGCGGATAACCCTGGAGGATATAGTACATCCCGAAACAGGCGAGGTCATAGTACGGGTTGGGCGGGTGATTGAGCACGAGGATGCTGACAACATTGTGGCCGCCGGCATTAAGAAGGTAAAAATCCGCTCGGTACTCACTTGCAAAAGCAGGTACGGGGTGTGCATCAATTGTTACGGTCGCAATTTGGCTACCGGGCGCATGGTGGATATCGGCGAGGCGGTGGGTATTATTGCTGCGCAATCCATCGGTGAACCCGGCACACAGTTGACTATGCGCACATTCCACACCGGTGGCGTGGCCGGAGATGATATAACTCAAGGTCTGCCCAGGGTAGAGGAGCTTTTTGAGGCCCGCAAACCAAAAGGCCAGGCTATCGTCACTGAAGAGGGCGGTGTGGTGGAATTAAGAGAAGTTAAGGGCCGCCGGGAAATAGATATTACCAGTGACGACGGAAGTAAAAACAACTATGTCATTCCTTATGGCGCTCGTTTGAAAGTGCAAAATGGAGATCGGGTGGATGCCGGTGACGAATTGACCGAGGGTTCGGTAAACCCGCATGACTTGCTGAAAATCAAGGGTGCCAATGGAGTGCAAATTTATCTGTTGCAGGAAGTGCAGCGGGTATACCGTTTGCAAGGCGTGGATATTAACGACAAGCACATTGAAGTCATGATCCGCCAGATGCTGCGCAAGGTGAGAATTGAGGACCAGGGAGATACGTCGCTGCTGCCCGGAGGATTAATAGATATGTTTGATTTTGAAGAGGAAAACAGATTGGTTGAGCTTGAAGGCGGTGAACCGGCTCAGGGTAAGCCTGTGCTTCTGGGTATTACCAAGGCATCCCTGGCAACGGATTCATTCCTTTCGGCGGCCTCTTTCCAGGAGACAACCAGGGTGCTTACCGAAGCGGCTATTAAAGGGAAAATGGACCCGCTGTTGGGCCTCAAGGAAAATGTCATTATTGGCAAGCTGGTGCCGGCCGGTACCGGGATGAGCCGCTACAGGAACGTTGAGATAAAGCCGTCCGAGGAGATGGACAATCCCGATGGACCGGCTGTGGAACAAAATGACTGACGCATAGTGGGGTTAATCGGCCGGGTCGCTTAAAAGCAGACCCGGCTTTATCAGGGCAAAAAACGGTTGGGCACCGTCGGCCGGGGCATCTCTCCTCAGGCTTCCGGTAAAATACAATTACATTGCAAATTTGTTGACTTTGAGTATCGCCGGTGATATTATGTTTAAGTGTGTTATTTTGGGGAGGGTGGTTTATGCCTTTAAAGCGGCTGCAAGCGGCCAAGGAAAAAACAGTAGGTAGCAAGCAAACCGTTAAGGCATTAAAAAAAAATTTAGCCAAAGTGGTTTATGTAGCGGATAACGCTGATAAACATGTTGCCGGACCCATCCTTAAAGTTTGTGATGAAAAAAAAGTGCCCGTTATTCAAGTGGATTCTATGAAAAACTTGGGCAAAGCATGTGGAATTAAAGTTGATTGTGCTGCAGCGGCAATTATAAAGGATTAATAATATTGCAAAGGAGGTGTAATAAAATATGCCGACAATCCACCAGCTAATCAGAAAAGGCAGAGAGGATTTGATTAAAAAATCCACTTCCCCTGCTTTAAAGGAAAGCCCGCAAAAAAGGGGAGTATGCACCAGGGTATATACCACAACCCCTAAAAAACCCAACTCGGCACTGCGTAAGGTGGCCAGGGTAAGGCTTACCAATGGTATTGAAGTAACCTCCTATATTCCCGGTATTGGCCATAACCTGCAGGAGCACTCGGTGGTGCTGGTACGCGGCGGCAGGGTCAAGGACCTGCCTGGCGTAAGGTATCACATTGTAAGGGGTGCGCTTGACTGTGCCGGTGTGCAGAACCGGAATCGCGGCCGTTCCAAGTATGGTGCTAAACGGCCTAAAAAATAATTTTTTGCTTTTTGTCTTAACACATCTTCATATGCAAGGGGGGAAAACAAATGCCGAGAAGAGGTGCCGCACCAAAACGGGATATTATGTCCGATCCGGTGTACAACAACAAAGTGCTTACTAAATTAATAAACCAGGTCATGCTGGATGGCAAAAAAGGCGTGGCTGAAAGTATTTGCTACGGTGCTTTTGATATCATTCAGGAGAAAACCGGCAAGGATCCCATGGAAGTTTTTGAGCAGGCTATGAAAAATGTAATGCCTGTGCTGGAAGTAAAAGCAAGGCGGGTAGGTGGCGCCAATTATCAGGTGCCCGTGGAAGTGAGGCCGGAGCGCAGGCAGACACTGGCAATTCGCTGGATAACCCGATATTCCAGGGAACGTTCCGGCAGGACTATGCGGGAGCGTCTGGCAGATGAGCTAATTGATGCATCCAACAGTACCGGAGCTTCCGTGAAGCGGAAAGAAGATACCCATAAAATGGCGGAAGCCAACAAGGCTTTTGCTCATTACAGGTGGTAGTGAAAGGGGGGGGTCTTAATGGCGAGGCAGTTTCCGCTTGAAAGAACTCGCAACATTGGCATCATGGCACATATCGACGCCGGAAAGACCACCACCACCGAGCGCATCCTGTTTTATACGGGTAAAGTGCACAAATTGGGTGAAGTTCATGACGGCGCGGCAACAATGGACTGGATGGTGCAGGAGCAGGAAAGGGGTATTACAATTACCTCGGCTGCAACGTCGTGCCAATGGCGAGATCATTGTGTAAATATTATAGATACACCCGGGCACGTGGACTTTACGGTGGAAGTGGAAAGATCGCTGCGGGTGTTGGATGGGGCGGTTGCCGTTTTTTGTTCGGTGGGCGGTGTGGAGCCTCAGTCTGAAACAGTATGGCGGCAGGCTGATAAGTATAGGGTGCCCCGTATCGCTTATATCAATAAAATGGATCGTGTCGGCGCAGACTTTTTTAACGGCATGGCTATGATGCGTAAGAGATTGGGCGCCAACCCGGTAGCGCTGCAGTTGCCCATTGGTGTGGAGGAAAACTTTAGCGGCATTGTTGACCTGGTTCGTTACAAGGCTTTCAGATATATTGACGATCTGGGTACCACTAGTGAAGAAACAGATATTCCTGAAGATATGCGGGAGTTGGTTGACGAATACCGGGAAAAACTGCTGGAAGCAGTGGCTGAATTTGACGAGGAATTGATGCTTAAGTATCTTGAAGGGGAACAGCTTACCTCTGAAGAGATTAAGAGCGCTTTGCGCAAAGCCGCACTGGCGGTTAAAATTATACCGGTACTTTGCGGGTCTTCTTTTAAAAACAAAGGTGTTCAGCCTTTATTGGATGCCATTGTGGATTACCTGCCATCTCCGCGGGACGTGCCCGCTATCCGCGGTACTCGTCCCGATACTGACGATGAAGACACGCGTGCAGCTGATGATGGGGAACCTTTCTCAGCATTGGCGTTTAAAATTATGACGGACCCGTATGTAGGCAAATTAACCTATTTCCGGGTTTACTCCGGGCAAATGGCCAGCGGGTCGTATATTTATAATTCTTCAAAAGATAAAAGAGAACGTATCGGTCGCATCTTACGGATGCACGCCAACCACCGGGAAGAAGTTAAGGAGATTTATTCCGGCGATATAGTGGCTGCGGTGGGACTCAAGGATACTTCCACAGGTGATACCCTGTGTGATGAGAAGCAGGCGATATTGCTGGAATCTATGGAGTTTCCCGAGCCGGTTATTTCAGTGGCCATTGAACCAAATACTAAAGCCGATCAGGACAAAATGTCTATAGCTTTACAAAAATTAGGCGAAGAAGATCCTACCTTTAAGGTTAATATTGATGCCGAAACAGGGCAGACCATCATTCGGGGTATGGGCGAACTGCACCTGGAAATTATCGTCGATCGCTTGCTGCGCGAGTTCAAAGTGCAGGCTACTGTCGGCAAGCCCCAGGTCGCATATAAGGAAACCATCCGCAAAAAAACCAAGGGCGAGGGTAAATTTATACGCCAGTCCGGCGGACGCGGTCAATATGGTCACGTGGCAATTGAGATTGAACCGACCGATCCTGGCACCGGTTTTGAATTTGTCAATAAAATTGTCGGTGGGGTTATACCCAAGGAATATATACCGGCGGTATCAAATGGCATCTCCGATGCCATGTCCAATGGTGTTGTAGCGTCTTATCCGCTGGTAGATCTGCGGGCCACATTGCTGGATGGATCTTATCATGATGTAGACTCTTCAGAAATGGCCTTTAAAATAGCAGGCAGTATGGCATTGCAAAATGCGGCCAAAAAGGCCGGAGCTGTGCTGCTTGAACCGGTCATGAAGGTTGAAATTGTGGTTATGGATGAGTACATGGGGGATGTGATCGGCGATATTAACGCACGCCGGGGGCGTATCGAGGAGATGGAACCGCGGGGAGTAAACCAGGTTATCCATGGCATAGTACCGTTATCGGAGATGTTTGGTTATGCCACGGAGCTGCGCTCCAGGACCCAGGGGCGGGGCACTTACACTATGCAGTTCAGTCATTACGAAGAAGTGCCGCAAAATATTGCGGAAGGCATTGTATCCAAAAGATTTTAAGGATAAAGCAAGGAGGAATTAAAACCAACCATGGCAAAGGCGAAATTTGAGCGGACCAAACCGCACGTAAACATTGGTACCATTGGTCACGTAGACCATGGCAAAACCACGCTGACCGCGGCGATCACCACTATACTGTCGACAGTTGGCGGAGCCACAGTGAAGAAATACGATGAGATTGATAACGCACCGGAAGAAAGAGAGCGCGGGATTACCATCAATACCGCCCACGTGGAATACGAGACCACAGCCAGGCACTACGCGCACGTAGACTGCCCCGGTCACGCCGACTATGTAAAGAATATGATTACCGGCGCAGCCCAGATGGACGGCTCCATACTGGTAGTATCGGCCGCCGACGGTCCCATGCCCCAGACCCGTGAACATATATTGCTCTCCCGCCAGGTAGGTGTGCCCTATATCGTGGTGTACCTGAACAAATCCGACCAGGTAGACGACGACGAACTGCTGGAGCTGGTAGACATGGAAGTGCGTGAGCTATTAAGCCAATACGAATTTCCCGGCGACGACATACCTGTAATCACCGGTTCGGCATTAAAAGCGTTGGAATGCGGGTGCGGCAAACGTGACTGCGAATGGTGCAAAAGCGTTTGGGAACTGATGGACGCAGTAGACTCCTATATTCCCAACCCGGAACGTGACATCGACAAGCCGTTTTTGATGCCTATCGAAGACGTATTCACCATCACCGGTCGCGGTACCGTGGGCACCGGTCGTATTGAGCGCGGCGCCGTCAAAGTAGGTGAAGAAGTAGAAATCGTAGGTCTCATGGATAAGCCGCGCAAGACCGTCGTTACCGGCGTGGAAATGTTCCGCAAGATACTTGACCGCGGCGAAGCGGGCGACAATGTAGGCTGTCTGCTGCGCGGTGTAGACCGTAAAGAAATCGAGCGCGGCCAGGTGCTGGCCAAACCCGGCAGCATCAAGCCCCATACCAAATTTCACGCGGAAGTATACGTGCTGACCAAAGAAGAGGGCGGCCGGCATACACCGTTTTTCAATGGTTACCGCCCGCAATTTTACTTCCGCACCACAGACGTGACCGGCGTGGCTCAGCTGCCGGAGGGTGTGGAAATGGTAATGCCCGGCGACAACATTAAAATGGATATCGAGCTTATTACTCCCATTGCCATAGAAGAAGGATTGCGCTTCGCTATTCGTGAAGGCGGCCGTACCGTGGGCGCCGGTGTTGTTACCGGTATCAACGAGTAATCATTTAAGTGTTTCTTCTAGGCGAAAGGAGGTCAGTGCATGAAAAACCAAAAGATCCGTATCCGGCTTAAGGCGTACGATCACCACATGCTGGACCAGTCAGCCCAAAAAATAGTGGACACCGCCCGGCGGACCGGCGCCAATGTGGCAGGCCCCGTGCCTTTGCCTACGGAAAAGAATATATATACGATTTTACGTTCCCCGCACGTCAACAAAGACTCTCGGGAACAGTTTGAGATGAGGACCCATAAGCGGCTCATCGATATTATGGAACCCACGCCCAAAACGGTAGATGCGTTAATGCGCCTTGACCTGCCCGCCGGTGTGGATATTGAAATTAAATTATAAGAAAATAAACAGATAGCAGTCTCGAAGGTCAAGTTCAGCACATGTGGTCGCGTCTCACAACCGGCGGCCATTACGTTGAACCGCTGACGGCATCGAAAAGCCTAGGAAGCACAGTACTTCGAGCAGGCTCGGGAGGTGCATGGAGAAATGCCCAAAGCAATATTAGGTAAAAAGATTGGCATGACCCAGGTGTTCACAGATGAAGGTATTGCCGTGCCGGTAACCGTTATTGAAGCCGGTCCTTGTACGGTGGCCCAAAAGAAAACCAGTGCCCAGGATGGTTATAATGCTATCCAAATAGGTTTTGGCGAAAAACGGGAAAACCTATTTAATAAACCCATGAAAGGCCATTATGATAAGGCCGGTATAAAGCCCAAGCGTTACTTGCGGGAAGTTCGTGTCGATGACATTGATGCTTACGAAGTTGGGCAGGAAATCAATGTGGACATATTTACACCCGGCGAAAAAGTGGACGTTGTGGGTACCACCAAAGGTCGCGGTTTTTCGGGTGGTATCAAACGCCATGGATTTCACCGTGGCCCCATGGCGCACGGTTCCAAGTATCACCGGCGACCCGGTTCGCTGGCGGCCAAAGGCCCGGCCCGGGTGTTCAAGGGCAGAAAGCTCCCGGGACATTACGGCGCTGAGCGGGTAACCATACAGAATTTGGAGGTTGTCCGGGCGGATGCCGGGCAGAATCTGCTGGCTGTTAAGGGAGCCATTCCGGGCCCGCGCGGCGGTCTGGTCATGGTTAAGCAATCCGTAAAAGCCAGGTAACGGCGGCGCAGCGAAAGGAGGAAGTCATTCATGCCCAGAGTTGCCATATATAATATGAACGGTGACCAGGTCGGAGAAATCGACTTAAAGGAAGATATTTTCGGTATTGCTGTTCACCAGCAAGCATTGCATGATGTTGTAACCATGCAGTTGGCCGGTAGGCGGCAGGGCACTCACGATACAAAAACCAGGGCCGAGGTCAGTGGCGGCGGCCGTAAGCCGTATCGCCAGAAAGGTACAGGACGGGCTCGGCACGGGTCTATTCGTTCACCCATCTGGCGTGGCGGCGGTATTGTTTTCGGACCGCACCCACGCAGTTATAGCTACCGGATACCCAAAAAGGTGCGCAGATTGGCTATGAAATCGGCACTGTCCTCCAAGGTGGAGGGTGGCACTATTGTAGTGCTGGAAGAGCTTAAACTGGATGCGCCTAAAACCAAGGATATGGTTAAAATACTGAAAAACCTTAAAGTTGATAATAAAGCTTTAGTAGTAACAGCGGAAAGGGACGACGCGGTTTATAGGTCGGCACGTAACATACCGGGCATCAAACAATTAAGCGTTCCGGGGCTGAATGTATACGATTTGCTGGCGCATAAAACGCTGGTTATTACTAAAGATGCGGTGGCCAGGGTTGAGGAGGTGTTTGTTTAATGAAAAATCCTCGCGATATTATTAAAAAACCGGTGGTCACTGAGAAGAGTATGAGCTTGGTGGAGGAAAACAAGTACACATTTATTGTGGATATGGGTGCCAATAAAATTGAAATTCGCCAGGCTGTGGAAGAATTGTTTAATGTTAAAGTCGATAAGGTGCGTACCATGCGAGTTAAAGGTAAATTGAAGCGGGTTCGTCACCGTTGGGGTAAGACGCCCGATCGCAAAAAAGCCATAGTTACCCTTAAAGAGGGGCAAAAAATTCAACTCTTCGAGGGTGTTTAGTGAAATGACCCCTTCGATGTTCTTTACGGGCTCGAAGGTGCGATAAGGAGGGAAACCAGGTGGGGATTAAAAAATTCAAACCTACATCGCCGGGTCGGAGGTTTGTAACTGTTTCAACCTTCGAGGAAATAACTGCCACCGAGCCGGAAAAGTCCCTGCTGGAACCGCTTAAGAGTAAAGGCGGCAGAAATGCCAGCGGCAGAATAACCGTCCGTCATCGTGGCGGCGGACATAAACGGATGTACCGGATAATTGACTTTAAGCGCGATAAAGACGGTATACCGGCTAAGGTAGCCACCATTGAATACGACCCAAACCGTTCGGCGCGTATTGCCCTGTTGCATTATGCCGACGGTGAAAAACGTTATATCCTTGCACCGGCGGGCCTGCAAGTGGGGCAGAAGATAGAATCGGGTTCCGACGCCGATATCAAAGTGGGCAATGCTTTAGCTTTGCGTGATATTCCGGTAGGTACCATGATTCATAATCTTGAGCTGCATCCCAAGGGCGGCGGCCAGTTGGTGCGTTCCGCCGGTACTGCGGCTCAGCTTATGGCTAAAGAAGGCAAATACGCACATGTGC
Source organism: Desulfoscipio sp. XC116 (assembly GCF_039851975.1). GTDB lineage: Bacteria > Bacillota > Desulfotomaculia > Desulfotomaculales > Desulfallaceae > Sporotomaculum. The sequence continues at coordinate 407,349 of NZ_CP156660.1, forward strand.
GCATGCCTTCGGGAGAAATGCGTTTGATATTACAGGATTGCCGTGCTACTATTGGACAGGTGGGCAATGTGGACCATGAGAACATATCTGTGGGTAAAGCCGGTCGCACACGTTGGTTAGGCATTCGCCCGACAGTGCGCGGCGTGGTGATGAACCCGGTGGACCACCCCCATGGCGGTGGCGAGGGCCGTTCACCCGTTGGCAGAAACCCGGTTACTCCCTGGGGTAAGCCTGCTTTGGGAGCACGTACCAGGAAGAAAAAACCCAGTGATCGTTTAATTGTTAAGCGGCGTGGTAAAAAATAAGTATATGTACAGGTGTAGGAAGGAGGCCAGCCGATGGGTCGCTCTCTGAAAAAAGGCCCGTATTGTGAGGAAAAACTCCTTAATAGAATCCAAGAGATGAATGACAAGGGCGATAAAAGGGTCATTAAGACGTGGTCCCGCCGTTCCACCATCTTCCCGGATATGATCGGGCATACCATTGCGGTACATGATGGCAGAAAACATGTTCCCGTATACGTAACCGAGGATATGGTTGGACATAAGTTAGGCGAATTCGCCCCCACGAGGCTTTTCAGGGGTCACGGATCACATACTGAAAGGTCGACGTCTTTGAAGTAAACGTGTAAAGGGGGTAAAACCATGCAAGAAGCAAAAGCGGTTGCGAAATATATTCGCATCTCCCCACGTAAAGTGCGTCAGGTTATTGACATTATCAGGGGTAAGGATGTGCAGGAGGCGCTGGCTCTATTAAAATTTACACCCAAGCGGGCTTCTGTTCCCGTGGCTAAAGTGGTTAAATCAGCCGCCGCCAACGCCGAGCATAATTATGAAATGAATAAGGATAACCTGTATGTGGCCGCCTGCTATGTTGATCAAGGACCCACCTTAAAACGGTGGCAGCCCCGGGCCATGGGCCGTGCGGATGTACTGCGCCGCCGTACCAGCCACATTACCGTGGTAGTACAAGAGAAGAAGGAGGGTTAGTGTGGGCCAGAAGGTAAATCCGGTAGGATTGCGCATAGGCATTATAAAAGACTGGGAAGGTAAATGGTATGCGGACAAGAAAAATTTTCCCGCTCTTTTGCTGGAGGATTTTAATATCCGCAAGTTTGTTAAAAAGAAATTGTATGCGGCCGGTATTGCCCGTATCCAGATTGAGCGGGCCGCCAACAAAATAAAATTATCTATCCACACGGCCAAGCCGGGTATCGTCATCGGGCGGGGCGGTGCCGAGGTGGAGAATTTACGCAAGCAGTTGGAGCAAATGACCGGTAAGCATGTAAATATTAATATAGTTGAAGTTAAAGTACCTGAAATTGATGCCCAACTGTTGTCTGAGAATGTGGCTTCACAGTTGGTAAGAAGAATTGCTTTTCGCCGGGCCATGAAGCAAAGCGTGGGCAGGGCCATGAAAATGGGCGCCAAGGGAATCAAGATTTCCTGCAGCGGTCGACTGGCCGGCGCTGAAATTGCCCGGACCGAATGGTATAGTGAAGGCAAAGTGCCCCTGCATACATTGCGGGCCGATATTGATTACGGCTTTGCCGAAGCGAACACAACTTATGGTAAAATCGGTGTTAAGGTTTGGATATATAAAGGAGAAGTTCTACCGGAAGTTAAGAGAACCGCTGCCGGTAAAGGAGGCGAATAGGCTCTATGCTCATTCCAAAAAGGGTAAAATACCGCAAGCAGCGTCGCGGGGCGATACCCTCGGGTAAATCCAAGGGGGGCAATGAAGTCCATTTCGGAGAATATGGGTTAAAGGCTTTAGAGCCAGGCTGGATTACCAACCGGCAAATTGAGGCGGCTCGTATTGCTATGACCCGTTATATCAAGCGGGGCGGTAAAGTATGGATTAAAATTTTCCCCGATAAACCGGTAACCAAGAAGCCGGCTGAGACTCGGATGGGCAGCGGTAAAGGCGCTCCCGAGTGGTGGGTGGCGGTAGTGAAGCCCGGTAGGATAATGTTTGAATTGGCCGGCGTTAGTGAAGAGGTTGCCCGGGAGGCCATGCGCCTGGCCTCGCACAAGCTGCCCATAAAAACTAAGTTTGTAAGACGTGGGGAAGTAGGTGAGGCAAGTGAAAGCTAAGGAACTTCGCGATATGACCGTTGAGGAACTGCAAAAGAAAATGAACGATACTAAGGATGAATTGTTCCGGCTACGCTTTCAACTGGCTACCGGACAATTGGATAACCCGATGCGCATAAAGGAAGTGCGCAGAAACATTGCCCGCGTCATAACTGTCATTCGGGAAAGGGAAATCGGTATTAAGCGGGCTTAATGAAAAACATATTATCCCGATGCAGGAAGGGGGTAGCCATGTTGGCGGAGCGCAATTTGCGCAAAACTCAAACAGGTATGGTTGTAAGCAACAAAATGGATAAAACCGCGGTGGTAGCTGTGGAAACATTGGTTAGACACCCGCTTTACAACCGAACTATTAGGCAAACTAAAAAATATAAGGCACATGATGAGGAAAATATATGTAATATCGGCGACAAGGTCAAAATAATGGAGACCAGGCCATTGTCCAAAGATAAGCGGTGGCGTGTGGTGGAAATATTGCGTAAGACAGAGCAGTTATAGCCGCCGGTAGCCCGCCGGTTATTGTGCAAAGGAGGCTAATTCGGTGATTCAAGTACAATCGATGCTTAGAGCGGCAGACAATACCGGTGCCCGTAAGCTGATGTGTATCCGCGTGATGGGCGGTTCGTTACGCCGATATGCCAGCCTGGGCGATGTGGTGGTTGCCTCCGTCAAGGAAGCCACACCAGGCGGCGTTGTTAAGAAAGGGGACGTGGTTAAGGCTGTTATCGTGCGCACCAAAAAGGAAGTGCGTCGTCCCGATGGATCATATATTAAATTTGATGAGAACGCCGCGGTAATTATTAAAGATGACGGAACTCCGCGTGGCACCCGTATATTCGGACCCGTGGCCCGGGAATTGAGAGAGCACGATTATATGAAAATTGTCTCCCTGGCCCCGGAAGTATTGTAGTAAATGCCGCTACAGGAGGTGTAACGGATATGACCAAGCCCAAAGTGCATGTGCATAAAGGCGATACAGTGCTGGTGATTCGCGGCAAAAGCGCTGGTAAAAAAGGTAAGGTGCTGGAAGTGCAGCTTGCTAAAAGTCGCGTGGTGGTGGAAGGGGTTAACAAGGTTAAACGTCATACCAAGCCAACACGCAGTATGCCGCAGGGTGGCATTATGGAAAGGGAAGCCCCCATCCACAGCTCCAATGTAATGCTATATTGCAGCAAGTGTAACCAACCCACCCGGGTGGGGAGAAAAATACTGGAAGACGGTAAGAAAGTTCGCCAGTGCAAGAGATGCGGGGAAGTGCTCAGCTAACCCGGCGGAAGGAGGGTATAGGTGTGCCCAGGCTCAAGGATAAATTTAAAGATGAAGTAGTCAAGGCTATGATGGAACGGTTTGGCTATAAAAATTCCATGCAGGTCCCCAGGCTGGAAAAGGTTGTTATTAACATGGGTGTTGGCGAGGCCATCCAGAACAGCAAGGCCATTGATGCCGCGGTAAACGATTTAATGATCATATCAGGTCAGCGCCCGGTGGTTACCAAGGCCAAAAAATCCATCGCCGCATTTAAATTGCGTGCCGGGATGAATGTAGGCTGTAAGGTTACCTTGCGGGGCGATCGTATGTGCGAATTCGTAGACAGGCTGTTTAACATTGCTCTTCCGCGGGTGCGCGACTTCCGTGGGATATCCCCGAAGTCATTTGACGGGCGGGGCAATTACAGCATGGGTGTTCGGGAACAGCTTATTTTCCCGGAAATTGAATATGATAAAATCGACAAAGTCAGGGGCATGGATATAATTTTTGTCACTACCGCCCGGACAGACGAAGAGGCCCGGGAATTGCTCCGTTTACTCGGAATGCCGTTTAAAGCCGCCTGATCGAAGATAATATTGGCCTTAAGCAAAAGGAGGGAAATGTGTGGCTAAAAAATCAATGGTAGCCAGGTCCAAGCGCCCTCCCAAATTTACGGTGCGGGCGCACAACAGATGTAATATATGTGGCCGGCCTCATGCTTACATGCGCAAGTTCGGGATCTGTCGGGTTTGTTTCCGGGAGTTGGCATATAAGGGCGAGATACCCGGACTGAGGAAGGCCAGTTGGTAAAAGGAAGGAGGTATTCCTTAGATGGTGATGACTGATCCTGTTGCCGATTTCTTGACTCGTATTCGAAACGGCAATATGGTTTTTCACGATAAAATTGAAGCACCCGCTTCCAAGATGAAGCGATCTATTGCAGATATTCTTAAACAAGAAGGTTTTATCAGGGATTATGAGTATATTGAGGATGGCAAACAGGGTGTTTTACGTGTTTACCTCAAGTACAGCGCAGGTAAAGAGCGGGTGATTACCGGCCTAAAACGCATATCCAAACCCGGATTGCGGGTATATGCCCGTAAGGATTCCATTCCCAAGGTGTTAGGTGGGCTGGGCATTGCTATAATATCCACCTCCCGGGGGATCATGACCGACAAAAAAGCCCGCAAAGAGGGCCTCGGCGGCGAGGTAATCTGCTACGTCTGGTAGCGAAAGGGGCATAGGAGGTGTAAGGCATGAGCAGAATCGGCAAAAAACCGGTGCCGCTTCCTGATAAGGTTACGGCCACGCTGGACGGAAGAACTGTACGGGTCGAAGGCCCCAAAGGGAAGCTGGAAAAAGAGTTTCATCAGGACATGCAAATTAAGTTTATGGATGACCGCACAATGGTAGTGGAGAGGCCTTCGGATAATAAGTTGCACAGGTCATTGCACGGTCTCACTCGTACCTTGTTAAACAATATGGTGCAGGGCGTTGCCAATGGTTTTCAGAAGAATTTGGAACTGGTAGGTGTGGGTTACCGGGCTGCCATGCAGGGTAATAAGCTGGTACTGACGGTGGGTTACTCGCATCCGGTGGAAATTATACCCCCGCCGGGGATAGAAATTGAAGTTCCTGCTCCTACCAAAATATCAGTTAAAGGAATCGATAAGGAAATGGTAGGCGCCATAGCGGCCAATATTCGGTCGGTAAGGGAACCCGAGCCTTACAAGGGTAAAGGCATTAAGTATGAGGGTGAGCATATCCGCCGTAAAGTGGGCAAGGCCGGGGCTAAACGTTAACGGGGGGAGGAGTGAAGTGGCATGATTAGTAAACCTGACCGCAATGCATTGCGCAAAAAGCGTCAGCTTCGCGTGCGTAACAGGGTGGGTGGTACCGAGCAGCGCCCCAGGCTGAATGTGTACCGCAGTCTCAATAATATATACGCCCAGATAATCAATGATGATCGCGGCGAAACTCTGGTGACCGCGTCATCCCTTTCGCCCGAAATTAAAGGTACCGTATCCGGTGGTAACCGGGAAGCGGCCGTGGCAGTGGGCAAGCTGATTGCCGGCAGGGCCCTGGAGAAGGGTGTCAAACAAGTGGTGTTTGACCGGGCCGGTTATGTTTACCACGGGCGGGTCAAGGCTCTGGCCGATGGAGCCAGAGAGGGCGGCCTTGAGTTTTAAGATGTATCGGTTAAAAAGGAGGGGAAACGGTGTCAAGATTTGAACCACCCAAGTCCGAGTTTTCCGAAAAAGTAGTATTTATCAATCGCGTGGCTAAAGTGGTCAAGGGCGGCAGGCGGTTCAGCTTTTCGGCCCTGGTAGTTGTCGGTGACGGTAAAGGCGCAGTCGGTGCCGGTCTGGGCAAAGCCAGTGAAGTGCCCGAAGCTATACGCAAGGCTGTTGAAGATGCCAAGAAAAAGCTTGTCAATGTACCTTTCGCGGGAGCTACCATTCCACATGAAGTCATAGGGCGATTTGGGGCGGGCAGGGTGTTGCTGAAGCCTGCCGCACCCGGTACCGGTGTTATAGCGGGCGGCCCTGTCAGGGCTATCATGGAACTGGCCGGTGTGAAGGATATTTTAACCAAGTCTTTGGGATCCAACAATGCCAACAATGTGGTGCGCGCTACTTTTGAGGCGATTAAAATGTTGAAAACGCCCGGGCAAGTGGCACGCATGCGCAATAAATCTGTGGAAGAACTGCTGGGTTAGGGGGTTATGTTGTGGCTAAGTTGAAGATTACCCTGGTCAGGAGTGTCATTGGTCGGCCTGAGACCCAAAGAAAGACCGTACGCGCCCTGGGGCTTAAAAAAACAAATCGCTTTGTTATCCAGGATGATACGCCTCAGGTGAGGGGCGCAATCAATAAAGTATCCCATTTGCTCAAAGTGGAGGAAGTGTAAAGGAGGTGCACCATGAACCTGCATGAATTAAAACCCACCCCTGGATCCAGACGTAAGCCTACCCGTAAAGGCCAGGGTATCGGATCCGGATTGGGTAAAACCGCCGGACGCGGGCATAAAGGTCAAAAGGCCCGCAGCGGTGGTGGAGTAAGACCTGGATTTGAGGGCGGCCAAATGCCCTTGCAACGTCGTATGCCCAAGCGGGGATTCACCAATGCACCTTTCAAAAAGGAGATTATTACAGTTAACCTGGACAAATTAAATCGTTTTGAAAACGGTACCGAGGTGACCCCGGAAGTATTGCTGGAGACTAAAGTGGTTAGGAAAATTCGGGACGGGGTTAAAATACTGGGTGAAGGCAACCTGGAAAAAACACTTACCATTAAGGCCCATGCATTCAGTAAGTCGGCGCTGGAAAAAATAGAGGCTGCCGGCGGCAAGGCCGAGGTGATTTAAAATGACTCAGCTTCTGGATGGCTTGAAAGGTGCCTTTAAAGTCAATGAGCTGCGTACCAAGCTATTGTTCACCCTTTCCATGATATTTATTTTTCGCTTCGGGGTTCATATACCCGTCCCCGGGGTGGACGTAGACGCTTTTCGTGAGCTGATTGGCACAGCCGGCATAATATTAGGATTTTTTGATGTTATTTCCGGTGGCGCCTTCAAAAGTTTTTCAGTATTTGCTATGAGCATTATCCCTTATATTAATGCATCCATTATTATGCAGCTGTTAACCGTCGTCATACCTCATTTAGAAAGGCTGGCCAAGGAAGGCGAAGAGGGTCGCAAGAAAATCTCTCAGTATACCCGCTATTTTACTGTGGTGCTGGCTTTTCTGCAGGCCATTGGCATGAGTGTTATGCTGGGCAATTACGGGGTCTTGCATAGCCCGGGCATTGCCAGCTATGCGGTTATTGTTTTTACCCTTACCGCAGGTACGACGCTTTTAATGTGGATTGGCGAGCAGATTACCGAGCGGGGTATTGGCAATGGTATATCGCTGCTGATCTTTGCCGGTATCGTCAGCCGTTTGCCGTCCGGTATTCAGAACCTTTATATGCAGTTTGAAGCCGGTACCGTTAATATACTGAGCCTGCTTATACTGGTGGTTATCGGTGCATTGGTTATCGCTGCCGTAGTGGCGGTTCAGGAAGGGCAAAGACGCATTCCCGTGCAGTATGCCAAACGAGTAGTGGGCCGCCGGGTTTACGGGGGTCAAAGCACTCATCTGCCGCTTAAGGTGAATCAGGCCGGCGTGATTCCTGTAATTTTTGCTTCGTCGCTGCTAATGTTTCCCGAGCAAATAGCGCGCTGGTTTCAGGGTTCGGCCATTGCTGAATTTTATGTAAATTATTTTGGCTGGAATTCAGTAGCACATACATTAATGTATGCCTTGCTGATCATTGGCTTTACCTATTTTTACACCGCAGTAATCATGAACCCGGTGGATATGGCCGACAATATTAAAAAGTACGGTGGTTTTATACCTGGCATCAGGCCGGGACGGCCCACGGCGGAATACATTGCCAGGGTCATGAACCGTATCACTTTAGCCGGGGCCGTATTTCTGGCACTGATTGCCATTTTGCCCAACTTCGTTTTGTTGGCCACCCGTATACCGAATATCTATTTTGGCGGTACGGCGTTGTTAATTGTGGTTGGTGTGGCTTTGGATACCATGAAGCAAATTGAATCGCAGCTTTTGATGCGCAGTTACCAGGGATTTATTAAGTAACCGGGGTGTTCTTATGATTATCTGTAAATCCGAGCGGGAAGTTTCTTACATGCGGGAGGCCGGTAGAGTGGTGGCGGGTGTTTTTACTGAACTGGCCGGGGTGATTAAGCCCGGTGTGACCACCGCTGAACTGGACCGGATAGCTGAAGAATATATCCTATCCAAGGGAGCCAAACCGGCTTTTAAAGGTTTATACGGGTTTCCGGCTACTATATGTGCGTCGGTCAATGAACAGGTGGTACATGGCATCCCTGGTTTAAGAAAATTGGAAAACGGAGATATTATTAGTATTGATGTTGGTGCGGAAATAAATGGTTACTTTGGAGATAGCGCCCAGACGTTTGCGGTGGGAAATATTACACCCGAGCTGCAGGATTTGCTGGATGTAACCCGCGCATCGCTGGCGGACGGCATTAACATGGCCAGGAGCGGTAACCGGCTCTCAGATATATCCCATGCAGTACAGCAGTACGTGGAAAAAAACGGTTTTTCCGTAGTTAGAGATTACGTGGGACATGGTATCGGCACTAAAATGCATGAGGAACCCCAGGTGCCTAACTTTGGTAGACCCGGACGGGGGCCACGGCTTAAAGCTGGCATGACATTAGCGATAGAACCGATGGTAAACATGGGTACTTATCATGTGCAAACTCTTCCGGATAACTGGACAGTAGTAACAAGGGACGGCCAACCATCGGCACATTTTGAACATACCATTGTTATTACCGACAGTGACCCGGTGATACTGACATTGCCATAGTGAACTGCGCTTGTCGGTGACCATATCTTTGCCCCTGCACCATGGGCAAGTCGTGCAGTGCAAGATAAGGTGAATGGATACGCTGGTTGATCGGGAGGATGGTCGGGATGCAGATGGGGATAAACCCGGGACAACTGGTGCAACCGAAAGCCGGGCGTGATTGCGGCAAATACTACCTGGTGCTTAAGGTTATTGATGATAATTATGTATTTGCTGCCGACGGTACGGTCAGACGACTGGAAAATCCCAAGAAAAAAAATATTAAACATCTCATTCTGCATTCGAAAATCGCCGGGGAGATTGTTGATAAGTTGAGATCAGGTGAGCGTATTAGCAATATTGATATACGCAGAGCTATAGAACGCTTGGTGGACAACGCGGAAGAGCTACCATTTTAAAGGAGGTTGGTTTGTTATCTAATGTCAGGTAAGGATGTTATAGAAGTGGAAGGTACCGTAATTGAGCCATTGCCGAATGCCATGTTTAGGGTGGAACTAAAAAACGGTCATAAGGTACTGGCCCATGTAAGTGGTAAGATTAGGATGAATTTTATTCGTATTTTAGCCGGTGACCGGGTTATGGTAGAATTATCCCCTTACGATTTAACCCGGGGGCGCATTGTATACCGGTATAAATAGTAATGCATTAAAAGCAAGGCCCGAGGAGGTTGAACAATGAAAGTCAGGCCTTCTGTGAAACCAATATGTGAGAAATGCAAGATTATACGTCGAAAAGGCAAGATAATGGTGATATGTGAAAATCCCAAACATAAACAAAGGCAAGGGTAAGCTGGAGGTGTTTAAAAGGAATGGCACGTATCGCGGGTGTAGATTTACCGCGGGATAAAAGAGTGGAAATTGGACTTACCTATATCTATGGTATTGGTAAGCCCACCTCGCAAAGAATACTGGAGCAAACTGGAGTTAATCCCGATACCCGTATCAGGGATTTAACCGAAGATGAAGTCAATAAATTAAGGGATGCAATTGAAAAGAATTGTCGTGTTGAGGGTGATCTGCGCAGGGAAGTAGCCTTGAATATCAAACGGCTTATTGAAATCGGCTGCTACAGAGGACTGCGCCATCGTCGTGGATTGCCGGTGCGCGGGCAGAATACTAAGAACAATGCCAGGACCCGCAAGGGACCGAAACGCACGGTTGGCGTACGCAGGAAAAAGTAGGGGGTGGATAAATGGCTCGCAGAACAACCAGAACCAAAAGGCGGGAACGTAAAAACATTGACCGTGGCGTGGCGCATATCAAGTCTACGTTTAATAATACCGTAGTTACTATCACAGATACAAAAGGCAATGCCATTTCCTGGGCCAGTGCCGGTGGGGTTGGTTTTAAGGGATCACGGAAAAGTACCCCCTTTGCTGCTCAAATGGCTGCTGAAAAAGCGGCTAAGGAAGCTATGGAACATGGCATGAAGGAGCTGGAAGTATCGGTAAAAGGCCCTGGCGCGGGTCGCGAGGCCGCCATTCGCTCCATGCAGGCTGTCGGCCTGGAAGTTAGTGTAATTAAGGACGTTACACCTGTTCCCCATAACGGATGCCGGCCGCCCAAGCGCCGGAGAGTATAAGAGGAGGTGTAGTAAGCAACTTATGGCAAGATATACGGGTGCGCAGTGCAAGCTGTGCCGTCGCGAAGGTCAAAAGCTGTATCTTAAGGGCGACCGCTGCTATACCGGTAAGTGCGGTATTGATCGCCGCAGTTATCCTCCCGGTCAGCATGGTCAGGGCCGTAAAAAAGTTTCCGAGTATGGCCTGCAGTTAAGAGAAAAGCAAAAGGCCCGTCGCTTTTATGGTATTTTAGAAAAACAGTTTAGAAACTATTATTTTAAGGCATCCAGACAGCCGGGCGTGACTGGTGAAAACCTTTTGCGCTTATTGGAACGCCGTTTGGACAATGTGGTTTATCGTTTGGGCTTGGGCGCTTCACGTAACGAGGCCCGCCAATTGGTACGCCACGGTCATTTCATTGTCAACGGCCGGAAAACTAATATCCCTTCATTCCTGGTGCGGGTTGGGGATGAAATTGTTGTCCGTGAGAAAAGCAAGGAATCGCCGAGGGTTAAGGAATTAATTGAACGTGCTGCTGACAACACAGCCCCGGCATGGCTGGAATACGACGCCGAGCAATTAAAAGGCCGGGTGGTAGCGCTTCCCTCTCGGGAACAGATAGATGCCCCCGTTCAAGAAACCCTGATTGTAGAATTATACTCCAAGTAGTACGGGTTTATCAGGGGTAATCCCATTCCGTCCTAAGGAGGGGTTTGAATCTCAGCTATGTTGGAAATTGAGAAGCCAAGAATCGAATGCGTGGAAGCTAATGAGGAACAGCATTATGGGATGTTCGTGGTGGAGCCGCTGGAAAGAGGATATGGAATTACCCTGGGTAATTCGCTGAGGCGCATTTTGCTATCCTCACTACCCGGCGCGGCGGTGACCTCGGTAAAAATTGAAGGGGTACTGCACGAATTTTCCACTGTTCCCGGTGTAAAGGAAGATGTGACTGATATAATCCTAAACCTCAAATCTCTTTGCCTTAAGATGTACACCGATGAGGAAAGGATTATGCGCATTGAGGTCCAGCAAGAGGGTGCAGTAAGAGCCGGCGATATTATAACTGACCCGGACGTAGAAATATTGAACAATGACATGCATATTGCCACTTTGGCTGAGGGGGGACGGTTGTTTATGGAAATGACCGTTTCCAAAGGCCGTGGTTATGTGTCGGCCGAGCGCAACAAAAAAGGTGATCATGTTATCGGAGTTATCCCGGTAGACTCTATATTTACACCGGTACGCAAGGTTAATTACCATGTAGATAATACCAGGGTGGGACAGCGCACAGATTATGACAAACTTACTATGGAGGTTTGGACGGACGGCAGCATAAAAGCTGATGAAGCCGTCAGTCTTAGTGCCAAGATATTAAGTGAGCACCTGCGCCTGTTCATTGGTTTAACCGAGTCGGCGGACGAGGTTGAAATAATGGTGGAGAAGGAAGAAGAACAGAAGGATAAAATACTGGAAATGCCCATTGAGGAACTGGATCTAAGTGTGCGTTCATATAATTGTCTGAAACGGGCGGGAATCAACACCGTGGAAGAGTTGGTTCAGCGCAACGAGGAGGATATGATGAAGGTGCGCAATTTGGGCAAAAAATCCCTGGAAGAGGTCATGAACAAATTGTCCGAACTTGACTTGAAACTGCGCCATGATGATGATTAAGGAGTGATAAAGGTGGCCTACGCTAAATTGGGTCGCAACACCGGCCATAGAAAGGCTATGTTGCGCAACCTGGTGACTGCTCTGTTCCGTGATGAACGTATAACCACCACCGAGACCCGGGCCAAAGAAGTCAAAAGAATTGCTGAAAAAATGGTTACTCTGGCTAAGCGGGGAGATCTTGCCGCCCGCCGCCAGGCACTGGAATATGTTTACGAGGAAAGAGTGGTACGTAAACTGTTTGATACCTATGGGCCCAAGTATGCTGAACGCCAGGGCGGTTATACCCGCGTGGTTAAGTTGGGTTACCGGCGTGGCGATGCTGCTCAGTTGGCCCTTTTGGAATTGATTTAATAGATCTGCTGATCGGGAAATCGCAATAGCGGTTTCCTCTTGGCATTTATAGGCAAGGAGTTGCTTGTTGATGTCCGGTCATAACAAACTGCTCATAAAATTGCATAACCTTGCTTATTTATATCCTCATGTGCCGAATCCGGTTATTAAAGATATTAATAATAATATCAATGCCGGAGAGTTCATTGCTGTGATTGGTGCCAACGGGTCGGGCAAATCCACCTTGGCCCGGTTAATAGCCGGTTTACTGATCCCATCCAGTGGATGTGTGGTAATAAACGGTATGGATACTCGCTTATCGGCTAATAGAGAAGAAATACGCCGGTATGTGGGATTGGTTATGCAAAATCCGGATAATCAACTGGTAGCTGCCGTGGTGGAGGAAGATGTGGCCTTCGGACCGGAGAACTTATGCTTGCCATCTGAAGAAGTACGCTCTCGGGTGGAAGATGCTCTTAATGCGGTGGGTTTAAGCCGGATGCGCGAACGACCGCCGCATATGCTTTCCGGGGGTGAAAAACAGCGATTGGCTATTGCCGGTTTACTTGCCTTGCGTCCTTCATGCCTGATACTGGATGAACCTACCTCCATGCTTGATCCTGTTGGGCGTCAGGAGGTTATTCGGGTGTTGCGTCAACTTGCGGATGCGGGCACGGCTGTGGTCATGATTACCCATCATATGGATGAGGCCGCCGGTGCCGATCGGGTCTGGGTGCTGGGTAAAGGTAGTTTGTTAGCTGATGCTGAACCTGAAGTCATATTCGGCCAGGTTGATTTGTTGCATGAACTGGGGTTGGCTTTACCCGGCACCTCGGACCTTACCTGTCGCTTGGCCGAACGGGGCGTTGAACTGCCTTCCGATCTTGTTACCATGGAGGGTATGGTGGATTATTTATGCCGTGTATTGAAGCAGATGGATTGACCCATGTATATTTTCCCGGCACACCGCTTGAAATGGTGGCTTTGAGGGATATACAACTGACGGTAAATGAAGGTGAATTTATAGCCCTGGTGGGTGCATCCGGCAGTGGTAAATCGACTCTTGCACAGCACTTTAACGGATTGTTATTGCCTGCATCGGGCAGCGTACGGGTACTGGGCGGGGATACTGCCGATAAAAAACACCGTCGGGCATTGTGGCGATATGTGGGATTGGTTTTTCAATTCCCTGAAAGACAAATTTTTAGTAATACGGTATTTGAAGATATAGCCTTCGGACCGCGAAATATGGGATGGGACAGTTTGAAGGTGGCAAGGCGGGTCAAAGAGGCGCTGGCTTCTGTGGGGCTGTCGGCGGAGATGCAGACTGCCAACCCAAGCGCTTTGAGTGGGGGGGTCCTCCGGCGAATTGCTATTGCCGGAGTGCTGGCAATGCGTCCCCGGGTGCTGATTATGGACGAGCCCGGGGCTGGATTGGAGCCGGAGGCCAGGCAGTTTATTTTGGCCCAATTAAAGGAACTTCAGGCGAGGTACGGGATTACCGTATTATTAATTACTCACAACTTGGAAGACGCGGCGCGATTTGCCGACCGGGTAGCCGTGCTCCGCGCGGGCGAACTTTTATGCGTCGGTAAAGCCGGGGAAGTGCTCAGCCGAATTGAACTGCTGCAAAAAGCCGGTTTAAAAGCGCCATTTGCCGTAGAACTGGCTCATCGGTTGACTGTTGCCGGTATAAAACTGCCCGTCATACCGCTAACTATTGAAGATACCGCCCGGGTATTGTATGATCTAATGTCCACCGGGGCAAAGCCGGGGAGGGGATAAATATGAACGGTGTTGCCATGGGGCAGTACCTGCCGGCATGCTCGCCGGTGCACCGCCTGGATCCCCGGGCTAAATTGATATGTGTGGCACTGGCCGTTCCGGCGGTGCTGTTAACATCCGGTTTGGCTGCTCTTGTTTTGGTATCGCTGTGGACGCTGCTGACTGCTGCATTGTCGGAGATTAAGCCCGGGGTTTACTGGCGCAGCTTAAAACCTTTATGGGTGCTGCTGCTGATAAGCTTTATATTACAAATATTTTTTACACCTGGTGAACCGTTTATTGCTGTCGGATTTATTAAGGTATCCCGTGAAGGTCTGCTGCTAAGTGGATGGCTATTGTGGCGTATTAGTATGCTATTATTGGTAGCGGCCGTGCTTACCTTTACCGCCACTCCTTTACAGCTGACCGCGGCTTTGGAATGGCTGCTGGCACCGCTGCACCGGGTGCGGATACCCGTGCGGGAGTTAGCTATGATGATCAATCTGGCGTTGCGTTTTGTACCCACATTATTTGACGAAGCCAGACAGATGCTTTTAGCACAGCGTTCCAGGGGGGCTGATTTCGCCGCCGGCGGCATTAAGGAACGGGTTGGCAGATTAATTCCTTTTATGGTTCCACTGCTTACCAATATTTTTAGCCGGGCCGACGAGCTGGCCCTGGCCATGGAAATCAGGTGCTATCAGGTAGGTGCCCCCCGCTCCCGAATGCATGTGTTAAAGTTTAAACGCATGGATTATACAGTTATACTAATTACTACGGTTATCCTGGTTGTGGTGTCGGCCGTGCGTGTACTATAGCACATGTTCCATATTAAAAGATTAACCCACATCGCTATAATTTTTCTTTTGTGGGGTGGTCCTTTGCGAAATATTAAATTAACCATAGCTTATGACGGTACTAATTATCACGGATTTCAGGAGCAGCGGGGTACCGGGCTTGCTACCATACAGGAAACGCTTGAGCTTTGCCTGCGCAAGTTAGCGGGGCGGCGGGTACAGGTAACCGGTGCGGGGCGTACCGATGCCGGTGTACATGCCCGTGGTCAGGTAATAAACTTTAACGCGGCAGGGTGGCCCATTCCGGTGGAACGTATACCGCTGGCTGTAAACGGTTTATTACCTGCTGATGTTGTAGTGATGGATGCTAAGGAGGTAGATGAGGATTTCCACGCCCGTTTTTCCGCCCGGGCTAAAATTTACCGGTATGCGGTATGGAATAATCGCATTCCCTCACCTTTTCATCGCTTATACAGCGGCTTTCTGCCCGTACCACTGGATGATGAAGCTATGTCCGCGGCCTGTGCCCATTTGCTGGGCCGACATGACTTTAAATGTTTTCAGGCGGCGGGAGCTACCGTAAAAACTACTGTGCGCACGCTGTATCGGGCGGAGGTTATACGTAAGGGGTCTCTGGTGCACTTTGTTTTTAAAGGCAACGGGTTCTTGTATAATATGGTGCGCATTATGGCAGGTACGATTTTGCAGGCAGGTATGAATAAAACCAGCCCCGAATCAATTAAGCTTATGCTGGAATCCAGGGACCGGGCACAGGCCGGGCCAACTATGCCGCCCCGTGGACTATGCCTGGAATGTGTGGAATATTAATGCCTATAAAATCATTTGCCTTGACACTGGCAATACTATGTATTAAAATATCTTTATGTGTGACCTGATGGCAACCGAAGAGCCCCCGGTTGGCCGGAGAGGTTTTGTTTCCTTTTTCAACACACGGGAGGTAATAATTGTATGAGGACGACATATATGGCCAAGCCCGCCGATGTACAGCGCAAGTGGTACATTCTTGACGGTGAAGGCAAGGTGCTGGGACGTTTGGCAGCTGAGGCCGCCAGGCTATTAAGAGGAAAACATAAACCAATTTTCACGCCCCACGTTAATACCGGTGACCATGTAGTAATCATTAATGCTGATAAAGTTGTACTTACAGGCAATAAATTACGCCAAAAGATGTATTATCGTCACTCCGGTTATCCGGGCGGATTAAAAGCTACCAGTTACGATAAACTGATGCAAAACAAACCCGAACTGGCCGTTTACAAAGCCATTACCGGCATGCTGCCCCATAATAGCCTGGGTAGAGATATGGCCAGAAAACTAAGGGTATACCGCGGTAGTGAACATCCCCATGAGTCCCAAAAGCCCGAAGTTTGGGAAATGTAACGGTCGGAAGGAGGAGCATGAGTGGCTCTAGTTCAGTTTTACGGTACCGGACGTAGGAAAGATGCGGTAGCCAGAGTATTTCTTCGTCCCGGTGAAGGCAAGATGACAGTTAACAATAAAAGCATAGAGGAATATTTTGGCAGGAAGACATTGCAAATTGTTGCCCGCCAGCCATTGGAATTAACCGGTTCGGGCAGTCGTTTTGATGTCCTGGCCAAAGTATTGGGCGGTGGTGTCAGCGGCCAGGCCGGCGCGGTTAAAATGGGTATCGCCCGGGCACTGATTGAAGCCGACCCCAATTTAAGGCCCGTACTAAAAAAAGCGGGATTTTTGACCCGTGACCCGCGCATGAAGGAAAGGCGCAAATACGGACTTAAAAAAGCCCGCCGGGCTCCGCAATATTCCAAACGTTAGTATTAATATAAAATTTAAATCAAAACCGGGACCACCGTATGCAGGTGGTCTTTTTTTTTCTTAAATGCCTTAATAAAATATACGTTTGTTGGACTACTATCTAAGTTATTTGTGATAATGTTATATTTCTTAAAAAACTATGCCTGAGAATGTGGCAGATCCTTGATTGTTTAGATCCGCCGCAATTATAGTAATAAAAACACGCCATAGCTTTTCTTCTCATATCCTGTTTGCCTTCGGCATATTTTTAAACGGGGGAGTGAGTTTACCCCGTTTAAGTGCGGGAGGGATGAATAAATGCTGCGGGTATTTAGGGTAAAATTTCGATATTTTTTTCTGATTGCTTTATTTCTGATAATAGGTTATTTTGCTGTTCTTGCTATTTATGACAACCTTGAAAACCGCCGGGTGGCCGCCTTATCCTGGTCGGTGGCCAACAAGGTTATTGTTGTAGACCCGGGACACGGTGGTATTGATCCCGGTTCCAAGGGGCCAACGGGGGTCATTGAGGAAGATATAACCCTGGAGGTCTCGCGCAAGCTGGTTACAGTATTAGCTCAGGCGGGGGCTATTGTGCTTATGACCAGAGAATCGGACATGGATCTCAGCGATGCGGACGGCGGCCGGCTGATTACGCGTAAAAGACAGGATTTATCCAGGCGGGTGGCTTTGGCCAACGAACATGATGCTGATGCATTCGTTAGCGTGCATGTTAATAGTTTTAAATCCGGCCCCCGTGAGCACGGAGCTCAGACCTTCTATCAGCCTGGCTCGGAGGATGGACAGAAATTAGCCGCCAGTATTCAATCCGAATTGGTGCGTTTGTTGAAAAACACTAAACGCCAAGCCAAAGCTGTAGATTATTATACCACTCGCAATGCTAAAATGTCTTCAGTAATTGTGGAGATAGGTTTTATCAGTAACCCCAATGAAGAAAAATTGATGTGCGATGTTGATTATCAAGGGAAACTGGCTTATTCAATATACTCCGGTCTGGTTAAATACTTTGCCGGGACCTCCACTCCTACCAGTGGTTCGATAGACAAAGAAAAGGCTCTGGAGACTTTTATGCAAAACAAAGGGAAGGATTACGGCGCTCCGTAAACGATGATCTTTTATACCGGCATTCGGAAAATTCGGGAAAGTAATATGCTAAAACCGGCTAAGCCGGTTTTAGCATATCCCAGTATTTAGCTGCCTGATCTACACTCTAAACTTGACTATCGCATTCTGTAAGTCGTCAGCCAGGTTGGACAGATCCTGAGCAGCAATAGTTACTTGCTGCATAGTGGAGGCAATTTGCTCATTAGATGCTGATAGCTGCTGTGTATTTTCATTGGCTTGCATTGAACTGGCCGCCACGTCTTTAATAATAACCGTATTTCTTTCTATAGCCTCAATTATTTGTTCCAGGGAGGCGCCTGCATTGTCAGCTATATGCACGCCCTCATCCACTTCTTTGACCCCGTTTTGTATGGCGCCCACCGCTTCACCAACTCCGATTTGAATATCATTAATTAAGTGAGTAATTTGTGTGGCGGCGCTTGCTGATTGCTCGGCCAGCTGGCGAACCTCTTCGGCGACAACGGCAAAACCGCGGCCGTATTCACCGGCTCTGGCCGCTTCAATAGCGGCATTTAAAGCCAATAAATTTGTCTGATCCGCAATATTAGTGATGGTATTAATAATATTACCTATCTGGTTGGATTGTTCGCCAAGCTTTTGGATTGCTTCAGCGACTTTCTGTGACGCCGAGGCAATGGTATTGATTTTATCAATAGTTTGCTGGACGGCCTGATTACCGTTTCTGGCCAGTTGCTGCACATGCTCCGATTCTTGAGCTGCTTCCAGCGCATTTTCATTCTCTTGTGCGGACGTGGCGGCAACTTCATTGGTTGTTCCGGCAACTTCTTCAACTGTAGCGCTGACCTCTTGGCTGGTCGCGGCCAAATCCCGGCTATGAGAAGATAGCTTATCTGACAGGCTCATTATGTTAGTAACCAGAACCTTAAGACTGTCCACCATTTTTTTGAAATTCATGGTTAGCTGGCTTATTTCGTCTGTACCTTTGGCATTCACTGTAACAGATAAGTTTCCATCAGCCACATTGGTAGTCAGCGTATTAAGTGTATGCAGGGGGGTCAATGAACGGCGTACCATAAACGCAAGGCATAGTATTACTATGGCTATAATAGATATGCTAAGCAGTATGCTCTTTTGGGTCTGCTCGGCTATCGGTTTATCTAATGCTTGCTCGGGTACTACCACCCCCATTGACCAATTGGTTAATTTAATAGGGTTATAGAAACAATAGACCATTTCGCCCTTGGATTTGGCCTTGCCCCAACCGTCCTGTCCATCGACCATCTTTTTGTAAATGGTGCTCATTTCATCGTTTAATTTTGTTGCGTTAGCCTTCATAGCCAATGATTTATCGGGGTGATTAATAAAAGTACCTTGTTGATCCAGTAGAAAAGCGTATCCATTTTTATCTGTCTTTGTTTTAGCTATAATATTGTTGATCGTTTCCAAAGATAGATCTACGCCCAGCAGACCAAGGAATTTATCATCTTTATAAACGGGAGAGGTAATGGAGACAATAATCTGATTGGAGATTGCGTCCACATAGGGTTCGGAGAAATAAACGCCGTCCACTTTTTTGCCTTCAGCATAATAAGGACGGTTATCAAGTTGATAATCATCTGGTGCTTCCCATTCAGTCAAATCATAGGGTACTTGACTTTTTTCCGAGTTAAAATAAATATTAAAAATGTTGGCGTCTTTATCGGCAAGCTTCCTGGCGGTAGAAAGAAAATTAACGTACTCTTGCTTACCCTTATAAACCGATACGCTGCGTTCGCTTGTTATGGCAGCAAAATTAACAACATCGCTGGTATTGGAAAGTGCTGTGGATAATCCGGAATATTCATTAAGATAAGATTCAATCTCAGCCGAAGCACGCTTGGCGGCCTCAAAGTTACTGGTCTCCGTTCCGTTCCAACCCAATCGCTTCATCCAGCTAATATTTTGGGTTATCATAATAACAAAGCCAAACAATACGAGAACTGTGCAGGGAATTAACAGTTTTGCCAGTATGGAATTTTTATACCATTTCATAATTTACTCTCCTCCAATGCGAAATTTAAGTTAATAGTTCCTTGCCAAGGTATTTAACTGGACTTAATTGGTAAGTCCAATGGTATTTATTCGGCGTATTGTATAAATTTCCTTCGACCAATTATGAAAAATTTAGAATAATTAAGTCAAATTGCAGCTAACTATATAGAAGCTTCTAATATTTAAAAGAATCCTGTCACAAAATGTTGATTGTTATGAATAATACAACCTGGGACGCTTAAAGTCCGTCATGGCGAGAAGCGAAGCGACGAAGCAGTCTCCGCTTTGCGGTCCGCATTTCTTTGGGACCTCCTTCGGAGTTTGGGATTGCTTTGCCTGCCCTTGCGGATGCGGTTGATAACTTAAAAATATTTCGTTTGAATAACTATGTAAAATAATTAATTTAAAGCAGGAACTTTAGGTTATTAGTATAATTTATCATATTAATAATTGACGTTATCGGATGGTTGTTGCAAATACAGCAATTTCGTGTAACATATATAATAAACTAATAAGACAGGGGTAAATGTCGATGGATATCAAACGTAAAAAAAGGACCCGGCTTTATAGAGAAATAGTGTTGCAGATTAAACAGCTGATACAGGAGGGCTCACTGGCACCCGGTGATCAGTTGCTTCCGGAGAGGCAACTGGCGGAAAAACTGGGAGTGAGTAGGTCGGCGCTTAGGGAAGCCCTGTCTGCATTGGATTCTATGGGATTAATAGAGATAACTCCCGGTGGCGGGGCTTATATCAGGAAGATTGGCGTGGAAAGCGTGATTGAACCATTGGCCGGGATCATGTTAAAAGAAAAGGAAAGCGTTTTTGATTTACTTGAGGCCAGAAAGATATTAGAGGTGGAGATAGTCAAGCTGGCAGCTGAAAGAGCAAGTAAATCCGATCTCTACCAGATAAGGGAAGCAGCCACGGATATGTACAATGATGTTCAAAATAACCGCAATGCCGACGAGTCAGATGTGAATTTTCACCTTTCCATAGCTCAGGCTACGCAAAATTCGGTTTTGTATGACATAATGGTTATGTTATCCGGGTTGATGAAGGAAGCTTATGGGCCAAGTCGCAGGGAATTGTTAAAAGGCCCCATTAAGATATGGTGTGAGCAGAATTTTCAGATGTATGAAGCCATAAAGAATAAAGACCCTAAAGCTGCGGCTCAAATTATCAAGGAACATTTGCAAATAGCCGAAGATGAGCTTAAAAGGTTGATGCATGTTCAGGAAAACAACGGCGATCAATCTGTATAAAACATAAATAAATACTGCGTTAATTTCAAGGGGCTGTTGCGCGACGGACTAAATAGTTCATAGTGCAACAGCCTTTTGTAAGGATACAGGATTATTATCGGAATAATTAGCTGCATCCGGTAAAGGGAGCGTCGCTCACTACTCCAAGAAAGTAGTTTGTGACACTTCCTTTTTTAGTTTAACTTCAAATTAGTAAAAAGTTAGATGTCAATCAAGCGAGAATAGTAGAAAAATTTTTTTTTGTGTGTAGAAGGAATATTATCAGAAGTTGTTGAATTGTCATAATACAATTGGTCATACCATTGATTACAGATTTGCATACCAAAGGTATGATTAACATTAATCAGGAGGGAAGTGTATAAAAAATAGGCGGATAGATGTGAAAGAAGAGAGAGGTGATGGTTTTCAAAATAACTAAGCAGGAAAGATTTATTTGGTAATCTTAATTTCGCATTTAGGGGGAGCTATATGTTAGGAGAACAACGTGAAGAATGGAGCAGCCGGGTTAGTTATATCTTAGCGGCTATGAGTATGGCTGTCGGCACCGGTAATATATGGCGTTTTCCAAGAATGGTTGCGGAAAATGGCGGGGGTTCGTTTTTAATTGGCTGGGCTATTTTCCTGTTTTTGTGGTCTTTCCCTTTAGTTATGCTGGAAATGGCCATGGGACGAAAAACAAGAATGGGTACCCTGGGTTCTTTTAGAGAATTTATCGGTCAAAAATACACCTGGATGGGTGCGGTCATTGCCTGGGTTACTATATCCATCACCTTTTACTATTCGGTACTGGTAGGTTGGACTTACAAATACGCCGTGCTGGCACTGAGCGGTACTTTTAACAATAAGGGGTTGGATACCAACCTTCTTTATAAAACTTTCACCGCCGATGCTACACAAACAATTACTTTCCATTTCCTGGCCATTGTTAGCACTGGAATAATTGTCTACTTTGGTGTAAAAAAGGGTATTGAAAGAGCTAGTTCAATATTGTTGCCTGCTCTGATTATTTTATTGATTGTTGCAGTGGTTAAATCGCTAAGCCTGGAAGGTGCCATGGGCGGTGTAGCTTATATGTTTACACCCGACTGGTCTTATTTAACCAAGGCCAATACCTGGCTGGAGGCGCTTTCTCAATCAGCCTGGTCCGTGGGAGCCGGCTGGGGTCTTTATGCCACTTATGCAATATATACCAGGGAAAAAGAAGATATAGCCCAAAACACGTTTACAGCCGGTTTTGGCAACAATAGCGTTGAGCTATTGGCCGGTCTGGCCATTATACCGGCGGTATTTGCGCTGGCACCTTCCCCGGAATATATGCATGAAGCGATGAGTTCCGGTAACTACGGTTTAACATTTGTTTATATGGCTCAATTGTTTACGCAAATGACCGGCGGTTTATTCATGAGCATTATATTCTTTGTGGCTCTCGCTTTTGCTGCCGTAACTACTTTGATAGCCATGGTGGAACTTGTTACCAGAATCCTGATGGATTTTGGTATAGAGCGGCGCAAGGCTATTGTTTGGGTGGTTGCTGTATGCTTTGTAATGGGTATTCCCTCGGCAATAAGCATTGACTTTTTAGGTAACCAGGATTGGGTCTGGGGTATCGGCCTATTGGTAGGATGCATGTTCTATGCCATAGCCGCCGCGAAATATGGCATAGAAAAGATAGCCAAAGAGGAAATTGATGCGGTTAGCGATATAAAAGTAGCCAAATACTGGATGTTCACTATTAAATATTGTGTTCCTGTAATATTTGTGGCGTTTTTGAGTTGGTGGGCTTACCAATCAATTATATGGTATCCGGATACCTGGTGGAACCCCAAGGAAATATTTGGTTTGGGAACCATTGTGGTGCAGGTTGCTTTTGCGGTATTGGTAACCCGTGCTTTGAACAATTGGTTTAATAAAAAAATTAAAAGCCCGTCGGATGTTTTGAAATAGACAGTGCCCAATTAAGGGGGAAGTTGTAATGGAAAAAGAGTTTACCGCCGTAACCATAACAATGATGGTTGTGGTGCTGAGTACATTCTTTGGTGGCTTTTTGTATTTCATCTCCAAGGCGTTAAGGAATAAGTAGCATACAATTAATGTTGCCCGGATCTTACAAAATAAAATAATAATTAGAAATATTTATTGGCAGAAGGAAACGGGAAGAAAATAACGAATCATACTACAGTAAACCACCGGTCTGGCCAATAAATATTTTTTTAACATATCTGGTCTCAGTTGGTCATACCAATTGCAGATTTGTTGTTTAGACATTCATGCTGTTTGCATGGCACCTAGAGGATGAAAATTAGCTTAGTTTGTTATGGCGAGTAGCGAAGTGGTCTGGGGCAATCCCATGTTGGAGTGTTTACGCAGCTTGGGATTGCTTCGCTTGCGCCCGCGCTCGCAATGACAGTTGAAAAGCATACCGGAAAAGCAGCTTGAGCTTTTTCAGGATGGTATGGTACATAAAAGAGGGGGGTAAAAATTGAGAATTGAGCAGCACCCTATCTTGGATTTTGAAAAGGGTAAAAAAGTCAAGTTTCTTTTTGACGGCAAAGAAATGGAAGGATATGAGGGAGAGCCTATAGCTGCCGCTCTGCATGCAGCGGGGGTCAGGGTTTTAAGTCATAGTCATAAAAAGAACCGCCCCAGGGGCTTTTATTGCGCTATTGGCAACTGCTCATCATGCTTGATGACTGTTGATGGCACACCCAATGTGCGCGTATGTGTAGAAAAGCTTAAAGAAGGCATGCGCGTGGAAACGCAAAAGGGGAGAGGTGAGTTAATTGCTAAAGACTGATATAGTTGTTATCGGCGCGGGACCGGCAGGCCTAAACGCGGCTATCAGCGCGGCTTCCATGGGAGCTAAGGTAGTAATTGTCGAGCGGGATGATTTTGTAGGCGGCCAATTAGTGAAGCAAACTCACAAATTTTTTGGTTCCAAGGAACAATATGCATCCATACGCGGTATTGATATAGCCCAAATTCTTTATGAACAAATTAAGGGGCTTAATAACATTACTGTGCAATTAGGCGCAACTGTTTTAGGATATTTTGAAGATAACGCCATTATGGTCGAGGATAAGCACGGTGTTACCACTATCAAAGCAGACAGATATATCATTGCTACCGGGGCGGCCGAAAAAGTGCTTCCCTTCCCGAACAATGATTTGCCCGGCATATACGGAGCCGGTGCGGTGCAAACATTAACCAATGTGCATGGTGTGTTGCCCGGTCAAAGAGTGCTTATGGTGGGGTCCGGAAACATTGGTTTGATAGTTAGTTACCAGCTGATGCAGGCGGGCGTTAAAGTAGTTGGTATCGTGGAGGCGGCTCCCAATATAGGCGGCTATCTTGTGCACGCCGCTAAAATCAGAAGAGCCGGTGTGCCTATTTATACTTCCCATACTATTAAAGAAGCGTATGGTGCCGATGCCGTCAAGGGTGCCGTTATCTGGCGGTTGGACGAAAACTGGCAGCCGGTTGAAGGCTCGGAAAAGGATATTAAAGCTGATGTTATTTGCGTTGCGGTAGGCTTAACTCCGCTGACGGAACTGCTCTGGCAGGCCGGCTGCAAAATGAAGTTTATACCCCAACTGGGGGGACATGTACCGGTCAGGGATGATAATTTAATGACCGACAATCCCGGTATATACGTAGCCGGTGATGTAAGCGGCGTGGAGGAAGCCAGTGCCGCTATGGTGGAAGGAAAGCTCGCCGGTCTCACGGCCGCACATAGCCTTGGCTATGCCAAAGATAACTATGACGAACTGCGTGACGCGGCTGTAAAGCAACTGGCCGGTCTGCGTTCCGGTCCTGCCGGAGAGAAAATACGCAGTGGTATAAAAATGTTGGTTGGTTAGAAAGAGGGGGGCAGCATGCTTATTAAAACAGGTGTACCGACAGCGGAAGATATCAGCGCGGTTACCCCGTCCCAACAAAGATTGGCAAAGGGACCGGTGGCCATGATTGAATGTTTTCAAAAAATTCCTTGCAACCCGTGTTATTTATCCTGCCGGCAGGGAGCAATACAGGAATTTGCCGATATCAACGACCTTCCCCGGATAGATGAGAGTAAGTGTAACGGGTGTGGTATTTGCGTGGCTAATTGTCCGGGGCTGGCCATTTTTGTGGTGGATTATACCTACTCGGATGACGAGGGTTTAGTTAAAATTCCATATGAATACCTGCCCGTTCCCGGGGTGGACAGCGAGGTAACGGCCTTGGACCGGGAAGGGAAGGCGGTGGGTGCGGCACGGGTGGTTAAAGTACAGCGCATTAAAGGGCAAGAACGCACACCGGTTATCTGGCTGGCCGTGCCTAAGGAACTGGTAATGTCCGTTAGAAATATTAGGGTTGGGGGTTAGATCGATGCCTGATAAAACTATCGTCTGTCGTTGTGAAGACCTGAGCCTGCAAGAGATCAGGGATTTAATAGATAAAGGTTATAAAACTATTGATGAGCTTAAAAGAATAAGTCGTTGCGGCATGGGTCCATGCCAAGGCAGAAACTGCCGGCAAATAGTAGCCCAGGAGATTGCCAAGGCAACCGGACAAAAGTTGGAGGACGTACAAATGCCTAAATTCCGGCCGCCGGTAAAGCCTGTGGAGCTAGGTAAGCTGTTGGGTGGTGAAGAGGATGCGTAAGTCGGCTAATGTTGTTGTTATTGGCGGCGGTATCCACGGGTGTTCCATAGCTTATAACCTGGCAAAAAAAGGTTTTAAAGATGTGGTGCTGCTGGAAAAAAATCATCTGGCCAGTTGCGGTACGGGCCGTTCGGCAGCCGGTATCCGGCACCAATTCGGCACCGAAATCAACATTCGCCTGGCTGCCACCAGTGTTAAGATGATGGAAAATCTGGCGGAAGAACTGGATTATCCCCGGGGCATAGACCTCATGCAGGGCGGTTATATGATGCTGGCTTATACGGAAAGCCAGTTGGAACAGTTCCGAGAGAACGCGGAGATGCAAAATTCGTTAATGAATGCCGGAACCCGGATTTTAACCGTGGCTGAAGCGGCGGAGATTGTTAAGGGACTGAATACGGAAGGTCTTCTAGGCGCCTCATTTAATAAAAGAGACGGTCACATTGACCCGTTTCATGCCACCCAGGCTTATGCCGATGCAGCCAAACGATTGGGCGTGGAAATATACACCAGAACTGAAGTGGTGGATATAAAAACCGGCGGCGGTAAGGTTACCGGAGTAGTCACCGACCAGGGTGATGTGATTGATACCGGGGTCGTTGTTAATGCAGCCGGGCCTTATGGCGCTATAGTAGGTAAAATGGTGGGCCTTGACATACCGCTTTATCCGGAAAGGCACCATATAGCGGTCACAGAGCCGTTGGAAATGTTTTTACCCTGTATGGTCATCTCTTTTACCCACGGCACGTATTTTAAACAAACTCCCCACGGCAGCTTACTGTTGGGTGTAGGGGATCCCGAACACGAGGTTAAAGATTTCAATTATGAATCCACCTGGCAATTCCTCAAGGATGTAGCTCAAAAAAATATTTATCACTTGCCCATATTAAAGAAAGTTAAAGTGGTGCGGACGTGGGCCGGCCTTTATGATATGACACCGGATTCCCAGGCTATTTTAGGGAAAACCGATGTTGGCGGATTCTTCCTTGATATAGGATGGAGCGGTCACGGCCTGCAGCTGGGGCCGGTAGTAGGTAAAATAATGGCGCAGGTAATTGCCGGTGAAACACCGGATATTGATATAACAGTAATGAGTTTGGATAGGTTTAGAACCGGAAAATTGATTCCGGAACCGGCTTGTGTCTAAAAGTATCCTTGTTTTATACCGATAACCATGGAAACTTTTGGCACAAGTAAGATTAATCCGGGTATTATGGCAGCCGTTATTCTTAACGATTAATATGTAGAGGGATTATACCCCGGATAATAAAAAATTAAATAATGCCTGTCTCTCCCGTGGTGGGGGGGTATAATTTGCTAATGTTATGCAAAGTGGTTGGGTAAGGGGGCCTGACCACTTTGCAAATTAATATGATGGGGGTCGCTGCTGAAATGAAAGAAACGGCATGGGAAATAGCGCTCATACAACTGGCCGAGGCTGCCAAAATTGCCGGCTTAAGCCGGGAAACGACGGAAATGCTTAGCGAGCCGCAAAGGGTACTTATTGTTAATTTCCCTGTCAGATTGGAGAACGGGTCAACCAAGTTTTTTACCGGTTATCGGATACACCACAATCATGCTTTGGGGCAGATACAGGGCGGTACTCGTTTTAGCCCCGATGAGACATTGGAAGATGTTAAGGCGCTGGCGCTGTGGATGACGGTAAAGAATTCCCTTAACGGCATTCCGGCGGGTGGCGGTAAAGGCGGTGTTCAATGCGACCCCGGCACACTTACACGCCAAGAGTTGGAACGGGTATGCCGGGCTTACATCAGGGCTATTGCTCCCCTAATCGGCCCCGGCGTTGATTTTCCGGGTGCTGATATAGGTACCGGCCCGGATACGCAAAGTTGGATGCTTGACGAGTGGGAGCAAATTCATTCTTTGCGGCATGAGCCTTCGGCTATTAGCGGTAAATCTATTGCACTGGGCGGTTCACAGGGTAGATCCGCGGCCACGGGATTGGGCGTTGGCCTGGCCGTTCGGGAAACCTGCCGTCATACCGGCCGGGATATTAAAAAATTAAGTGTAGCTATTCAGGGATATGGCAAAGTAGGCTCTTGGTCCGCCCGTACGCTGGAGAGTTTCGAGGCTAAAATTGTGGCGGTAAGTGACGTTCATGGCGCGATTTACCGGGAAGAAGGATTTAGTGCGGCAGAACTGGATGCGTATATTAAACAAAATAATACACTGGCCGGCATACCCGGCTCAACTGTTATTAATAATGAAGAGCTTCTGACCTGCCCGTGCGATGTGTTGGTTCCCGCCGCCGTTCAAGGAGTTATTACAGATAATATTGCAATGGATGTAAAGGCCCAAATAATTGTTGAGGGAGCCAACGGGCCGACTACTCCCAGCGCTGAAAAAATTCTTGAAAAACGCGGTGTGCTGGTAGTGCCGGATATACTTGCCAATGGCGGGGGCACGGTAATTGCCTACCTGGAACGGGTTCAAGGTATTTACGGATACTACTGGGTGGAAAGTGAAGTGCACCAAAAGTTTGATAACTTATTTACAGAAACCTTTAAAGTTGTTTATGAAACATCCCGGCAAAAAGGCATTAGCATGCGTATGGCGGCATGGGTAAGAGCCTTGCGCAGGGTAGAGGAAGCTATGATAGCCCGAGGCTGGACTCAAGCTTAATACTTTCTCTTAATAAAGAAATGGGGGATAATCGTGCAAACAAAACTGTTACAGGGCAACCAGGCCATGGCGGAAGCGGCTATATACGCAGGCGCCAGATTTTACGCAGGGTACCCGATAACACCATCCTCCGAAATTGCGGAGGAAAGCGCCAGACTGCTTCCTAAAGTAGGCGGCGTCTATGTACAGATGGAGGATGAGATAGGCAGCATCGGTGCCATTGTCGGCGCATCGCTGGCCGGCGCCAAATCCTATACTGCCACCAGCGGTCCCGGATTTTCGCTGATGCAGGAAAACCTGGGCATGGCGGTAATGGGTGAGGTTCCTTGTGTTATAATCAACGTGCAGCGCTCGGGGCCGAGCACCGGTTTGGCTACCAAACCTTCCCAGTCCGATATTATGCAGGCCAGATGGGGGCGGCACGGTGACCAAAGCATCATTGCACTGTCGCCGGCAACGGTGCAGGAATGTTTTACCGTAACGGTAAAAGCTTTTAACTTTGCCGAAAAATATCGGGTACCGGTGATACTTAACGCCGATGAAATAGTTGCCCACATGCGGGAGAATTTTACCATGCCGGCCCCGGGCGAGATTGAAGTGTGGGACAGAAAATCACCCGCGGCAGCACCGGATCAATATAGACCTTTTGAGCCGGATGACGATGGTATTGCTCCGCTGGCGGCTTACGGCAGTGATTATGTATACCATGTTACCAGTTCCATGCATGGTTATGAAGGTTACAGCAATAACAATCCGGCCACGGCTGCCTGGAAAATAGCACATTTACATCAGAAGCTGGAACGTTATCGCGATGAAATAGTGATGACCAAGTCTTTCGATACGGATGATGCCGATATTCTGCTGATAACCTGCGGTTCCACTACCAGGGCGGCTCGTGAGGCGGCACTTGCCTTGCGCAGGCAAGGTGTGAAGGCAGGTGTGCTGCAGCTAATTACGGTATGGCCTTTTGCTGATGAACAGGTCAAGTCGCTGGGCAGAAACGCCAAAACAGTTGTGGTGCCCGAGATGAACTATAGCGGTCAATTAGCCGGTGAAATTCAAAGGATACTGGGTCCCGACAAAGATATCAGGCGGGTTAATAAATATAACGGGCAGATAATTACTCCACAGGATATTCTGACGGCAATTAAACCTGACTAACTTGGCGTAAGTCTCCCACTTCTATAAGCGGAAGTACAATGCCGACTAAGTCATGCATTCCGCAGTTCTAAAATTAAGGGGAGTTGAATGCCCCCCTTAATCGAGGACTTGCTTTAATAGTAACTTAGGAGGGGTTATTCGTGTCACATGCTACGGGCATAAAGTATTTAAAAAAGGATTGCTTGCCACTGATGTGGTGTTCAGGCTGCGGTCACGGCACGGTACTGGGTGCTATGCTGCGTGCTTTTGAGGAACTTGGCTATGAGAATAATAATACCGTGGTAGTAACCGGTATTGGTTGTTGGGGGAAGGCGGATGATTACCTCTTGACCAATGCCCTCCATGTAACCCATGGCCGCGCACTGGCCTTTGCCACGGGGGTTAAAGCATATAATCCCAAACTGAATGTTGTGGTTCTGATGGGTGACGGTGACGGCGTTACCATAGGAGGCAACCACTTTATCCATGCTGCGCGGAGAAATATTGACGTAACAGCTATAATTGTAAACAACCTGAATTATGGCATGACCGGCGGACAATGTTCAGGTACTACACCCGCGGGCAGTTATACCAGCACGACTCTTTATGGCAACCCGGAACGGGAAATAGATGTCTGTGCACTGGCTGAAGCAGCCGGGGCCAATTACGTGGCCAGAGGTACGGTTTATCACGGTATGCAGTTAAAAAATCATATAAAAGAAGCTCTAAATAAAAAAGGCTTTTCCTTAGTTGAAGTGGTAGGTCCCTGCCCAACCCAATTCGGCAAAAAGAATCAAATGAAAAAGCCGGTGGATATGCTAAGGTGGCTTAAAGAAAAAGGTGTAAGCAAAGAGAAATATAACAAATTGGACAACCCGCAAGGTGAAGGATATTTTGTGATCGGTAAACTGGTAGATAAAGACGCTCCCGATTTTAATACCCGGTATGACGAAATCAGAGCCAGAGCAATGGGTTTATAAGGGAAGGTGAAAAGCATTGAAGGGTAAATTTGAAATCATCATGGCCGGTTCCGGTGGTCAGGGGCTGGTATCTTGCGGCATAGTACTGGCTGAGGCGGCTATTATAGAAGGACAAAACGCGGTGCAAACCCAATCGTACGGCATAGCCAGCCGGGGTGGCTTCTCTAAATCAGAAGTCATTATCAGTCAAGATGAAATTATTTTTCAGCAAGTACAAGAACCGGACGTGATACTCGCCCTCACTGAGCAGGCTATGGAAATGTATGCCGGTAAGCAAAACAATATACCGGTATTTTATGATTCCACTCTTTTGAAAGCCCGCGAGGGAGAGAACTTGTTTGGTTTTCCTTTTACCGAATTGGCCAACAAGCTGGGACATGTAGGTACGGCCAATACCATAGCGCTGGGTGCCATGGCCGCTAAAACCGGCATGGTCAAAGTGGAAAGCCTGGTTCAAGTGCTAAAGAATAGATTTTCCGGTAAAGTGGCCGACATGAATGTAAATGCACTTTCCAAGGGTGTTGAGCTGGTAAAAAACAGTTAATTGCTCAGCTAGGGGGATAATATGAAAAAGAATGATAAATATATAGTGGAAGTTAACACCGCCGTATGTAAAGGGTGCGGTTATTGCAAAGAAGTTTGTGTACAGAAGGTATTTGAAACCTCGGAGAAATTTAATACTCTGGGGTATCTACCCAATGTGGCGGCACATGTAGATAAGTGTATCGGTTGTCTCAGGTGCCTCTATGTATGCCCTGATTTTGCAATCATCATTAACGAAATAGCAAATGAAGGTGAGCCGGCATGTCAATAAGTATTAAAATGATGGATGAATTGTCCAAGCCTTCCTGGCTGCGAAAAATGTTTGAGGAGGGCGAACGGTTAAAGGCTATTCACGGGGAAGATAAAGTATATAACTTTACCATAGGTAATCCGGGTGTGGAGCCTCCCCCGGTTTTTCACGAGGAGCTTAAGAAAATTGCGCTGAATCCCGCTCCCGGCATGCACCGTTATATGACCAACGCGGGCTATCCTGAAACAAGACAGGCGATAGCCGATGTGCTGGAAGAAGCTTCAGGCCTGCCCGTGCGTCCCAAGCATATTGTGATGACCTGCGGTGCCGGGGGCGCGTTAAATATTTTGCTTAAAACAATAATAGATCCCGGTGATGAAGTTATTGTATTGGTGCCTTATTTCCCCTTGTACAGGGCGTATATTGACAACTACGACGGAGTTATCAAAAAGGTCAACACCAAGCCGGATTTCCAGCCCGACCTGGCTTTGCTTGAGGCGGCCATTTCGCCCAGGACCAAGGCTATAATTATTAACTCGCCCAATAACCCGACCGGTGCCGTTTATCCGGCGTCTTGCCTTGAACAATTGAACAAATTATTAAGGGACAAGGAAAAAGAATTTAACACCGGTATATATCTAATTTCGGATGAACCCTACGCCAAGCTGGTTTACGACGATGTACAGGTGCCCAATGTTTTTAAGTTTATAGAGAATAGTTTTTTGGTAACCTCTCATAGTAAGGATCTGGCGCTGCCCGGTGAACGTATCGGCTATGTGGCCATGCATCCCGGAATACAAGAAGCCGATTTGCTTTTTAAAGGGCTGAACTTTAGCATGCGGGCTTTGGGTTTTGTCAACGCCCCGGCCCTGATGCAAAGATTAATAACCAATTTACAGCGTGAAGAGGCGGATATAGAAGGATACCTGGAAAAACGCAATATTCTATATAACCATCTTACCGAGTTGGGCTTTGAAGTGGTTAAACCGGACGGTACATTTTACCTTTTCCCGAAGTCTCCGCTGCCCGATGATGTGGAATTTATAAACAGGGCCGTAAAGTACAACATTTTAGTCGTCCCGGGGGTGGATTTTGATATGCCCGGTTACTTTAGATTGTCCTTTAGCGTGGACAGAGATACGGTGGTCAATTCACTGCCGGCTTTTACCAAGTTAGCCAGGGAGTTGCAGCTTTAAATAAAATTGTTTAAATAAAATTGAAATTAGCCGTTTATACACAGCCGGGTCTGCTAGGATTTAATTAGCAGGCCCGGCTGTCTTTATGTTTATCTCAATTTCCACTGGGGTTTTCTTTTCTCTAAAAATGCATTTACACCTTCACCGGCGTCCTCGGTTGAACACAAAATGGCGAAATGGTTATTAACTAATTCAAAAGCTTTATCGTATTCCAAATCGCACATTTTATAAAAGGACTTTTTACCCGATTGAACAGCCAGCGGGCTTTTGGCGGCAATCTTTTGGGCCAGTTTCATTGTTTCTTCGTCCAGTTTGTCCTTGGGAACAACCTTGTTGACCAGACCGATCCTTTCCGCTTCCGCAGCGTCTATAATGTCTCCGGTTAATAACATTTCCAGTGCTTTTTTCTTGCCTACATGACGGGAAAGGGGTACAGCCGGCCCCATGCAAAACAAGCCTACATTCACTGCTGTAGTGCCAAAACGGGCCCCTTCGGCCGCCACAGCCAAGTCGGCGGACGCTACTATGCCGGTTCCATTGGCGATAGCCATATCTTGCACGGAGGCAATCACCGGCTTGCCCATCTTCGCAATGGTCAGGCTCATTCTTTCCATTAACGCAACCCAGTTAAACTGTTCCAGGGTATTTTTGCCGCTCATTTCATTAACGTCAATGCCTGCGCAAAATGCTTTTCCATTGCTTTTAATAATTACAACTCTGGTTTCCGCGTCTTGCTCCAGCTCATCCAGCGCTTCATTCAGTTCCCGGGCCAGATCGGTAGTAAAAGTATTTAAACTGTCCGGGCGGTTTAATGTTATTACACCTATGTGTTCAATTTTTTCAACTAACACATTTTCATAAGCCATTTTTAATTGCCTCCCCATAAAATTAAATTAAGTGCGTGAAAAGTACACCTTTTCTATATTTACTGTATGTTCAGATAAATATCCTTCAACGAAAATAAAAAAAGTTAACGGTACAATATGAGTCGGAGGTCGACTCCGGCAGCGGGGAAGTGGTTTTCCGATGTAATGCACGGCTTGAAAAGACGTTCTAAAGATTAAGATCGGCGGATCCTAAGATCAACGAATCCCTCTAAGGTTTAAGGTTGTCTTAAATTACTCAAAAAAAAACCGGGAGATAAACTCCGGTTTTCATATGGCAAAGTTTCTATATGGCAAAAGGTTCAATTTTGCCGTCTTTGGCCAGGGCGCGGGCCAGCAGGTAATACACCGGCTCGATCTGGTTGGTGAGATTGTAATGATGGCTGGACATTACCCAGGAGGTAGCTACTTCATCCATGGTGCCGAAGATCATCTGCCGGGCGAGCTTACGGTTAATGTCCTGTCTGAATGCATTGCTTTCCACACCTGCGGAGATTATTTCTTCAATGATGTTAAAATAGAGCTTTAGAGGACCTGCAATGCCTTCGCGGATACTCGTTTCCGATTGGCGCAACTGGATTTGTAAAACCAGGGCCAGATTACGGTCGGATTCCAACCGGTTAAAATGAAGGTAGATAAGTCTGGCCAGCTTTGTGAACGGGTTCTTTAAATCCTTTAATTCATGCCGGGCGCCGGCGGTAAAATCACCCATTTTAACCTTGAACAAAGAGATCAACAAGTCTTCTTTATTCTTAAAGTATAAGTAAATAGTACCGTCCGCCACCCCGGCTTCTTTGGCGATTTTGGACACCTGGGAGTTGTGGTAGCCATTTTCCGCAATAACCTTGACGGCTGCTTCTATGATGGCGTAATATTTTTCTCCGGTGCGTTTGGCGGCCATGCGCCACCTCCTCCCACTTTTTTTAAGCTGACTGACTTGCGTAAATCTCCCGCTTCTGTAAGTGGGAATATAACGCCAACTAAGTCATGTATTTTGCGGCTCTAAAATTCATGGGGAGTTAAATCTTCTCCTGAATTTTAGGAACTTGCTTTAAAAGTTTAAAAGCGCCGACCGGGAATTCATAAAAGCAAGCTTTTAAGAATTCCCGATAAACAACCATGTGGTTATAGGTGGCGCTTGGAGGGGTTACTGGTTAAATAACATACTTGCCGGCATCCAATACCTTGGCGGCAATTTTTTGTTTAACGACGATTACGTTGACCGGTGTGTACTTGGCCAGACGCTTGGCAATACTCAGGTTGGTGCGCAGCATATCGCCGCCGTCAAACATATATGCCAGTGCCTGTTTGGCCCAGGCATCCAATTTGGGGAAGGAATCATATACATAGGCCAGCGCCAGTTCACCTTTAGTTTCGGCATTTTCCGGATCATTATCCAACGCCTTTTTAGCCCGCAGCACGGCGCTTTCCATGGCGTAAATTTCAATGGCCATGTTCGCCATAATTTCGATAATTTCCTGTTCTTTGACGATCTTTTGCATGTATTTCTGAGCTGCGGTACCGCCGACCATCAGGAACAGTTTCTTGGCCCGGTTGATAATATCCAATTCCATCTCCAAGGGGGCCTCGTCTCCGGTGGGTGTCTTAGCCCTTAATGAAGTAACCTCTGAAGCCAGGGCCTGAGCGGCCTGGAGCAACGGCAGCTGGCCCTTCATGCCGCGGCGCAGCAGCGTAGCGGGGATGATCAGGCGGTTTACTTCGTTGGTGCCTTCAAAGATACGGTTGATCCGGGCATCGCGATAGAAACGCTCGGCCGGGAATTCCTGTGTATAACCGTAGCCGCCGTGGATTTGCACGGTTTCATCGACCACGTAATCAAGGGTTTCTGAAGCATGTACTTTGGCAATGGAGCATTCAACGGCATAGTCCTCAATAGCGGCGCCGATTTCCTTGCCGTCGGTTTTTTCCTCCAGGGCTTCTTCAATATCACCTACCAGGCGGTAAACCAAGCTCTCCGAAGCATAGATTTTAGCGGCCATTTGAGCCAGCTTGTTCTTAATCATACCAAATTTGGCAATGGGCATGCCAAACTGCTGGCGCTCCAAAGCATACTTGGCGGCTATGGACAGGGAGGCTTTGGCGGAGCCTACGCCGCCGGCACCCAGTTTATAACGGCCGATGTTCAGTATGTTAAAGGCAATAACGTGCCCTTTGCCGATTTCGCCCAGCACGTTTTCCACGGGTATTTGAGCGTCTTCAAAAACCAGTGAGCAGGTGGAGGAACCTTTGATGCCCAGCTTCTTCTCTTCCGCGCCAATAGAGAAACCGGGGGTGCCCTTATCCACTATAAAGGCGGTAAATTTATCGCCGTCAATTTTGGCGTAGGTAACAAATACATCGGCAAATCCGGCGTTGGTAATGAAAATCTTTTCGCCGTTGACAATGTAGTATTTGCCGTCCGCACTGAGTACTGCCTTGGCGCGGGCACCCAGCGCATCGGAGCCGGCCATGGGCTCGGTCAGGGCATAGGCGGCTACCTTTTCGCCGGTAGCCAGACCGGGCAGGTATTTCTTCTTCTGCTCTTCGTTGCCGAATAGCACGATGGGCAGTGACCCGATACCGGTATGGGCACCGTGGCTGACGGCGAAGGAACCGCCGGCGGATACGTTTTCGGTGATGATGGCGGCGGCAATTTTGCCCATTTCTCCGCCTTCGTATTCTTCCGGAATGTCGGCGGACAGCAAGCCCAGCTCGCCGGCTTTTTCCAGTATGGAGCGCATTAAACCTTCTTTTTGGTGGTCCAATTCTTCTATATTGGGCAGTATTTCATTTTGCACGAAATCGGCCACGGTATCGGCGATCATTTTATGCTCGTCGGAAAAATCTTCCGGAGTAAAAACCTGATTAGGGTCGACATCTTCCAGCAAAAACATAGATCCCTTTTGCATTTTGGCTACCCCTTTCTCATTTTGATTGTTTTTTATTAATTAGTCAACTATTTCAAATACGGCTGCCGCACCCATGCCGCCGCCGATGCACATGCTGACTACGCCATAATGCGCGCTTTGCCGTTTCATTTCATACAACAATTGAGTGGTAAGCTTGGAACCTGTGCAGCCCAGCGGGTGGCCGAGAGCAACGGCGCCGCCGTTAAAGTTTACCTTGCCGGCATCCAGCTCCAATACTTTGATGCAGGCCAGTGCCTGAACGGCAAACGCTTCATTAAGTTCAAATACGTCTACCTGGTCCTTGGTGATGCCGGCCAGCTTCAGTGCCTTGGGAATGGCCACGCTGGGGCCCATACCCATGATCTCCGGCGGGCAGCCGCCAACGGCGTAGGAACGGAACACGGCCATGGGTTTTAAGCCAAGAGACGCGGCTTTTTCCCGGCTCATAATCATCACGGCGGCAGAGCCGTCACTGGTCTGCGAGCTGTTGCCCGCGGTTACCGAACCGCCGGCTTTGAATACGGGACGCAGCTTGCCTAGAATCTCCATGGTGGTGCCGGGCCGGACACCTTCATCGGTATCAAAGATAAAGGATTTTTCAACCAGCTTGCCCTTGGAGCGGGTTTTATTGGTTACGGTAAGGGGCACGATCTGTTCTTTAAAGCGGCCTTCCTTGATGGCACTAGCCGCCTTGGCATGACTGCCCACGGAAAACTCGTCTTGTTCCTGTCTGGAAATTCCGTACATATCCGCTACGTTTTCAGCGGTTAAACCCATACCCATGTAAGCTTCGGGACAAATGCCCATCAGATCCGGATCAGGCATGCATATATTGCCGCCCATGGGTACCAGGCTCATGCTTTCCACGCCGCCGCACAGGTATACATCGGCAAAGCCGGCCATTACCCGGGTAGCGCCGATAGCGATGGATTCCAGGCCGGAAGAGCAGAAGCGGTTTACCGTGGCGCCGGCCACAGTATTGGGCAGGCCGGCCTTCAGCACCAGCATGCGGCCTACGTTCATGCCCTGCTCGGCTTCCGGAAAGGAGCAGCCGAAAATAACGTCATCTATCTCAGCGGGGTCAAGGCCGGGTGTCCTGGCCATCAATTCCTTGATTACCGTGGTAGCCATGTATTCCGGGCGGGTTTTTTTCAATATGCCCCGGGGCGCCTTACCAACTGCGGTACGTACTGCGCTGACAATTACAGCTTCTCGCATTATTCCTACCCCCCTAATTCCTCAGTGGTTTATTGAACTTCAGCATGTATCTCATCCGGTCGAGAGTCTTGGGTTCACCCAGCAGGCTTAAAAAGGCTTCCCGCTCAAGATCCAGCAGGTCCTGCTCGGTAACTGCGGTGCCCGGTGTTACGCCTCCGCCGGTGACGATGTAAGCAACTTTCTTGGCGATCTTGGCATCATGCTCGCTGATCTGTTTACCCCAGACCAGGGTTTGAATACCCAATTCAATGGCTGCGTAACCGGAATCGCCTACGGCCTGCATTTTCTTGGGCTGCAGCGGGGTAAATCCACCGGCGGCCATTTCCAGCACCAGGCGCTTGGCATCGCCGATAATCCGGTCACGGTTGGGGCTGACCCGGTCGGTGGGCCGCATGTACCCGTACTTGATGGCCTCGTAACCGCTGGTGGCTACCTTGGCCATGGCGATGTTTTCAAAAGCCCGGTTAATCATAGGCTGCGTAGTATTTGTGCCGCCCACTTTAACCGCGCTGACAGGAGTCATTAATTCCGCGGCGCGAAAGGCCAGTTCTTTGCAGCCGCCGCCGCCCGGTACCAGGCCTACGCCTACTTCCACCAGGCCCATGTAAGTTTCGCCGGCCGCGTTAACTTTGTGGGCGTGCAGGCAAACTTCACAGCCGCCGCCCACGGTCATGCTGTGCGGCGCCGCCACTACGGGTTTTTTGCAGTACTTGAGGCGCATGTTGGCTTTCTGGAATTCATCCACCATGATGTCCAGTTCGTCAAACTCATCATCCTCGGCTTCCATCAGTATCAGGAACAGGTTGGCGCCCACCGAGAAGTGCTGCCCGTAATTGCCGATAACCATGCCTTCGTAATTTTGTTCCACTTCTTTAACGGCAAAGTTCATTAGGTTGCCGATATCGTCCCCGATAGAATTGGCTTTACTGTGGAATTCCAGGCATACTACGCCATCACCGATGTCAATCAGGCTGGCGCCGCTGTTGGATTTAATAACCTTATTTTGCTCTTTGAGCGGGGCCAGGAAAATAACCCCTTCGGGAATGCGTTCTTGCGCGGATTCTTTGGTATCTTGGTTGAAATAATAACGGCAGCCGTCTTTTTTCTCATAGAAGCTGGTGCGTCCGGAGGCCAGCAAATCTTCCACCACTTTGGGCACGGTACCGCCTTCGGCTTTAATACGGTCCGCTACGGCTTGCACGCCCAGGGCATCCCAGGTCTCAAAGGGCCCCATATCCCAGTTGAAGCCCCAGCGCATGGCATCATCAATGGATTGAATGTTGTCCGCTATTTCACCCAACAGGTCGGCGGCATAAATAATGGTATCCGCGGTTACACGCCAGGCAAATTCGGCGCCTTTGTCTTTGCCGAACAAAAGGGCTTTCATTTTCTTGGCGGGCTTGCCGGCTTGTTTGGCAGCTTCCAGGGATGCAAACTTGGGCTTTTGCTTGGGCCGGTATTCCATGGTGCTGTAGTCCAGCACCAGCACTTCGCGGCCCTTTTCAGTTTTAACCTTTTTATAAAAACCTTGCTTGGTTTTATCACCCAGCCATTTATTTTCCAACATCTTTTGGAGGAATTCAGGAGCTTCGAAGACGGCCTTTTCCTTGGGATCGGTAGCTACGTCATAAACGTTTTTAGCCACGTGCACCATAATATCAAGACCTACCATGTCCAGAGTGCGGAATGACGCACTTTTGGGACGACCGAGCACGCGGCCGGTCAGCGCGTCCACTTCTTCCACGGTAAGGCCGAAGTCCAGCATGGATTTAACTGTGGCACACATACCGTAAACACCGATACGGTTGGCAATAAAGTTGGGGGTGTCCTTGCAAATAACCACACCCTTGCCCAATACCCTTTCGCCAAAGTCTTGCATAAACTCAATGACTTCAGGCAGAGTTTCGCTGCAGGGAATGAGCTCAAGCAGCTTCATATAGCGGGGCGGGTTGAAAAAGTGTGCGCCCAGGAAATGCTGTTTAAACTCCTGTGACAGCCCTTCGCACATGCTGTTGATGGAAATACCGGAGGTGTTGGAGGCTACTATGGTTCCCGGTTTACGAATGGCTTCCACTTTTTTAAATAAGCTTTGTTTGATATCCAACCTTTCCACGACTACTTCAATAATCCAGTCGCATTCAGCCAATACACCCAGGTTGTCTTCAAAGTTGCCGGGAGTTAACAGAGCTGCGTTTTCAGGTACGTAAAACGGCGCCGGCCTGGCCTTGAGCAAGGCGGCGATAGAATTGGTGGCCAGTCGGTTCCGCACCTGCGGGCTTTCCAGGGTAAGTCCCTTTTTCTCTTCAGCGGGGGTCAGCTGGTTGGGCACGATGTCCAGCAGATAAGTGGGGATGCCCACATTGGCCAAGTGAGCGGCAATGGTTGCGCCCATTACGCCGGCCCCCAGAACTGCGGCCTTGTTGATGCTGCGCTTCATCTTCCGGTTCCTCCTTTTACTGCATTACTGCAATATTTGCTTGTTGCACTCGCACACGCGAGTTTTAGACCTGTGGAATGAATATACTTTAGAAATAATCGATGACTGAACGTTCAGTCAGTTCATTATTATTAAGATATTGCATTTTTTCATAAAAATCAATAGGTCAACTTAGCCAAGTATAACCGCTTAACATGGCTGAACAACCATTCACCAGCGAAATATAGCCATTCGAATATTGAAAACAACAATTCACGGAAATAATATAGAATTTTTGGAGATGGCGCAATTAATACTAAATTGCTGACATTAATGCGGTATTCACTACCTATATCTTCATCCTCTGATCCTCTGATGGTGCCGCGCAAGCAGTACGGGCAAGCAGCATGGATTTCTATGCTCAATTAGCCGGGCAACTTGCGGTCTACCCGGGCAACAAAAACCAGGATCTGAGCTACCACTTCGTACAATTCGGGCGGGATTTCGCTGTTCACACCCAGTTTATACAGCGTTTCGGCCAGTTTGGCATCTTCGTAAACCGGTACGCCGTGGCTTTCGGCCATATCCTTAATGGCGCGGGCCAGCTCACCCCGGCCCGCGGCTGTTACCCGGGGGACCTGATCTTGGTCGGGGTTATGGTGCAGAGCGGCAGCATAGCGGTTAGCCGGTTTTTTTTCGTCTGACTTTTTATTGTCCATTTGACTACACCTTTCGGTCCAGCAATGCGGGGGAGGCAAATCCAGTTTGGAGTTTGCGGGCTTTTTGATCCAGTATGGCACAGTGAAAGGTAATTTGCTCAAAGCCCAGTTCTCTTACCCGTTGTTTCAATTCTTCCGCATGTTCCGTTAACCGGTCGGCAATTTTTTTATTTTCGGTGTGGCAGGCTATATTTATTGTAGTATCCGTACGGCGGGTAAGCATGAAGAATAACTGTCCCAGGCTGGCGGTGGTTAGGCTAAATACGATGCCTGTCTCACTTTGGGCATGTTTATGCTTGGCGTCGCCGGGTTTGCGAAAAACAAAAAACTGGGTGTCCGGAAAAAGCTGTGTTTTGATGGGCAGGGGCAGCAGTATCGGCTCGCCGCTTTCTGTCGGGCGGTGCCGGGGATTTGCTGTTTCAGTTTCCGATGTGACATTGGCAAGCAGGTGGGGTCGCGGCATTGTTTTGTCCTGTATTTGTTCCCGGGGGGATTGTTTTTGATTTTGCTGCTCATTTAAAATAATATTAAGCAGTATTGGTACTATTCCCGTAATATACATGAGCATACTCCCCGCCTTGCCGATGAAATATATCCCTGCCTCAAACGTTTTTCCGAGCATATTTGCCGGACGTTCGGTATATTATTGTATTTCATTCAGCATGGTTCTTTTTCCTGCATTAAACGATAAAACATGTTATAAAAACTATCTGGTTCGTTCCGGCAGGTTTTGCCATTTTATTGGCGAAATAAAGAATAATGTTAAATTACATTTAATACTCTCGTTGGATCTAAACAAGTAATATGAGGGATTAAGATATGGACTTGGAAACAATCTTTGTCACGGCGCTGGCGGTTGGCTTTTCCGGCGCTATTATGCCGGGACCGCTGTTGACGGTAACCATTGGGGAATCTATCCGGCGCGGTTTTATAGCCGGACCGCTTTTAATGGTGGGGCATGCTCTGTTGGAAATTTTGTTGGTGCTCTTGTTGGTTTGGGGAGCGGCGGATTTTCTGTCGGCGGATCGGGTGCAAACTATAATTGCCGTGGTGGGAGGGCTATTTTTAATCTACATGGGCTGGACCATGTACCGGGATGCCAGGCAGGGCAGGGTCTCGTTGCAGCTGTCTCCCGGCGATGAGACGGCCGGTGGTGAGCAGCCGGCCGGCGGCCGGTTCAGGCTGCATCCGGTACCGGCGGGCATTTTGGTGAGTTTATCCAATCCTTACTGGAGTTTTTGGTGGGCTACGGTGGGGCTGACTTATATCACTATCTCCATGGCCCGGGGAACGGCCGGACTGCTGGCGTTTATGAGCGGGCACCTGTTGTCTGATTTTATCTGGTACGGGTTGGTATCGGGGACGGTGGCCGGTGGACGCCGGTTTTTGAACCAGCAGCTTTATCGCGGCGTTATAGTTGTTTGTGGAGCTTTCTTGGTGGGGCTGGGCGGTTTTTTTGTATATCGGGGCCTGGCTTAACACATAATATGGCATATGTCTCACTTTAAGGAAAGGAGTTGATTGCCCGTGGCGGCTTGGCCGTGATACGGGTATGTTTATGTCCGTTGTATTCTGTGGTATTTGTCCTCACCCGCCCGTGATGGTGCCCGAAGTAGGGCGGGGCCGGGATATTGAGGTCGCCAATACAAAAGAAGCTTTACTGGAATTGGGGCGGCGGATAAACGACAGCAATGCGGATGCACTGGTAATGATTTCCCCGCATGGCACTGTGTTTAGTGACGGCATCGGCATCAATGCGGTAAAAGAGCTTAAGGGTGACCTGGGCCGATTCGGTGCTTCCGGGGTACGCTTTACGCTGGCAAATGATTTGCAATTGGTGCGCAAAATAGAAGAAACGGCCGGTCTGAGAGGGATTACGGCAGCCGGTATAGATAATGACCTGGCGGCCCGCCTGGGTGTGTCCACTGAACTTGATCACGGTATCACGGCGCCGCTCTATTTTGTCCGTGCAGCGGGTGTGCGTATCCCTTTGGTGCATGTATCCATGAGCTTGCTGCCTTTTCACGAGCTTTATTCGTTCGGGATGGCCATGCGGGATGCCGCTGCGGCATTAGGCAGAAAAGTGGCTGTGCTGGCCAGCGGGGATCTTTCCCACCGGCTGACCCCGGATGCGCCGGCCGGCTATCACCCATCCGGGAAGGATTTTGATCAACGGTTGGCGGATCTGGTAGGGACGGCCGATGTGGAGGGTATCTGTGGGTTTGATGCCGACTTGCTGGCAGATGCCGGGGAATGCGGTCTGCGAGCTATCATAATGATGCTGGGCGTACTGGACGGGGTGGCGGTAAACAGTGAAGTACTGTCCTACGAAGGCCCGTTCGGGGTTGGTTATCTGGTAGCTGCTTTAACGCCCGGCCCGCAG
Source organism: Desulfoscipio sp. XC116 (assembly GCF_039851975.1). GTDB lineage: Bacteria > Bacillota > Desulfotomaculia > Desulfotomaculales > Desulfallaceae > Sporotomaculum. The sequence continues at coordinate 450,342 of NZ_CP156660.1, forward strand.
GATGATCATCGCCGGTGGCTGGAAAAGTTGCGGCATACGGCACTGGCCCGGGCCGGCCAAAAAAGAGCGGCTGAAAGTTATCCCGTGCGGCTTGCCCGCGCGGTGCTGGAGCACTATTACAGTGAAAGGGATAAACCTTTTAAGCCGGCGGAGGCGCCGGATGAATTTTCCGGCCGCCGGGCCGGGGTATTCGTATCGCTTAAAAAGCACGGTCAGCTGAGAGGCTGTATCGGCACTATTGCTCCCACATATAATAATATTGTCGAAGAAATTACCGAAAACGCCATAAGCGCAGCTACCCGGGATCCCCGCTTTAATCCGGTGGAGCGCGAGGAATTGCCCGAACTGGATATCTCGGTGGATATATTGACTGAACCGGCGCCTGTGCGGAGCATGGATGACCTGGACCCCCATCAATATGGAGTTATTGTTTCCGCGGGGGGCCGGCGGGGATTACTGCTGCCTGATTTGGAGGGTATTGACACGGCAGATGAACAAGTGGCTGTCGCCAGGCAAAAAGCGGGTATCGGCCCGGGGGAAGAAGTCCGCTTGGAGCGTTTTGAGGTGGTTAGATATCGGTAGGACCGGGTAACAGTAAATGACCCTTGCAAGGAGATGGTCGGGTGCGCCGCGAGGTTATGTTTTACACCAAAGGGCCGGGGGATCAGGTTAATTGCCAGGTGTGTCCCCGGTTATGCAATATTGCTCCGGGAAAGCGGGGGTTTTGCCGGGTGCGGGAAAACGAGGGAGGCACTCTTTATGCTACAAATTACAGTGAGTGTTCTTCCTCCGCCCTGGACCCTATCGAAAAGAAGCCGCTGTATCACTTTTTCCCCGGTCACTTGATATTGTCCCTGGGCACGGTGGGCTGTAATCTGCGCTGCGGTTTCTGCCAAAACTGGCGGATTGCCCAGCAAACGCCCCGGACTGTCAGCCTGGCACCGGACCGGGCGGTGGAAATGGCTTTGCAGCAAAAAGAGCGCGGTTATCCCTGTGTGGGGCTGGCATATACCTACTCGGAACCTTTCATGTGGTATGAATATGTGTACGATACCGCCAAGCTGGCCCGTGACGCCGGACTTAAAAATGTGCTGGTAACCAATGGCTATGTTAATAAACAGCCGCTGCGGGAACTGCTTCCTTATATCGATGCCATGAACATTGATGTTAAGGCTTTTACCGATGATTTTTACCGTTCCACCTGTGCCGGTCGGCTGGATCCCGTCTTACGTACCGTGGAGTTGGTCCACGGGCATTGCCATATAGAAATTACCACTCTTTTGGTAACCGGTTTAAACGACAGCCCGGAGGAGATCAGCCGCCTGGTGGATTGGTTGTCCGGTGTGGATCCGGATATACCGCTGCATTTTTCCCGTTACTTTCCCAACTACAAGTTGGATCTGCCGCCCACTCCCGAGGAAACTTTAAGGTTGGCCGGGGACATGGCCCGGCAAAAGCTGCGCTATGTGTATATAGGCAACGCCCCTCATCTAAAGGCTTCCAGCACGATTTGTCCGGGTTGCGGCGCTGTGCTTATCAACCGGGAGGGTTATCAAACGCAGGTGGGAGAAATGACCGGCGGGGCCTGCTCCCGGTGCGGGGAAAAGATACCTCTGGTGATGTAGGATGGTATAAGGCAGGCCCCAAACAGTTTTGTTGCTTGCCATTAGCTTACGGGCTATTGTTATTAATTTCGGGTGGGACGTAAAAGCCTGTCTAAAAAGTGCATTATTCAATGCAACAGTATATCAGACGGTCTTCCCGGTGTGGTCTTTATTTTTATTTTGGGTGAAAGGGACGGTGTGCTATGCCTTTGCTGGAACAGGTGGTTAAACTGGCCGATTTGCTGCTGACCAGTAAAAAAACGGTGGTGTTGACCGGGGCCGGTATATCCACCGAAAGCGGCATTCCTGATTTTCGCAGCCCGGGCGGTCTGTGGTCCAAGGCTGACCCGATGTATGCATTTTCCGCCGACACCTTTAATTACCGACCCGCGGTTTTTTACCGGGACGGTCTGCCCCATCTGGCCTCTATTAACTCGGCCCGGCCCAATCGGGCCCATGAAGTGCTGGCGGCGCTGGAAAAGGCCGGTTTATTGGACTGCGTGATTACTCAAAATGTGGATAGCCTGCACCAGCGCGCCGGTTCCGCCGGCGTATGGGAGGTGCATGGTCATTTGCGTTCGGCAACCTGTATGCAGTGTGGCGGGCAAATAATCTGGGATTATTTATTGGATAAAGTAATGGCCGGTCAAATACCGCCGCGTTGTAATAATTGCCACGGCATTTACAAGCCGGACTGCGTGTTTTTCGGCGATCCCCTGACCGTTGATTTTATGGAAGCCACCAGGGCGGTATCCAACAGTGAATTAATGCTGGTAATAGGCTCCAGCCTTGAGGTTGAGCCGGTCAACCATTTGCCCGCGCTGGCCGGCAAGCTGGTTATTATCAACATCGGCGCCACCGCTGCGGACAGTAAGGCGAAGCTTATCATCAATCACCGGGCCGGGGAAACTATGGATATGTTGTATAAGGAATTGCTCAGGCGGCAGGTGATTTAATTGGCCGGCCAGTTAATCATCCTGAAAATAGGTGTAGTAATTGTCTAAATCTTGGATATAATATACCCGTGAAATGTGGCGGGGTTGTCCCGGATAATGTGCCTCTAAAAGAGCTAAAAATTGATATCAGGAGAGTTGTTAGATTGGCAAACGCCAGAACGGAAGAGCTAAAAAAAGAATTACTTGACTATATCTCTGCGGGCGGTCAGGTTAGCCTGCTTGATTTGTGGAGTCGGACCGGGAGCGGGCTCGATGAGCTGTCAGGGGCGCTGCAATCTCTGGCTACCCGGGGGGAAGTGACGGTGGCCGGTCCCCAGGGCGGTCCGCCGGAGCAAGTTTTATTGAGCTTGTCCAACGGTGCCGGAGAAGCGGCCGCCAGACTTGCCGGGAGAGAAAAACGATTGGCCGCTGGAATAATTGCATCCAATATGCCTGTGCTGAAGGGGAAGCTGCTGGCTCAAGCGCAAGAAATGATCAGGGAATTGTTGAGTGACGGGGTGCCCCGTACCAGGGAGCAATTAGCGGAAATATTAACTGTTGAACTGCCGCTCAAGCTGCCCGGCAGTATGCCTGATGTTGTTATGCGGCCCGACCATGCCTTTACATTGCGGGATACCCCGGCAGGCCGGGCGGAACTGGCCCGCAGGACTGAAGAGGTGCGGGCCCGCAGCGAGCGGGTGCAAAAGCAGCGCCGGCAGGTAGATGAACTATTGGAGGAGCGCGAAGTCCTTACCGGTGAAGAAATCAGTCAAGCGCTGGGTGAAGAATTGCTGCCCGAGGCGGTGGCTCACTTGATTTGCCTGCCCGGCGATAGTTACGCCCACCCGGACAGCGACGCGGCCTGGGATGAGGCGGCCAGATACCTGTCCCGCAGTGAGCCTATAAGCCGCAAGGAATTTGTTCGCATGTTCAAACGCTATAAAAAACTGGTAGCGCATATTAAAAAGGGGCGGGAGGAACCTCCTTTTGTTATATTGCCCGACGGGCGCGTTACTGTGGATACGCAGCCCGAAGGCGCGGAGGAATTGCGCCGCCGGGAGATACTGGCTTATGTACACTATACACTGAAACAAAAAATGGGTGGACGCTCGTTTTTTACCCTGGAGGATTTTGCTCCCCGGGAACGTAAACTGGCCCGGCAGGAGGCTCTGCAGGCCGGTTGTGTCGAGCTGAAATTGGGGAGGCGGGAGCTGTTTTGTGCCCCTATTAAGGCTGACTCGGGGAAAATAGCCCGTGAGCTCAATGAGCTTACCGGGCTGGATCTGGCGGTCCGGGGTGGCCCGACGGTGCCGGTGGCTTACCTTATAGATAATTCGTATACCGCCCGGGAAGTGGGGCGCTTGCTGGGCATGCATCCCGGTGATGTGGGCGGTTTGCGGGAACTGGGACACCTGCAGGGTTTTCAAATGGAAGGGGTTGTTCGTTACTGGCGCGTTTGTGTTGATGCCTTGCATCGTTCTCCCAACATGGAAAGGCTGCTGCGGCGGGCCGAGAAAATAAAAACAGGCGATGCCGCCAGAATACTGAATATAACCCAGGACCAGATCAAACGCTTGACCAGAGAGGGGCATCTGCGTGGGGCCGGGCGGTCGGAGCGGGGCACGTACTTGCTGCGCCGGGGTGATGTGGAGGACTTGCTGGCCCGCCTGCCCGATATTAGGGCGGGCTGGGGCGAAACACCCGGTCAAAGTCCGGACCGCCCGGTGCGGCGTAAAAAGCGACGCCCCAGGCGAAATAAAACCGAGGCGGTCCGGGCGCCCGGGCCGATAATACTGGATGAATATCAACAAAAATCCATTGCCGCGCTGCTGGACGGCCATTCGGTGCTGGTGGCGGCGCCAACCGGCACAGGTAAAACGCTGATTGCCGAGCGCTTGGTGGACAATATTTTAGAACAGGGCCGGGAGGTGGTTTACACGTCTCCCATTAAAGCCCTTTCCAACCAGAAATATCGTGATTTTGCCCGTCAGTACGGTCATTATCAAGTGGGATTAATTACGGGTGACGTATCGATTAACGAGCGGGCGCGGCTTCTGGTGATGACCACCGAGATTTTCCGCAACTGGTGCTTTGCCAACCCGGAGTGGATGGATAATATATCCCATGTGATATTTGACGAAGTCCATTACCTGGACGATGTGGAACGTGGCACGGCCTGGGAAGAAAGTATTATTTTTGCGCCTCCGCACATGCGTATACTGGGCCTTTCCGCCACGGTGCCCAATATCCATGAGATAGCCCGCTGGATGGAGGAAGTAAGGGGCAGCAAGGTGATGGTAGTGGAAGAATACCGGCGGGCCGTACCGCTGGAAATCAATTGGCTTACCCCGGATAACGAGGTGCTTGATGAAGATGAGGCGCTTGATGAAATTGAAGCGCTGCGCCAGGTAGGCAGTCGTACCCGGTATAGCTACGGCGGCGGCAGGGAGGGGGGTAAATATGGCTCTGGTGAATAATACCGCGTGTGTGGGTGTAATTGAGTCGATCCAGGACCACCTGCCCACTCTTTATTTTGTATTCAGCAGGGGGCGAACTGAACTTCTAGCCGAGGAACTAAGCCGGGAATGGGACTTTTTGCTGCCTGAAGAAAAGAGCCGGGTAAGTAATGTGATTGAAAGGGCCGAGCAGGTATCGCCGGGTTTATTCGGGGGACGTCGCAAGCATTTGCGGCGCTTGCTGCTGCAGGGTATCGGCTATCACCATGCCGGCCTGTCACCCGCTTTAAAGGAATTGGTGGAAAACCTTTACGAGGCCAGATTAATTTTTGTGCTTTTTTGCACGGAAACCTTTGCTGTGGGGATTAATTTCCCGGCGGCGAGTACGGTATTTGACGCCACCCGTAAATGGGACGGGCGCAACCATCGCGGGCTGCTCAACCGGGAGTTCTTTCAAATGGCCGGTCGGGCCGGTCGGCGCGGCTTTGACCGGGTGGGCCATGTTTATGTTAATATAGATGAAAAGTTTCCTGAACAAACCGGCTTTTTTGATGAAAGCCAGGTGGAGCCGGTGCGGGGGCGGTTGGTGATCTCCCCCAATACAGCGCTTAGTTTGCTGCACTGGAAAACCGATGCTGAAATAGAACGTTATCTTTCCCAGAACCTGGCGGTGTATCAGAATAACCGGGAAATTGCCAGCCTGGCCGGAGAATTGGAGACGGTGGAAGAAAAAATTTTCACCTTGCGCAAAAACTTTTGCGCGGATAAAGACGGGCCGGCTTGTCCCATGCTGCGGGAAAAACTGAAAAAAGAACTGAACCGGCTGCGTAACCGCAGACGGCGTCATAAGCCCGAGATACCGGGGCGGATAGCTGAAATTAAGTCTATCTTGTCCCAACCGGCTAAAGGCTGCTTGCATCATGACTGCCGGGACGCTCATGATGAAATCACCGCTCTGGTGGAGCGCAAAAAGGAACTGGTGCGGCGCGGCCGGCAGCTGAAAAAATATGCTGTGGACTATCACCAGGAATTTCGCCGCATGTGCAATTTGCTGGAAAGACTCGGCTTTATTGAGGGTAAAACGCTGCTGCCCCGGGGGTTGTTTGCGCTGCACTTACACGTGCAGGAAATACTGGTTACCGAGCTGGTGTTTTCAGGCATACTGCGTGAAGCCGCACCGGCCGAAGCCGCCGCTATCTTGGCGGGGATCGACTACCAGCCCGGCCGGGACGAAGTGGTTTTGCCCGGTGCATATAATATGGACAATGCGGCACTGTTAAGAAATGAACTGTTGGACGCCGGCGTTCCCGAGCATTTGTGTGTTTGGTCACCGCTGCCCGGCCCACTGGCTGAAGCTTGGTATAACAATGCCACTTTTGAGGAGTTGCAGAAACGCTGTAATTTGCATGAAGGCGATATATTTTCCACTATCCGCAGGGAAATTGATGTACTGAGACAAATTGAGCGGGCTGCCGGCGAAGACCGTTCCTTCAGGCAGGCCATGAACGGAATTAGGAACATGCTGGACCGGGACGAGGTAGCGGTATTGATTTAGGAGGGTGGCAAGTGGCATTTTTGGGGCAGGCGGGTGTTTTGCTCCTGGTCATAATTATACTGGGCATTGTGGGGCATAATTATGTGGTGGCGGCTGCCGCGGGGGCGCTGCTGGCCTTGCGTTTGCTGCACGGCGAGGCGCTGTTTCCCATACTGGAAAAAAACGCGCTCAATATAGGTATAGGCATTATTACCCTGGCGATTTTAATACCCTTTGCCAGCGGGGGTATTGGCTGGGCCGAACTGTATAGAACGCTGGCCAGCCCCACCGGGCTGGTGGCTCTGGCTGCGGGTATTTTTGTAGCTTTTTTGGGAGGGCGGGGAGTCGGTTTTCTTACCGGCCATCCCCAGATAATGATAGGGCTGATGGCCGGCACTATAGTGGGCGTGGCCTTCTTTAGGGGCGTGCCGGTGGGGCCGCTTATCGCCGCGGGCATGGTAGCGCTGGTCATGGGAGTATTCGGCTATGGCAAGTAAGGGAAACGCGGGGTTTTACGGAGAAAATTGCAGGGGCGGGGGAAGCAGGTATGTATGGACGCGGCCCTTCTCCCGTGCCGATCTTGCCGGCATCTGTGTAAAGTTCAGCGAACGGAAGGTGACGAATAAGTTGCGGATAAACGAATTAAGTGCACTGGTGCGGGGTATGACGGGTCATCCCCGCATTATTTTTGACCGTTTGTTCGATGTCTGGCAGGGTGCCGGTGAATTAATACTGCCTGAGGGAATTAAAGACTGGGTGCGGGAGCGGTTCGGCAGTTCGGTGGGGGTGGAAAAACAAAGCATTGTTAAAATAGTCAACCGGGTCACCCTGGAGGGCGCTTTGTTCAATAAGCTGCGCAGCAGGCGGCCGCTGGCTTGCGGTGAAGAACGGCGGCTTGAAGATATCATTGCCGAACACCGGGAGGGCTGCGCCTTTTGTCAGGCGGACGATAGCACACCCCTGGACGTATTTGGACGGCTTAGCATACCGGGTGCGGTTACCGCCGCCAATGTGGCCAAGTATGACCGCTGGCACAGTTTAATTATTCCTGATGAACATAACCCCCTGTGCTTTGATGACGAAAGGGTAGCCAATAATTTTGCCCTGGCGGGCGTCTGGTTTAATCGGGTACTTGAACAGGCCGGTCAAGCAAGGGATAAGGAGTCCCTGTATCCTTTTTTAATGTGGAACTGTCTGTGGCCTGCCGGCTCCTCGGTAGTGCACGGGCACTTGCAGGTTACCGTGACCGGGGGAATGCATTATCCTCAAGTGGAGCGGCTGCGCCGGGCGGCTTTGGGCTACAGGAAGCGCTATGGCGCCAATTACTTCGACGATCTTTGCGCAGCGCACCGGTCCGTTGGGCTGGCTGTGGAATCCGGGCGGGCGCGAGTTCTTATATCCCTTACTCCGATCAAAGAAAAGGAAACCTGGATTGTTATGCCGGAGGAAGACGAAGGTCACCTGGAGAGTCTGCCCCGGTTGGGCCGGCTGGTGGGCCGGGTATTGGCATGCCTGCGGCAAACCGGCACCACCAGTTTTAATGCGGCGGTTTACCTGCCCCCGCCGGTGCCGACAAGTGAGGACTGGTCGGGCTTTCCGCTGCTGGCCCGGGTGGTGGACCGGGGTGACGCTTTGGGACGTACTGCTGATTTTGGGGGGATGGAGCTTTTCGCGGCTTCGGTGGTAGCTGCCGACCCATTTAGCTTGCTGTCTGATATGCACGATCAATTATGCGTAAGCCACTTGTGAGCATATGCTTGGCAGAACATCTACAGGTCTTTTTTTCTATCAATCCTTAGGCTGTGCCCTATTTTCTCATTATATTTGCATGGTAATATTGACATATTGGAGAGATCGTGTAGAATATATACATAGATATACGATGCATCGGATCACTATATTATATTATTTTATTGGCAGCCTTTAAGTATAACTGGTTAATAATTTCCCGGCGCAGCATAAAGTCTTTGCTTTGAGTTTATACGATGTTCATTAAGCGGCTATTAATTAACCGGAAGGGAGAGAGGCTATGAAAATTAACAAGGAATTGCTAAAAGGCAGCACCGTCATATTAATCCTTTCGTTGCTTGAGCGTAAGCATATGTACGGCTATGAAATCATCAAGGAAATTGAAAAGCACTCCGGTGGCGTTTTTGCTTTTAAGGAAGGCACTCTTTACCCGATACTACACTCCCTGGAAGCGAAGGAAATGGTTGAAGCATATTGGACCGAGTCCGAAGGCGCCCGACGCAGAAAATACTATCGTTTAACGGATTTAGGCAGGCTGCAGCTCAAGGAAAGAAAGACCGAGTGGGCTGTTTTCCGCTCCACAGTGGATAAGATTTTAGGGGAGGGGGCTGTATATGGACTTGGAACACAATGAAAATATCCGAACCTATCTTGATGCCGTATGTTCGCAGATTAAATGGCGGGACATGCATGCCCAGATAAGAATGGAATTGTTAAGCCATATTAGTGAATTGGTTGAAGAGTATGAGCAGGGAGGTACTCTAGAAGAAGATGCGGTTAAGCAGGCACTTGATCACATGGGCAATGCCCTGGAATTGGGAAAAAATTTGCATCATGTTCACAGGCCGCGCATTGAATGGAGTATAGTTGCCATAGTTGCCTCTTTTCTTGGTCTTGGGCTTTTTACCCTGTATTCTCTGGAAGTTAACGGCCTGCTCATGGTAGAAGCATCTTCGCTGTTTATAAGGAGCATTATTTTTACGCTGGCCGGTGTGCTGATAGCGGTGGGCGTGAACTTTTTCAATTACCAAAATCTCAAGTCCCTCTCCTGGCATTTATACATAGGGACGCTGCTGGTTTGGCTTTATGTGCTTTGGCAGGGACCGCTTTATATGGATAAACCTTATTTGCATCTAGGTTTTATCAGCATTGATTTTGTTGAAGCCGCCCCTTTTTTCCTGGCCATTGCCATTGCCGGTATCTTTGCGGATTGGGATTGGGACTGGCATCAGCCAAACTGCTTGCTAAAAGCTTTTACGATGCTGATGATTCCGGTTATACTGGCTTTGATGAGTCCCTCCATGACAGCGGCCTTTTTGTATACACTGGTTTTCTTGATCATTATGCGAGTGTCCGGGGCTAAAATAAAAGACATTGGCTTAATTATTTTGTTTCCCCTGGCTCTGACCATTTTTAGCGTGGTAATATGTCCTTACCGTATGGCGCACCTTGGGGCATTTTTAAACCCTCGCCAGGATCCCCAGGGTAGTGGGTATATGGTCATACAATCAATTGAAGCTATCCGGTCAGCCGGATTTTGGGGGCAGGGTTTTAACTTGCCCGCGGGAACCCTGCCCTGTGTGCATACTGAGTTGATTTTTGCCTGTATCGTATATAGTTTTGGCTGGGTGGCCGGTTTGGCTGTGGTGGTTTTGGCAACTGCTTTATTCATCAGAATCTTGCGGGTTGCCAGACTGGTAAAAGACCGTTACGGCCGGTTACTGGTCAGTGGCCTGGTGGGTATGCTTATGATTCAGTTTTACTGGAATATCCTAATGACACTCGGGTTGGCCCCCTTGGCCGGGTTCAGCCTGCCGTTGGTCAGCTACGGCGGTTCCCAACTAATTGTCCAGTTGGTGCTATTTGGCTTGCTATTAAGCATATACCGGCGCAAAGATGTTGTCGCGGCTTTGTAGATTCGTACATTTTCAACGCTGCCGGGCGACCTTGTTTTAAGGTTGCCCGGCATTTTCGTGGACATCAGGATATCAGAAACCCAGGAACCGGACGGTACTAAAACATTGTCAAGCATAGTGCATCTTTTAGCGGTAATGAACTGACAACTCGTATGGAAGCAGGTGCTATGTTTTTTACTCGCCCAGAGGGGCCGCTGCGAACCACGCACTTTGTCTCGTTGGCTAAAGCTTACCTTGATTCAAGCCTTGAAACCCATTAATGAGGTCGTGCCGCATGTTCTTAGAATTGTGGGTCAAAAGATATTGCCATACCGATTTGGGTAGGAGGCCAAACTAGCTATGGAACAAATGTAATACGTATTTACGTCTATTTTTTAAATGTGTTTTTGGGGGAGGTAATTAAAAAAGTATTTGGTACAAAATATTCACCAAACGAAAAAAAAGAATAAAATTGAACGAGGAGGGTACAAAGTGTGAAAAGGAAATTCCTTCTGACTATCTGTTTTATTTTTTTAATAGTTTTCTCAATCAGTTATTCCTCTATAACACCGATCAAAATCTGGCAGAAGCCATCAAAGGTGAGGAGAACCAAATGGAACTTGCTAAAACCGATGACGTTGTATTGCTTGCGAATAAACAATCGGAAGGCGGTATGTTCAAAGAAATTACCGTACAGACCGAGTGTAAAAGCAAAACCTTTCCCTGGGTTAATACATCTAATCCAACGTACGTTCCAATTGCTCACATTACGGATGTGAATAAGGATGGTAGAAAGGAAATTGTGGTTATTCTAACAACAGGGACCGGAACAGGAGTTCATTTAGAGGAAATTCATGTTTTGAATAGAGAGAATTTGACTGAGATTATCCCTGGAGTTGAGAATCCCTTTGATGCTATATATAAAAAAGTGGGTTCTAAAATCTCTAAAAATAACGGCAAAGTAAACGTGGTCGTAGAGTGGGATGATAAAAAAATTGAAAAGACTTATAATGAATCGGATGCTGGGGTTTGGAATAAAGGTGTTGGTTTTGGAGGCTTTGTAAATTATCAATTGCACAACAATAATATTTATGCAATTGTACCGGGATTTGCAACCCCAAGCTTAACTGTTGTAGAAGCAATAGTTGAATATGATTCAGATTTTAAAGCAAGAAGTATTACGGTTAAAGACATAGACGAAGCGGACTGGCCAGACTGCTGACTAACCAGTTGAATAAAAGCTTCCGAGCCCTGTGTGTCAACCCGTAGGGTTGTTCACAGGGGGAACTTTTGTGTCTAATTGTTCAATAATTACTAGAATACGGAAAACAAATAGGGAAATATCCAGCTCGGTTAGAATGGATTATTAGTTAAATTTTATAGAACAATGTAATGCATATTGCGTCTATTCTTTAAATGTGTTTTTCCGGAGGTAATTATAGCCAAGAAAAATATTGTGTGAATACTTGATCAAGTTATTGCAAATATTGAGTTGCCAACTCAGCTGTGTTGGCAGAGAGCGGTTTCGGAAGGCGTTGCCTGGTGGTGGGGCTCCACCTAAACGGGTTAACAAGTTGCTGATTCTCATTTAGTGGATGAGATTCTTGATGGAAGGAGCATTCCTGTAATCATTAAAAACGACCTTTGAAAAAAGAGACGCCCATCAATACAATGGTAATGTGCTAATCCCGCAAAAGAAGGCACAAAACCAAAATTGAGGAGGCGCCTCTACATGAAGCGTACACAAAACGAGAAGATTATGCAAATCAGAATTGAAACCTTGGTAGTCGGAATCGACATTGGGAAAGAAACCCACTACGCCAGAGCCTTTGATTACAGAGGGATTGAACTGGGTAAGCTGCTGAAATTCAGCAACACGGCGGAAGGATTTAAACTCCTGGACCGATGGATGCAGGACATTTGCAAGCAGCAAGGAAAGTCGGAAATCATCGCCGGCTTTGAGCCCACTGGACATTACTGGTTTTCATTGGGTGACCATCTCAAGCGCCAAGGCCATAAACTGGCCATAGTCAACCCATTCCATGTCAAACGCACCAAGGAACTGGATGACAACAGCCCCACCAAGAATGACCGCAAGGACCCGAAGACAATCGCCATGCTGGTGAAAGACGGGCGTTACCGGGAGGTGTACATCCCGGACAAGATCTATCAAGAACTACGGGAAGCGGTGGATGAAAGAGAGCGGCTGCAAAAGCAGCTAACTGCTATCCACAACAGGGTTGTTCGCTGGCTGGATATCCGGTTTCCAGAGTTTGACGGTGTATTCAAGAAATGGACAGGAAAAACGGCGCTTCTGACGCTTCGGATATATTCTACACCAGCCAAGGTTTTGGAAGCCGGCGCGGACAAAATACTGGCCACCTGGAGGACAGTTGTAAAGCGCTCTGTGGGCATAAAAAGAGCACAAGCGCTGGTAAAAGCTGCAACCAACAGCATTGGCAGAACCAACGGCCATGTAGCTTCAGAAGCCAGCTTGCAGAACCTGCTTGCTGAGTACGAATTGTACTGTGTACAGCTTGAACGCTTGGAACAACTGATATTGGAACTGTTGCTTCAAGTTCCGAACGCAGTCAAACTCTTGGGCATCAAGGGAGTTGGTTTGGTTACAGCCACAACCTTTGTCGGTGAAACCGGTGATATCCACAGGTTCGAAGACCCACGGCAGATACAAAAGCTGGCCGGCTTCAACCTGGTAGAGAACAGTTCCGGCAAGCACAAAGGAAAGACCACCATCAGTCACCGGGGACGGAAGCGGTTACGACATGGGCTGTTCATGACCATGATCGCCATCCTGGGCAAGAATCCGGAGTTTAGGGAACTGCACCACCGCAACCTGACCAGGGAAAAGAACCCGCTAAACAAGATGCAATCCATTGTTGCCCTCTGTGGAAAACTCATCCGTGTATTCTACGCCATTCTCAGCAAGGGCGTTGATTACAATCCGGAGAAGATGATGGGCGATATTCAACAGTCGGTGAAAACAGCCGCATAAAGACGTAGAGACATCCTAACAAAACATAGAAACAACATAAGCACATCATCGCCGAGTGGAGAGTGCCGCAGCCCATCCAGACGATGATGTGAATGACCCAAACATTATCCACATGCTTTATAACGCACCTTGAGAACGGAGAGCCGGGACAGTCAGGTTGAATTTTTCCATTAGGGCAAAGACCCGGTTAAGGAGCATGACTGACGTTCCACCTCTTGGATAGGCAGGACGAAGGAATTTCGGGCGGAGACCCAGGAAGACATGGGAGGTTTGCTGCCGGGAGATGGTGTGGAATCCCACTGGCCACAATACAAAAAACACGCGGCCTTGGTGAAGGTCACACGCCATCATCCAGAATTACACATTGATGTAAATAACAAGAGACGAGCTCTCCAAGCACAAATTGAAAAACTAAGAAAAACGAAGGTATTTAAAGATAATTGAAGATTATTAAGGGAGATATTATATGAGGGGTTTATTTTCTTTGTCCGTATTTCTTTTAATTATCATTATTACTGGATGCTCATCTACTATTGATAACCAAGCGTTAAAAAATAATAATGCTTTGCATCAAAAGGAAGAAATATCTGATCATAGTACCTTTGAAAATAATGAGCTGTCTATAGGTTTCAATAATGTAAAAATAATTTGTGAAAATAAGCACCCAAAAGATGGTTCTACCTGTAAACAACCCGCTTTGTTAATCGATAACGAAAGATATCCTTTGCCTGCTGAATATTCCGTGGGTGCTGTGCTGAAGCTTGGTGATTTTAACCATGACAATAATATAGATATATTTATTAAGAATGTTTTGGGTGGCGGAACCAATATATATGTAACAGAAGGTTATGTTTACTCTTTTGAAAACAATAAGCCTAATGAAATATTTGCTGGCAACCATGAAGATCCAATAGATTATATTGACAAAAATATTTCATTTGAGATCAATAAATGCAACAAAGATAATTACAATTTCGTAGTTAAGAAAAAGGATAAGATAATTGGCACAACCAATATATCTCAAGAAAAATTATACACTAATGAAATACCATCGAAAGATGATGTGCAATGTGGAAACATATTGGACTATGATGTGATTTCTGGAAAGATTGCAGTGCGAGTTGGATTAAGTTTGTTTATAACAAGTTATGCTGGAGATTTAACTCTTACTTATGATTATATTGATAACAAATTTAAAATTATAGATGTTCAATATGATTTTAAAGACGGTGAATAAAGTGAATACATGTTTTCTTTCTCAGCACTTCAGTAGACGGACCTATTTAAAATTAAGCAGGGCTTCTCCCTCTTAGTTCTTCTTTAGAGCTAACCCGAATGGCGTGCATTAAATAGAAAAACAAAAGGAGGTCTCTTATTGCCCATGGGTAAATTGAATAAGGAAAAATTAATTGTTCTATTAGTCCTTTCGGTAGTAATTGGCGCTTCTGGTTGTTCAAGTAATCCAAAAACAAGTAGTATTGACCAGATAAAAAATAGCCCGGCACAAGCGCAAGATCAAGTACTAAGCCAGGCTATACAATCAAAAAAATGGCCGGAAGAGCTGAGTCTTACCTCACCCTCCAAATTAGCTCCGCCATTTCAAACTATTTCTGAAGAGTTATTAAAAACTAGCGATTTCCCTATTTTTTTACCTACTTATTTTCCCTCCCCTAATGTTAAAGATATGAAATGGTCCCTCAATCTCAAAACAGGGAAAAATAATTTTACTATAGAAATCGGCAAAGGCTTACTATCAAGAAAGGGAGTGGCTTACGAAGCCGGAATACTTTCTGGTAACGTTAGGCAACCTGATGAATCACCATTAAAAAAACAGTTCGAGAGTGAAAATATAGGAATTAACTCCATTAATCTTCCAAACGGAATAAAAGGCAAGGAATTTCTAGCCGATGGGTATCCCAATGTTGTTGGTAGTAATGCAATCATTTGGAAAACTGATAAATGGTGTTTTTTCGTAACGGCATCCCCGGGTAATGGTTCTGGCAGCACTGTTGATTACGCACATCAAATCGTCAATACCTTAGGTAAAAACGATCAAGGTTTTTTAGCTCTTCCTGGAAAATTGAGTTTTATTTACACTGGCGCCAATCATCCACTTACAGAAATTTACTGGAAAGCTAACGACTCTACATGGTATTGTTTTAATTGGAGTGGCGATCCAAAGGAAGCTATTCAAATTTGGCGTAGTATGGCATATATAGGTGGCGAAAATGTGAAATGAGTGAGTGGTAGTCCAGTAAGGCTTCATACTCTACCTCGTTCGGATTTACTTCTGCAAAAAATTTGCGGTTTTTAAATGGGATACCATAACAAGAGAGAAAGCCTAATAACCTATCAAAATTGGTTTTTAAACTTTCTCTTTGTAGAACTTCCCTAAATTTCCTTGTACTTTGTAAAACTATGCCGATGGCTAATTCGCAATGGCAATTCCATTAGCTAGGTCACCAAAAGTATTGCAAATCTGCCGGGCATAAAGATTAACAGTGCTCTTTTGATTGGTGAATCTATTATAGACCACCATGCCGCCAACACGGCACCATCAGAGGATGAAATTACCTGACGCTATTTTTAGGATAGGCTAATGCTTGTGTCGAGAACTCCTTTTCCTACCTGTCCGGATCCGTTAAACAGAGCTCCCGCGGACGCCCCATATTGCGTAAGTTGATCAGATTCAGGGAGATAATAACCCGTTTGTCCTGACCAAGGGTAGAAAGCATTATTGGAATGTCCACAATAGTTGCCGTTCCAGGCTGTCGCTGCCATAGCCATCATTTGAATCTGGTTATTATTCCCAAGGCTTTTTAGTTTTTTGAACGCTGCGCTTAGAAACGTAGCACAAATGGCTAGATTGTTATAATAGTTACTTCCGCAAATTGAGGAACACCAAGTGTATTTATTGTTACACCAAGCATTCCATTTATCGAACATGGCTTTGCCGATTTGACAAACGCCAGCTCCGCTGGTATTGCAGGGGTCACATCCTACGTTTATTCCACCGGCTCCAGATCCGGATAGAGTTTCAAGAGAAGCTATAGTCGCTAGTGTTGCTGGATTAATGCCTTTATTATGTGCAGCTGAATTAATGTGTCCAGGCATACTGTTCGTGGTGAAATGACATGATGAATAATTATGGTTATAGGTACTTCCTACACATCCTCCTGGATTATAACTCATTTTTTTCATCCTTTCTTATGCAAATTTAAATGAGGTTTATGTTCTGTAACTTGCCAGCGGTTAAGGGACATCTTTAACGGCTACTTTTTTCGATATTGTTTTCTAAGTTTTTTAACTGTGACTTGTTAGGTTAGACCAAGATTCTTCACAGCTTCTGTTAAGTAAAGCAATACAAGATTGTACTTTAACTCCCTTGCCTTCGGTTACGGGATGATTGTCCGTCCTGGATGAGTTTCTACTTGGCGGTGGGCTCGTCCAGGATAAAATGATGCAACTTGTTTAACGCGCGGTTTTTTATGCGATGGACTACAGGTTGTGACACTTCCAGTTCCCTAGCCGTCTCCCGTTCGGTAAATCCATCCAGGATCGTTGATTTAATCACCATTTGTTCTTGTGGCGTTAACAACGAGAGGGCTTTCTGGATAAAAACCGCGTCTTCCGCGCTATTGGAAACATCTTCGGCGGCAAAGATCGTATCAATCAAACTCAATGCATCGGAATCAGCGTTCTGCTTCGCCGGACCATCCAAGATTAAAAGCTCGCGCTCATCCAACTGCCGGTACTTTTTCGCCAACCTGATCGCTTCGCGACGCAGACCGGTTAAGAACCAAGCAATCGCCTGAACTTCCTTTGGATCAAAGACATAATCGCGGGAACCGGACGGTAATAAAACATCGTCAAGTATAGTTCATTTTCACACCCCCTTTTACTAAAATTGAAATTACCCTCTTACTATATAAAGAGAAAAAAGAGGGCCTTTTTGATACCCCCTTCTTCCAAAAAAAAATTCTTTTTAGGTTTAATTTTTATCCTTTCCTAAAGCTAAAATCAACCGGATACTCATGAATCGCATTTATTATAATGCCTTGACCAACGAACTATACTTTTAAATCGCCGGATTTAGCTGACCGAGCAGTTGAATAAAAGCTTCCAAGCCTTGTGTGTCAATCCGTAGGGTTGTCCACAGGGGGAACTTTTATATTTAATTGTTCAATAATTATTAGAATATGGAAAACAAATAGGGGGAATATCTAGCTCGGGTAGAATGGATTATTAGTTAAATTTTATGGAACAAATGTAATACGTATTTACGTCTATTTTTTAAATGTGTCTGATTTGATGCTCATGCTGTGAATTAAAAAATGCTGGGGTGAAAATGGTGTTCAGAAAAGCTTTACTAATTTGCGCATTAATGCTGGTGGTTGCAGGTTGTGGAGAAAGCACCAATAAACCTGAAGTCAATAATAACACTGAATCGGCGCCGGTTACAGAACAGACTTCATCGGAGGCAAAGGAGAACCAAATGGAACTTGCTAAAACCGATGACGTTGTATTGCTTGCGAATAAACAATCGGAAGGCGGTATGTTCAAAGAAATTACCGTACAGACCGAGTGTAAAAGCAAAACCTTTCCCTGGGTTAATACATCTAATCCAACGTACGTTCCAATTGCTCACATTACGGATGTGAATAAGGATGGTAGAAAGGAAATTGTGGTTATTCTAACAACAGGGACCGGAACAGGAGTTCATTTAGAGGAAATTCATGTTTTGAATAGAGAGAATTTGACTGAGATTATCCCTGGAGTTGAGAATCCCTTTGATGCTATATATAAAAAAGTGGGTTCTAAAATCTCTAAAAATAACGGCAAAGTAAACGTGGTCGTAGAGTGGGATGATAAAAAAATTGAAAAGACTTATAATGAATCGGATGCTGGGGTTTGGAATAAAGGTGTTGGTTTTGGAGGCATTGTAAATTATCAATTGCACAACAATAATATTTATGCAATTGTACCAGGAAGTATTGCTACGACTTGGTATGTTGTGGTAGCTATAGTTGAATATGGTCCAGATCTTAAAGTAAGGAATATTACTATTAAAGACATGGATAAAACTAACTATCCAGATGTAATTGAAGATTGAAATAGGAGTTGCGAAATGTAAGCATTAATTTAGAATCAAGAGCCATTATTTCCCATCATCCCACCACAGCGGGTGCCCCGCTGCATATTGCATCCAACTGGATGATGATGGAATATGTAAAACTTAACCGAATTCGAATGGGGCAAAAAAAAGCAGCTCCAAAAAGGTTTTCTTCAGAGCTGCTTTTTTGCTTTCTATTGATATTTAATAACCTTCTACACGAAAAAATGTGTGATCTTGAATAACAACCTCTTCAATTACTTTTTTAGGTTTGCTACCAGGATCAGGAAATGTGTAATGCTTATTGCCATTGGGATAACTTATGCGCTCTTCATATAACCAGTTGGCATTAAACCAGAGACAATTACCAATCGGGTTCGCTCCACCGTTTTGAGCTATGCTTAGAGATTTACTCCATGCACTACTGCCGGTGTCAGGACAAAGTGCTTCGCTTCGATCCATACCTGCAAATGCCCCATCTTTTAATATAACGCCGGCCACAGTATTTCCACCGAACTCACTGCTGTTCTTTGCTTTTCGGTTTACTACAACCCAGTAAACACCTCTTTTTCCAGTCAACGATTGATCTTCGGCTTCAGAGTAGATACAACGAGCAAGTAAATCAACGCTATCCAGCCCCTTAAATTGACTTTTGTTATCTAAACATGCTCCTGCCATTGGGAAATTCCTCCTCGCCTATTTGTTTTTTAGTTGCCCCCTTTACTTGATAAGCAGGAAGCATTACGCTAAGTAACAACAACTCCCTGCCTTCGGGTGCGGGATGATTGTCCGTCCTGGATGAGTTTCTACTTGGCGGTGGGCTCGTCCAGGATAAAATGATGCAACTTGTTTAACGCGCGGTTTTTTATGCGATGGACTACAGGTTGTGACACTTCCAGTTCCCTAGCCGTCTCCCGTTCGGTAAATCCATCCAGGATCGTTGCTTTAATCACCATTTGTTCTTGTGGCGTTAACAACGAGAGGGCTTTCTGGATAAAAACCGCGTCTTCCGCGCTATTGGAAACATCTTCGGCGGTAAAGATCGTATCAATCAAACTCAATGCATCGGAATCAGCGTTCTGCTCCGCCGGACCATCCAAGATTAAAAGCTCGCGTTCATCCAACTGCCGGTACTTTTTCGCCAACCTGATCGCCTCGCGACGCAGACCGGTTAAGAACCAAGCAATCGCCCGAGCTTCCTTCGGATCAAAGACATAATCGCGGGAACCGGACGGCAATAAAGCATCATCAAGTATAGTTCATTTTCACACCCCCTTTTACTAAAATTGAAATTACCCTCTTACTATATAAAGAGAAAAAAGAGGACCTTTTTGATACCCCTTTCTTCCAAAAAAATTTCTTTTTTAGGTTTAATTTTTATCCTTTTTTAAAACTAAAATCAACCGGATACCTATGAATCGCATTTATTATAATGCCTTGACCAACGAACTATACTTTTTAATCGCCGGATTTAGCTAACCAACCAGTTGAATAAAAGCTTTCCTAGTGCCCACTTTTAGCCTTGGCAGCCTGTTCTACTTCTTGGACGTGGCCTCCCTTTTCACGCTGTGTATCTAATTATTGGCGTTTTTCCGGACTACCAATAAATATAGGGGATGGTACAATAACATTTACAATTAGAAATATTAAGTCAGCGAAAAATGGTAGTAATCTATGATGCAAATTTTGCAATTTGTTTGGAATGAGGATATTATTGAGCATATTGTCAGGCATAATGTCATGCATGAGGAAATAGAAGGGGTTTGTTTTGGAAAGGGATTAAAGCTAAATGGCTTAGTCACTCGTTGGATTAAAGAACAGCTTTGCAGTATTTAATGACCTTTCACATGGCGACCTGGCATTGATTATTAATACGGATTGTTCATCCGTAACCCGTGTATGCTTAATAAGTTGAAAGAAGAGGATTTTGTTCAGTTAGGGTATCAGTGGTTGTGGATCAAAAATTCACTGGCCTCTTTTGAATTGAATCTTATGTTCAGATCGCAGTCTATGGAGAGCAATATACAGTCGTTTATTTAATGTACAGGAGTTATATAGTTTCAGCCGTATATTGTTATCTAACGTTATTAGAGGTACTAATAAGCATCTTCTTTATTATGGAAAAATGTTTCTATTGGTATTGGGGTTCAAACGCATACTTAATCTGGCTAACTTGGTCAAGATATGTAGCTGAGTACCAATGCCGGTCTAAAACGAATGTTGGTCGCAAAACCCGATGCAACTTGGGTTTGTACCAGCGAGGGTCTCTCTGGTGGTTCCCCATACGGATATGCCATAATTATCATTCTCCTCTTTTATTCATTTTTCCCCTTGCATCCAAGGCGAGGAAGGAATAAAATAAGGCATCTTTCCTTGCCTTTGGGTACGGGATGATTGTCCGTCCTGGACGAGTCTCTACTTGGCGGTGGGCTCGTCCAGGATAAGATGATGCAACTTGTTTAACGCGCGGTTTTTTATGCGATGGACGACAGGTTGTGACACTCAAAATCAAGCCGGATACTTATGAATAGCATTCATTAACCCAAAAATCAAATCCGAATAGCATTCATTATAATGCCTTGACCAATGGCTATACTTTTTAATCGCTGGATTTAGCTGACCAACCAGTTGAATAAAAGCTTTTCTATCGCCATTTTTAGCCCTGGCAACCAGCTCATGAAACTTTAATTTCCTCTTCAACAGCATTCAGCCTCCCCTCATTTTTTTAGAATCGCTAAATAATTGGATCACTTGCCAACTCATTATGGAGGAAGCCGCCACCAGTAAGCTGTTAAGGATGCAAAGCGGAACAATCCTCATTTTAAAGCTCCCCGCAGCGATATTAACAGAAAGACAATCTCTTCAGTGACTACCACTACAAGAAACAGGTAGGTTACATGAACACTGGCGGTTAACTTGGCTAGACATGATACATCACATGTCTCGAAGCTTATAATTTTAGTACACCCACGTTGTTTGACAAATATTTCATGATTTGTAATTTTTTAATAGTTTATCTATATAGACGAATAATAATCAAAAATGTTCCAAAATCTCTTTGATTATTTTTCTCAATTAGACTTCAGCAGCCCATTAATTCAACGTACACTCTGACGATATCGTTTTATTAAAAACCCAGAAATTAAATTACACTCCGTCGTACCAATTGATATAAGTGGCTATAAAAAACATGCAAGTATTGCAGGCAATTCAAAAGGAGCTGGCACACGCTTTCAATAAAGCATACTTGTTCGCTAAATAACCCCCCCCTCTTTTTTATATAAAGAGAAAATAAAGGATCTTTCTGATAACTTGCTTTGGAAAAAATTTTCTCGCAAATGATTTTACATATCAAAGATGCAATTAGTCTTAAATATGTAAACCGGATCATTATAAATATTAATGTGGCTTATCAATATTACTATTACTAGAATATAGAGAACAAATAAGGACAAATACCGACTCTGTTAGTATGGATTATTAGTCAAATTATATGGAACAACGTAACACATACTTGCGTCTACTGTATAAATGTGCTTTTTCGGTAGGTAATGCAACCAAGGAAAATATTGTTACGAATACTTGGTCAAGTTATATACGAGTATTGAGTTGCCGATTCAGTTGTGCTGGCAGAGAGTGGTTTTGGGGGGGGCGTTGCCTGGCGGCGGGTTTGTTATAGATTGTTCTTTTAAAGGCGGGGAATTTAAAACGAATAAAATTTATTTTAATGACTTTTCGAGTTAATAACGATATTAGGTGGAAATTTCTGATTAACGGATGGATTTCTGTTTTGCCACCGGAGCAACAAGAAATGAGACCGGTTTGCTTTGTTTGCTTGAATGACTAAAGCAAGCAATTTTTCTAATCGTTGCTGGGATGGATGATCAAGCTTATCTATAAAAAAGGCTTATTTATAAATTTTCTTCAGCTTGTATAGTCTTTGAATCTGTCGTAGATTTACTATTGTCGTGTATATGTTTTTTTTATACAATGACAAGTGAAGTAGGGGGGAAAATCTTGAAACCTTGGGTTTTGCCGATTTGTTTTGCTTCTGTTCTTTTTTTAAACGGCTGTGGTGGCAATATCTCGAATGCTAATACTTCAATTAATGAGCGATCTATCGCGCAGACTAACAAGTTTATACCTAGTCCAATAGTCCTCTATTCAATTCCAGATGATAAACTTAAATCACCTATCAAAGAACTTATACACTATGAAACAGGAGATGTATCTTCTGTTCCTTTGCTTACTTATCAAGAATGGGAAGATCGTGGAGGGCGCCAACCTTGGAGAATGGAGCCTTTTTCTGTTCTCCAAGTTGTAATTAGCAATTTAGTTCCGGAAAATATCTCAACTAAAGAAAATATGTTGTATAGCTTTAAAAAATCCGGAAATACAGCTGAAAACAAAGATGGTGTCGTCATAAAACTGATTAATCCAAAGGATGATTCTTTGAACAATCCTTCGCATGCCTCAAAACTGACTTATAAAATGCTTGTTCCGCATTTAGGATCCTATGATATTACAATTCAACAACCACAAGAATCAGTAGAGTTCATTATTACTAAAATTGTACTTAATCCTAATTCCACAGATTAGAAAATTTAAGGAAAATCAATGCTTGGGAGTCTTGAACATAAGTATAATTAACGTATTGAAAAGAGGTGTGAAAGATTTGACATTCGGCTGAAAAGTTATTCCAAAGCAGAGCGACAAATGGTACATCTAAACAAGATACTACGAATATCTCGTCATTTGCTCGGGTTGCGACAGAGATAATACCATCTGCGGCTGAAGATATAATTCCGGCCGAAGAAAGAATATAGAACAACGTAACACATACTTGCGTCTACTGTGTAAATGTGCTTTTCCGGTAGGTAATGCAACCTCCTTTTCTAAATCTTTTTGAAAAAACATATGGGCAGTATTATCCACATTGTGGTTGCTGTCTACATGGTGTAGTTTTCTTTAACTTTTTATTATTCACCTATTATTTTTCTTGCGGGGGCGTTTCCGATCCCGATTTTTTATGCATCTTCAAGAACAGCGTGGGGATCGCGGCAATTACGGTAAAACCAATTGCCCACCAGAATGAGACGTCATATGCATGGGCAATCGCATGAAGGTCGGTATCGGTGTGGCCCGCCATTTGGTGCTGAGCGACGGTCGCTAGAATGGCCGACCCAAAAGCACCGCCGATGGTCTGGAAGATCCTCGTGGAGATACTTGCGTGGGGAACTTGCTCTCTTTGAAGTCCAATGAGGGCGGATGCCATGATTGCAATAAACAAACCGCCAAGCCCCGCCCCTCTGATCAATAAGGCGCTAGCCAAAAGAATCATATTCGTATCCGTATCCGCAAAAGCAAACGGCAGTGTACCGATGGCAATGGCGGCGAGGCTTAGCAGCACAACATTGCGCGAGCCGTTACGGTCGGCTGTTTTTCCAGCCCAGCTTCTGGTGAGCAGCATACCTATGCCTTGCGGAAGCAACCACAATCCGGCGTACAGGGCGCTTGCTCCGCGCACCTCCTGATAATAGAGCGGCAGCATTAGCAAAGCCCCGTTCGTGATAATCCCGCTGAAAATTAGCAGGATATTGGAAGCGGAAAAATTGACAGATTTAAACAGCCGCAGATTCAGAGCCGGTTCCCGTTTTGTATTTAGAGCATAGACGACATAAGCAGCCATCAAAACGACGCCGATGATAAGAGGAACATAGACCGCGCTGTTGTTCAATCCTCCGTGCGTCGCCACCTGAGCAATGCCGTAGATCAGAAGGGCAAACGCGGGGGAAAGCAAAACCATACCGATCACATCAATGGACGCGTTCTTTTCCACATGCTTGTCGGCCGGTATCCCCCATATGGCTAACGGGATCGCCACGATGCAAATCGGAATATTAACCCAAAATATAGCGCGCCAGCTCGCACTGCTGACGATAATTCCTCCTAGCACCGGGCCCAGGATCGGCCCGAGCAGAGCGGGAATGCTGATGATGGACATGGTCTGACCGAGATTGCGTCCGCCGGATACTTGCACAAGCTTCGTTTGCAATACCGGCATGAGTAACCCGGCGCCGACACCCTGAATGACCCGAAAAACAATCAGGCTTTCTATGTTCCATGATAATATAGAGCATACGGAGCCAATTAAAAAAAGCACCAATGAAAAGATGTAGGATTGTTTGCAGCCAAACCGTTTGGTGGCCCACCCCGAAATCGGGATGACCAACCCCATCGCCAGAACGTATCCTGTCGTGACCCACTGTACGGTGGAAATGGCTGTTTTCATATCGGATGCAATTGTATGGATGGCCACATTGACCATCGTTGAATCAAACAGTGGCGCAAGCGCACCGACAAGCAGAACAATAGCAGCTCTGAGCACGATCGGATCGAGTTTTTCTTTTGCCGGTTTTACATTCTCTGTATTCATTAGCAAACTCCTATCATAGCCATATTAGGAAACGCTGGGTTTCCTAATATGGCTATGATATAATAAATATAAATCTTCGTCAATAGGAAACCTGGAGTTTTTTATGTGCTTTTCTACAGCATAGGTACATTTATTGTTGAGACTCGGAGGAAAATAAAAGTGGATGAACGAAAGAAGGGTACGCGCCGTCGCGGAGAAATTTTGGAAGAGGCGATCCTGCATGCCGCATGGGAGGAGCTCTCCGAAACCGGCTATACGGATATGACGATGAAAAGCGTCGCAACGCGGGCGGGGACAAATAAGGCCGTCCTTTATCGCCGTTGGGACAATAAGACGGAGCTTGCGATTGCCGCCATACATAAATATTTGCCGAAAATTACAAATGATATTCCAAACACAGGTAGCCTGCGCAGTGATCTGTGTGCTTATCTGCATGCGCGTGTTGAACCGCTGAGAATAATTGGCGTGCAGACGATCAGGGGGCTTATTATGGAACCGGTGGTGTGGCGCAGTATAATCTCATTCATGCCGCAAATCATTGAGCGTAGATCAGAGAGCAAGCTGACGGCGGCTATGGCGGCGATTTTGAAAAACGCGGAACTTCGCGGTGAAATAAGCCTTGAGAAGCTAACGCCCCGGATCATCTCGTTGCCGTTGGATCTGCTGCAGTACGAGCTGATTACAAAGCTGGAGCCCGTATCCGACGAAGTCATAGAAGAGATTGTCGATAATATTTTTATTCCTCTTGTTCATGTGCAGGCGGGTATTATCAAATAGGGAGAGAATCCGGTTATTGTAGGAAAAAAATGAAAATGCCAGTGGCTGTTTATTGATTTTTTAGTTGCCCCTTTACTTAATAAGTAAGAGGCATTACACTAAGTAACAACAACTCCCTACCTTCGGGTACGGGATGATTGTCCGTCCTGGATGAGTTTCTACTTGGCGGTGGGCTCGTCCAGGATAAAATGATGTAATTTGTTCAACGCGCGATTTTTTATGCGATGGACTACAGGTTGCTACACTCCCAGTTCCCTAGCCGTTTTCCGTTCAGTAAATCCATCCAGGATCGTTGCCTAACCACCATTTGTTCTTGTGGCATTAACAACGAGAGGGCTTCCCGGATAAAAACCGTGTCCTCCGCGCTAATGGGAACATCTTCGGCAGCAAAAATGATATCAATCAAGCTTAATTCATCGGAATCAGCGTTCTGATCCACCGGACTATTTAAGATCAAAAGCTCGCGCTCATCCAACTACCGGTACTTTTTCGTCAACCTGATCGTTTTGAGACGCAGACCGGTTAAGAATCAAGCAATCACCCGGGCTTCCTTTTGATCAAAGACATAATCGCGGGAACCGGACGGTAGTAAAGCATCGTCAAGTATAATGCATCTTCATCACCCCCCCTTTCCTGAAATTCTTTTGGGATAAAGAATATATCCGGTTGGGGTACAACGAAATATCCTTCCCGATAGATTATGGGTTTGAAAAAGGAGGAGATGAAAATATAATCTAGAACAAAGGGATAGAGCAGGAAAATCTTTGTCGTCGATCTCCGGTAGCGTACAAACGCCGGGGGGGCGACGACATTCTATAATTGAAAAAAACTTATAGTATAAGGTTTTCGAGAATATTGTCACAGTGACTTCCAATAAGCTTTTAATTTAGGAAGCCCTATTTTTAGGTAAACGCGACGGGTTATTAGACTACCTATGAGGAATTGAAACGGTAAAACAAACCGTGCGTCCTCAGCCGGTATACCTAAGTTATTAGACTACCTATGAGGAATTGAAACAGACAGGAATGGATAATCTGATGATTACGCCGAATGGGTTATTAGACTACCTATGAGGAATTGAAACTTTAGGCACTCCACCCATATCTGGGCTGCACACGTGTTATTAGACTACCTATGAGGAATTGAAACTAATAAACACCGGTTGGAGTAGGTGTACAACCTTCGTTATTAGACTACCTATGAGGAATTGAAACCTAGCCCAACTGAAATGCCCAACAAATGACTAACAAAGTTATTAGACTACCTATGAGGAATTGAAACTTTTGCTAAGCCTTATGATATTCCCGCCAGTATCAAGGTTATTAGACTACCTATGAGGAATTGAAACTCGGCTTCAATAACAGCCTCAATAAACCGTGTAAAAGTTATTAGACTACCTATGAGGAATTGAAACGATGAATTGGAATTTTGGGAAACTGAGTCCCCCGACGTTATTAGACTACCTATGAGGAATTGAAACACCCGCTCAACATTATTGCTCATTGATTTTTGCCTCGTTATTAGACTACCTATGAGGAATTGAAACGTGGAAGCTGCATCTGCTGAAGTCGAACGCCGGGTGGTTATTAGACTACCTATGAGGAATTGAAACTTTCTTTGTCGAAACCAAAAATTATGAAATCCGTTGGTTATTAGACTACCTGTGAGGAATTGAAACTTTTACCCTCGACCATTTTTACACCAAAACGACTTGTTATTAGACTACCTATGAGGAATTGAAACCGCTCTAACGATACTTTAGCGTAGACCTGTGTCGTGGTTATTAGACTACCTATGAGGAATTGAAACCTGGCTGGACCGGTTAGGCCGCTCGGCCAGGATTATCCGTTATTAAACTACCTATCCTGAAAATAGCGTTAGGTAATTTCATTTTCTGATGGTGCCGTGTTGGCGGCATGGTGGTCTATAAGGAATTGAAACTATATTCACTTGTCGGTAAGCCAGCCTTATCGGCCAGTGTTATTAGACTAACTATAAGGAATCGAAACTTACGACAAGATAGGGGCTCTGAAAACTGTCGTTTTTGCCATAAAGATAAACGCTGAACGCCATTGTCACGCTGATGGTTTTCGATGGTTTCTTCCTGCTTGCGCTTTTCTCGGGCAGCAGCTTTAGCATTCTTAGAGGTGGCGAATACCTTGTCAGTGCTTTCTAAAGTTCCTTCTGCCAGCGATGAACCAAAACTGACATGTACACTGTATTTCGAGGCAATTTGACCTATATGGCGTTCTTCCGATAAACCTTCCGAAAGCGAAACGATTTGCAATTTTTGTTCCGGTGTAACTTGGAAATTATCCTGGTAAATTACTATTAATTGTTGACAGATAATTCTAAAAACCATATAATGTTGGTACACAAATAATTACTATGCAAATTAAGAGGTTGATTAGCTATGCGTGGTCAAACACACCAGTACGGACCGGAAAAATATATCTGCTTTAAACTAAGCAAGGTAATGCGCAGGGTGCAGCGGTATTATGAAAGCAACCTGGCCTCTTTTGAAATCACTCCCGTACAGTTTTACGTATTAAGTGCGCTGTGGGAGAATGACGGCATGAAATTTAAAGAACTGGCCAGGGGCATAAATATGGACGGCTCCACTCTTACCGGTATTCTGGACCGTATGGAGCGCGGGGGGTATGTAGAAAGAAGAAACGACCCGGAGGATCGCCGCTCCTTGTTGATTTTTTTAACTTCCAAGGCTAAGGAACATGGCGCATCCATGATTAAACTGGCTGAAAAGCTGGATATGGAAATAAAAGGGCAGTTTTCCCCGGCGGATTTTAATACATTTTTAAAAGTGCTGGATGAACTTATTGACACCGATGAAAAACCTTAATTCGCGGCTTATTGTCGCTAATACTTTCGCTTCTTGTAAGAAACGTTGCACGTACCACGATAAACGAATATATGTCATTGCCGGGTAATGTCATTGCGAACGTGAGCGAAGCAGTCCCGGGAAGCGGATCCCCAAAGAAATGCCAACTGTAAAGCGGAGATTGCTTCGTCGCTTTGCTCCTCGCAATGACATACTTTCAAGCATCGCGGGTTTTATTCATAGCAATGACATACTTTTTCAAGCGTCACAGGGCTGTATGCATAGCAATGATAAACTAAACCATTTTAAGCTCTTTATGGTGCCGTTGCAGTGGCATGGTGCTTTAACAGCAATTCTTTTTTAAATTAAACTGGTTTATTTTTTGTATTAAGAAACGGAGGTTTTGACAGGCATGGGACATTTAATAAATGCCAAGGAAGAGGTTTACCGGGCGCTGGCCGAGCGCTTAAACAAAAATCCGGTGGGAGCGCCGGTTAACGAGTTTTTAATGGGGATTTTGTACCGGCTTTTTACGGAAAGCGAGGCGCAGTTGGGCGGCAAGTTTCCTCTGTTGCCCATGCCGGCGGCTAAGATTGCCGATATCACCGGCATGAAAGAAGCCGAACTGGTGCAAACCCTGGACGGTATGGCTGACAAGGGATTGGTATTGGACCTGCCGCGCAAAAACACCACTTATTACATGCTGGCGCCCATGGTGGTAGGGTTTTTTGAATATACTTTCATGCGGGTGCGGGATAACATCAATATGAAAGAGCTGGCGGATCTTTTTGATAAGTATTTTATCAGTCCGGGGGTGCGGGAGGAGATTTTCGGCGGGGATACTAAAATGTTTAAAGCCCTGGTCTATGAAAATGTCATACCCGCTGCCGTGGAAACCGAGGTTTTGGACTATGAAAAGGCCTCGGAAATTATCCGTGCGTCCGGTGGCGGTGCGCTGGGTATGTGCTCCTGCCGGCATAAGGCCGCTCATCTTGGCAAAGCCTGTGACGCGCCCGTGGAGGATGTGTGCACTTCCCTGGGCGGTGCGGCCCGCTGGCTGGTGAGCCGGGGACTGGCCAGGGCGGCTGCGGTGGATGAGTTGCTGCGTGTACTGGATAAGACAGAGAAGCTGGGGTTGGTGCATTTGGGCGACAATGTGCTCAACAGTCCCGCTTATATATGTCACTGCTGCGGCTGTTGCTGTGGTGTGCTGCGGACCATTAACGAGTCCGGTCTGCAGGCCGTGCACCCGAGCAACTTTATACCTGCGGTGGATGTTGATTTGTGCACAGGGTGCGGCATCTGCACGGAAAGCTGCCATATCAAAGCTATTGAAATGGTTGTAGCCGATGATGGGTCGGAAGTATCGGCGGTATTGGAAGATCGATGTATCGGCTGCGGTGCATGTGCTTCCGCTTGTCCCACCGGAGCACTGTCCATGTCCCGTCGTGCGGTATTGCATATTCCTCCCGTCAATAAGGGGGAACAGTTCTTGCGCATAGCCAAAGAAAAGGGACGGGTCTAAACATTATTAACTATTTTATAGAAACCTGCCTCTGAAAACCCACGGGCTCGTCCCGGAGGAGGTTCACGCGCATAAGACAGGTTTTCACGTAAAACTTTAATTAATTCAAGAGCTTTGCAGCGTTCAAGTGGTACAATAATGCTGCAAAGTTTTTTATTTTTATGACAACGGGGGATGTGCATATGAAGAGCTCGCATACATTAATAGCAAATTTTGCTCCATCGTGGTTTGCCAGTGTCATGGGTACTGGTATTGTAGCTATAACCAGCTATTTTTACAGTACCGGGTTTCCCTGGCTTAAGGGTTTGGCCACCATGGCCTGGATGTTGAACATGTTTTTATTCGCTATATTACTGGTGCCCTGGGTGTTAAGATTCATTCGGCACAGTAAAGAAGCACTGGCGGACTTGAGGGAACCGGTTACCGGACAGTTTTATGCCACTATGCCTATCGCCTGCCTGGTGGTGGCAGCCGATCTGCTGATTGTGGGCGTGGATAGCCTGGGGCCGTACCGGGCCATTGGTATGGCTAAAATTATTTGGATTATGGGTGCGCTATTAGCTTTGTTGGGTGCGGTGATCATTCCGTTGCTGAACTTTACCAATCGGGAAGTGCGGGTGGAAAGTATCAATCCGGCCTGGTTTATGCCTCCGGTAGCCCTCATTGTCATCCCCGTTCCCGGAGCCAAGTTAATTGCTTACTGGCCCGAAAGCTGGCAATTAATGATGCTTGCTTTTAACTATGTGGCCTGGGGCAGTGGTTTCTTCCTTTTTCTGGTGTTGGAGGCCATATGCTTGTACCGTTTTATCTGCCGGCCTCCCTTGTCCGGTAAATTGGCCCCTACCGCCTGGATTAATTTGGGGCCCATTGGTGTCGGTACTATTGCTTTGTTGAATCTGGCGCCTGCCAGTGTACCTTTTCTAGGTCCTTATGTGCAGCCGGTATTGCAACTGCTGGCCCTTTTTTTATGGGGGTTTGGGTTTTGGTGGCTTATCTGCGCCATTTATTTAACTATTTATTATTTCAGAAATAAGGACTTGCCATTTTCCCTGGCCTGGTGGGCTTTTACTTTCCCGCTGGGTGCATATGCCGGGGCTACATACCTGGTAGCCGGATTTTTAAATGCACCGCTGATAAACGGCTATGGTTTTATGTGCTACCTGTTATTGCTGGCTTTGTGGGTTGTTGTCTTTGCGCGCACGCTGGTGGGCGTTGGCAAAAGGGAGTTTTTCTAGTGATTGTCATGCGGCCATTCCGGACATTCCAGCCGTTCATCATGGACCAAACCGTTGGATGCCGCCGGCTACGCACTCAATAAGCTGCGGCGGTTCTCCGGTCAGGCTGCTGATCGCTCCGCCTGCTTCTTGCACCGGTACCATACCGGCAGCCCGGTCCACACTAATACAACGTTGTGTGCTCAAGCGGCAGGAATCAACGTGTGAGTACAAGAATCTTATAAATAAGAAAAAAGATATATCGGATTGCGAGGGAGAAGTGTTGCGCTATATAGCCCTGGGCGGTGGCAGCGAGGTGGGGGCCAGCTGCAATTTGCTTCAAATGGACGGCACAAACGTTTTACTGGACGCCGGCATTCGCATGGGCGGTGGCGCGGCGGGCGGACCCGCGGATGCGCTGCCTGATCTGGCGCTGCTGCAGGAAGCGGGCGGGGTGGATGCGGTGCTTGTTTCCCATGCCCACCTGGACCATATCGGCGCGCTGCCGCTGGTACACCGGGCCTACCCGGCGGCGCCCATATACGCCACCGCGCCTACGGTGCACCTGATGCGGGTACTATTGGCCGATGCCCTCAAAATAATGTCCATCAAGGCTGAGCAGGAATTGGAATGCCCTCTTTACGATGCCGATTTGGTGGCCAGGATGTTTACCCGGGTGGTTCCCGTGCCTATGGGAGGCAGCGTAGTGCTGCCCGGGGGAATAAAAGTGTTCTTTTTCCCGGCCGGTCACATACTGGGGGCTGCTATGCTCGGGCTGGAAGGGGCCGCGGGACGTGTGCTGTATACGGGCGATATATCCGCAGGTAACCAGCGCACCATATCCGGCATGGTGGCGCCTGATTTTGCGCCTCATTTGCTGGTGATGGAATCAACCTACGGCAATCGCCTGCATGCCAACCGGCAGCGGGAGGAAAAGACTTTGGCGCAAACCGTGGCGGAGGTCATCGCGTCGGGCGGACATGCGTTGATCCCGGCCTTTGCGCTGGGGCGCGCCCAGGAGATTATACTGCTTATACTGGCCCATCAGCAGGCCGGGTTAATACCGAAGTTCCCCATCTGGGTGGACGGCATGGTGCGCAGCATCTGTCAGGCCTATCTGAACTTTCCCGAATTATTGCGCGGCCCGCTTAAGCGGTTTATCAACAACGGGGGCAACCCGTTTTTCCGGGACAGGGGCCTGGCCAGACCGGTTACGGCCGCACCTATGCGGGAAAAGGTGCTGGCCGGTGCTCCCGCTTGTATTATTGCCAGTTCCGGTATGCTAACCGGCGGACCTTCGCAGTTTTACGCCTCTCGCCTGGCGGATGATCCCCGGCATGCTATTATATTTTGCGGTTACCAGGATGAGGAAAGCCCCGGCCGCCGCTTGCTGGCACTAGCCGATGACCCGGAGGCCACTATTGCCTTGGGCGGCGTGGAAAAGCGCGTGCGGTGCCGGCTGGCTCAGTATGGCCTGTCCGCCCATGCGGACGCGGGTGAGCTGGCGTCTCTGGCCGCCCGGCTGCGTCCCCGCCGGGTGGTGCTGGTGCACGGTGATGACGATGCCAGACAGGCGCTGGCCCAAACTCTGGCGGACAGCAGGCGGGCTGTGCTGGCCCCGGAGAATGGCCAGTGGCTGGATTTTTCTTTCCGGCATGACAAGTTGGGGAAGTATACCCCCGCCTCCGCCGCCCGCGCCGCCAAGGCGGTGTCCGGACATGAACGCGGCGGCCCGCCTAATCCGGAGGTGCTGTGGGATGGCCTAGTACGCGGGCCGTCTACCCGCAATAAGCTGTATACGGCCGAAGAATTGGCCGTATTATGGTTCGGGGGTGGAATAACGCCCGAGCGGCAGGCACAGATGGCGGCTATGCTAAAGTCCGACCGGCGCTATTTCGCCGCGGATTGGAAACATCCTTACTTCTACCGGCCCCGCCGTCCGGATCAGGTGGCGGCGGACAGGCTGCGGGAGTCTATCATGCGGGGTGTGCCTCATCTGCCGGGCAAATTGGTTTTGGTGCGCGATGGCGGCGGTGCGGTGCGGGCCGGTATATGCTACGCGGTGGACGAACTGGGGTTTTACGCCTGGAAAGTGGGTCGGGACGGTACCTGGCATCCGGCGGAGAGTTTGCTGGAGGTCGTTGGCCCCTGGTATGAGCCGGAGGAAGCAAATATATTACCGGGGGAAAGAGGACCGGGCCGGTGCGCTGAAGCCCGGTGCGAAAGCGGAGTGGCGGTACAAATAAGCGGGCCGGCCGGGGAAAGTGAGACGGTTGAGGAGAGTAAGCCGGGGGCCATGCCGGTCGATAGCATGGTGCGGGCCGAACAAAAACAAAGGCTGCATCAATTTCTGTTAAAGGTAAAGCCTTTGTACCGGAGGCTTAAGCCCGAGGCGTTATGGGAAAAGATGCAGCAGCTTGGCGCGGGACCGGCGAGCGCGAGCCGGTGGCTTGACTTGCTGGGGTTGGAAGCTGATGTTGAATCTTTGACGGCCCTGGCCTGGCGATTGAATACTCACCCCGACTGCTTTACCCGGCAGTCTGCCCCCGGAGGCACGCCGCTTTATGAGTGCCGTGCGGATGCGCCCCGGGACCAGGCCGCGCCCGACGAGGAAATGGTGGACCGTATGGAGCAAAATGCGGCGCTGGCTGTGGCGGAAAAGCTGTTTGGACCGGAAAGCGGGCTGTACCGCAAGGGGCTGGACTTATCTGAGGGGGAAATAACGCTGTATTTTCATTTTCCCGCTCCGGCGGCGGTGCTGTACGGTCCGCAAATCGAGGAACTGGGCGCTGCAACGGGCTGGTCGGTGCGGGTGCATCCCGAGCCCCATCACGGTGCTTTGGCCGATGCCGCCCGCCGCATACTGCCGGAAACCTGGCAAATACTGCGTAATCCCTCTATTCACCGGGAAGATGATCTGGTGAGCGTGCGGTGCGAAATTCCTCCGGACGAGGAGAACGCAGTGCCTGAACTGGGCAGACGCTTTAAGGAGCTAACCGGGCAGACACTGGTGATTGAAAGGCCCGGCGGTGATGGGGCGATTGGAGCCGGTGGGGCGCTTTCCGCCGGTGATGCCGACGGTGCCGCCA
Organism: Desulfoscipio sp. XC116; assembly: GCF_039851975.1. Lineage (GTDB taxonomy): Bacteria > Bacillota > Desulfotomaculia > Desulfotomaculales > Desulfallaceae > Sporotomaculum. The sequence goes on from NZ_CP156660.1 coordinate 484,521, forward strand.
ATACAGCCGGTATTGTTGGTTCCGGCGATGCCGGCATGGAAATAAATGCCGCTTACGCGGCTATTCGCACTGCGCTGCGGCAGGCGGGGGCGGTAGTGTATAAGGTTGGCAAAAAGCGGGACGGCGGTGGCGAATATATAGAAGTGAGTTTTATCAGCCCCGATGTGGGGGAGCGGTACCGGGGTTTGCTGGCTGAGCTGCAAGAACAAACCGGGTGGTTGGTGCGCATTAATCCCCGGCCCAACCAAAATGAAATAAAATCGCGAGTTCGTACGGCTCTGGACCCGGCCTGGGGGCTGGTTAAAGAGCCCGGTTTCTTTGCAAAGGAACGCCTGGTACGGGTCAAGTTAAAAAACCCTCCGGCGGATGATGATCCCCGGTGGGTGGCGCTGGTGGATAAAATTGGTACTGAGACGGGATATGCACTGGAGTGCATAAATGTATAATGCAAAAAACAATTACAGGGGATGTAATTGCCTGAACATACTATTCTGTTAGTTATGTTCAGGCATCATTCGTTCCCTGGTATTGATGTGCGCAAATATAACTACTTTCTTTGCTTCTTGGTTTCATTTTCCGGTGGACGCATAAAAAGCGGCATTACCTGGGTGTGAAAAGATTCCAACCCCGCATTGATACTGGTTAGTGCTTCGCGCATGGAACTAATCGCCTGACCCAGGTTATTCAGCCTTCCGGCTGGATCAGGGGTGTTGGCGGCCATTAGCAGCATAAGAGTGACCAGGGGATGGGTGTAAGGAGTCTGGTTGTTGTTTGGCATACTAGCCGGTGCACCTCCTTGTTATAAATAAAATTTGTTCGTTAAAGGTAATTTATGAAAAAGTGCCTCTATATGTGCAGGGAAAACTATTGTATTATTATTCATGTTTATGTATAATTATTTTATTGCATTCGGAGGTTATTTGTTATGAAAATTAAGGTTGGCATAATTGGTGCCACGGGCTATGCCGGGGCGGAGCTGGTGCGCATATTGTCGTCACACCCCGAGGCCTGGCTGGTGAATTTAACCACCCGGAGCTATGGGGGTAAGTCGTTTTGCGAGGTTTACCCGCATTTATACAAATATGTGGACCAAAAATGCCGGGAGCTTGACTTGCCGGCGTTAGTCGGCGAAGCCGATGTTATTTTTACGGCCCTGCCCCACGGGCATGCCATACCGGTGGCCGAGGAAGTTTTAAAGCAAGGTAAAAAGTTTATTGACCTGGGTGCTGATTTTCGCTTTGCTAGCCGGGAAGTATACGAGCAATGGTACAAAGTGGAACACACGGCGCCCGACCTGCTGGGGCAGGCGGTGTACGGGTTGCCCGAGTTGTATCGCGATAGGATTAAAACGGCCTCTCTGGTAGGCAATCCGGGCTGTTATCCCACCAGTGTAATACTGGGTCTGGCGCCGCTTTTGGCGCACGGTTTGGTGGACACCGGCACGGTGGTGGCGGATAGTAAATCCGGAGTTTCGGGTGCCGGCCGGGGGCTGTCCCTGGGCGTTCATTTTGCCGAGGTCAATGAAAATTTCCGTGCTTATAATGTAGGCATGCATCGGCATACGCCCGAAATCGAGCAGGAGCTGGGCAAGCTGGCGGGTGAAGATATGGTGATATCATTTACCCCGCACCTTACTCCCATGAACAGAGGTATTTTAAGCACCGTCTATGCCAAACTCAAGCAAGAGATAACCTTGGGACAGGTGCGTTCTATTTATGAGGAGTATTACCGCAACGATTATTTTGTACGCCTGCTCCCCCCGGGGATATTACCCCAAACCAAGGCGGTATCCGGTTCCAACCACTGCGACGTGGTGCCTGTGGTGGACCCGCGCACCGGGCGGGTAGTGGTTATTTCGGCTATTGATAACTTGATCAAGGGGGCGGCGGGCCAGGCGGTGCAAAACATGAACCTGATGTGCGGTTTGCCGGAAACTATGGGCCTGGATAGACCGGGGTTATATCCCTAAGCCAAGCTTAAGTCTGAATTAAGCTTAATGCCAAATTAAATTTTAGATGATAGCTTGCTAAGTCCCTCCGCTCCCTGGCCGAATTGTTTTGAACCCGGGCTGTGTGGGGGCTGACTGAGCAATACCGCATGCATTATCAGGTAATTTGGAGGAAAATGAATATGTCTCAAGCAACGTTTAAGGAAATTACCGGCGGGGTGACGGCTCCGCTGGGTTTTACCGCCTCCGGGGCGGTAGCGGGTATCAAACATGAAAGAAAAGATGTCGCTTTGATATATTCGGAGCGGGAAGCATCCGCCGCCGGTGTTTTTACTGCCAATATAGTAAAAGCGGCCCCCGTTCTGTTGACTATGCAACACATCGAAAGCGGCAAAGCCCGGGCCGTGGTGGCTAACAGCGGCAATGCCAATGCCTGTGTCGGCCCCCGGGGGCTTGAAGATGCCCGGGCCATGGCGGCCGAGGCCGCGGGATTGCTGCAGATCCCCGAAGAACAGGTACTGGTTGCTTCCACCGGTGTAATCGGCCAGCTTATGCCTATGGACAGGGTGCTGTCCGGTATTCGGCGGGCGGCGGCTGAATTAAGCAGAGATGGCGGTGTAGATGCCGCTGCCGCTGTCATGACTACCGATACTGTATCCAAGGAAGCGGCGGTGACGGTGGAACTGGGCGGTGTTAAAGCTACTATTGGCGGTATGGCCAAGGGTTCGGGGATGATTCACCCCAACATGGCCACTATGTTGTGTTTTATTACCACCGATGCCGCTATTGAGGCCGATTGGCTGCATAAAGCGCTGACCACAGCGGTGGAGCGTACCTTTAACATGATTACCGTGGACGGTGATACCAGTACTAACGATATGTTGGTGGTGCTAGCCAACGGTGCGGCGGGCAACCGGGTTATTGACGGTGCTAATTCGAATTACGCGGCGTTCGTCGCGGCGTTGGAAGCAGTGTGCCGCAAGCTGGCCGTGGCTGTGGCCGCGGACGGCGAGGGGGCTACCCGGCTGCTGGAAGTGCGGGTGCGGGGCGCTTCTAGCGAGCGCGACGCCCGGCTGGTGGCCCGGGCCGTGGCTTCCTCCAGCCTGGTTAAGGCAGCCGTTTTTGGCAAGGACGCCAACTGGGGGCGGATAATCTGTGCCGCCGGATATTCCGGTGCCGGCTTTAACCCGGAGAGCGTGGATATATATGTAGGAGATGTGCAGGTGGCTGAAAACGGCGGGGGATTGCCCTTCAGCGAGGAACGGGCCGCCGAGGTGCTTGGCGGCGACGAAGTGGTATTTACCATTGATTTGCATAACGGCGACAGCTGCGCTGCCGCTTGGGGCTGTGATCTTACCTATGATTACGTGCGTATTAACGGCAGTTACCGCACTTAGGTTACGCAGTTAGTTTAATAAAGTTTAAGCCTGACCCCGGGAAAGGAGGTGGTGGGGTGCCGAGCCCTATGGAAAAGGCGGGTATTTTAGTGGAGGCCCTGCCTTACATAAAAAAGTTTTATGGTAAAACAGTGGTTATTAAATATGGCGGCCATGCCATGGTTAATTGCGAACTTAAAAAAGCGGTTTTAACAGACGCCGTATTGATGAAATATGTGGGTATGCATCCCGTTATTGTGCACGGCGGGGGGCCGGAAATCACCGGTATGTTGAAGAGAGTGGGCAAGGAAAGTAATTTTGTGGGGGGACTGCGGGTTACTGACGCCGAGACGATGGAAATTGCCCAGATGGTGCTGGTAGGTAAAATAAACAAAGATATTGTGGGTATGATTAACGACATCGGCGGCCATGCGGTGGGTCTCTCCGGTAAAGACGGCAATTTACTGGTGGCCGATAAAAAAATGGGCCGGGTGCGCAGGCCGGACGGCACCGAGGAGATGGTCGATATCGGCCTGGTTGGTGAGGTGCGCCAGGTGAACCCCGGTATCGTGGCCACGGTAATCCGGGAAGGCTATATTCCCGTGGTGGCGCCGGTAGCCGTGGGTGAGGGCGGCGATAGCTACAATGTGAATGCGGACAGCGCCGCGGGAGCGCTGGCGGTGGCCCTCAACGCCGATAAACTGATTATTCTCACCGATGTGGAAGGTATACTGGCTGATCGCCATGACAAAGCATCGTTGATTTCCACGGTAGCCAGGCAGGAAATACCTCAGCTGGTGGAGCGGGGTATTATTGACGGGGGGATGATCCCTAAAGTGGAGTGCTGCGTATCCGCACTGCGGGGAGGCGTGGGCAGCACCCATATTTTAGACGGTCGGGTGCAGCATTCCGTGCTGCTGGAGATATTTACCGATCAGGGTGTGGGTACTATGGTGACCAATTAAGGAAATTGGATTATAATTTTAATTTAGGATACGTAAAAAGATGTAGGTGCTATGGCATAATTTTAGGCATTGGTGTTAGTGATATAATGGTAACAAGTAAGCATACGGCAGCAATGGGAAACTGTGCTGTTTGTGTGCTGTTTGTTGCCCGACGGGGCTTGTAGGGAGGATGAAGCTTTGGGAAACAAAAAAACTGTGCTCCCCTTGCTTTATTGGAACTGGACAGAAAGAAGGGCGAAATAAGTGAATACCAGTGATATTATGCAATTAAGTGATAAATATGTTATGCATACCTACGGGCGTATTGCCATGGCTCCGGTACGGGGCGAAGGAACGCTGTTGTGGGACGCCGAAGGGCGGGCATATTTAGATTTTGTGGCCGGTATAGCGGTTAATTGCCTGGGGCATTGCCACCCCGCGGTGGTGCGGGCGATACAGGAACAGGCCGCCCGGTTGATGCACGTCAGCAACCTGTATTACATCGAGCCTCAGGCCCGGCTGGCCGAAATTTTGGTGGAAAACAGCTGCGCCGACCGCGCATTCTTTTGCAACAGCGGGGCCGAGGCCAATGAGGGGGCTATTAAACTGGCCCGCAAATGGGCTAAAAAACAGCATGGCCCGGACCGGTATGAGATAATTACCGCGGAGAATTCGTTCCACGGCCGCACTCTGGCCGCTATTACAGCTACCGGGCAGCCGAAATATCAAAAATACTTTGAGCCGCTGCCGCCGGGTTTTAAATATGTTCCTTTTAACGACTTGGATGCGCTGGCCGGGGCGGTTGGTCCGCATACTTGTGCTATTATGCTGGAGCCGGTGCAGGGTGAGAGCGGCGTTCGGCCTGCTGCTGCGGAATACTTGTCCGGCGTGCGGGAACTGTGCGACAGGAACGGCCTGCTGCTGATTTTTGATGAAGTGCAGTGCGGCCTGGGGCGTACCGGCAAGTTTCTGGCCTATCAGCATTACGGTGTGGAGCCGGATATTTTTACTCTGGCCAAGGCGCTGGGCGGCGGCTTTCCCATTGGCGCCCTGTTGGCTAAGGAGCAGGTGGCCGGGGCATTTGCGCCGGGCGATCACGCCAGCACCTTCGGGGGCAACCCGCTGGCTTGCGCTGCGGGTTTGGCTGCCATGCAGACTATTGTTAACGGCGGTGTTCTGGAAAACTGCAATAGAGTCGGGGCATACTTTAAAGAAAAACTGCATGAGCTGGCCGGGAAATACAGTTTTATCAGGGAAGTGCGCGGTATGGGGTTGATGCTGGGCATGGAACTTGCCATGCCGGGCGGGGATATTGTCAACCGCTGCCGGGAGCGGGGTTTGTTGATTAACTGTGCCAACAATACCGTGCTGCGGATTGTGCCGCCGCTGATTATTACTAACGCTGACGTAGACAGGGCCTTGGAGATTATAGACGGGGTATTGCGGGAGCAGCAAGCTTAACGACGTTATACGGAATCATACGATGTTAAACACATAATTCATGGCCGGAGCGGCTAGCCAAACATAAACTATAGTTTAGTAATCTGTGCAGGCAATAACGGCACCTATCGAAACGGCGAAACCTTTGTTTGAAAAGTAATTTACGCTGTAGTAATAATTAAGTTTTAATATATAGCCGCCTTTGGGCAAATGAAATTGTTTGTTGGTTATATATGGTATAAATTGATGCAGCATGCGATCTTGCAGTAAAATGATTAAACATTACACGCTTTATTTAGAGTGTAAAAACTATAGAGTGTGAAAACTGGAAAAGCGGTGATATAAATGAACTCTGTCAAGGAGACATTAAAAGGGAGAGACTTGCTCTCCCTGCGCGATTTTACTCCCCGGCAAATTGCTTTTATACTTGATTTTGCCGCCGAGCTTAAACGAATGCAGAAGCAAGGCGAGCCTCATGCACTGCTGCAGGGGCAAACGCTGGGGATGATCTTTCAAAAGTCCTCTACCCGCACCCGGGTGAGCTTCGAGGTGGGCATGTACCAGCTGGGCGGGCATGCTTTGTTCTTAAGCTCCCACGATATACAGTTGGGGCGGGGGGAAAGCATTGCCGACACCGGGCGGGTGTTGGGGCGCTACGTGGACGGCGTTATGATCCGCACCTTTGCGCAGAGTGATGTGGAGGAATTGGCCGGGTACGCACCGGTACCGGTAATTAATGGCCTTACGGACTTATTGCACCCCTGCCAGATACTGGCCGACTTATTGACGGTGCAAGAGCATAAGGGACGGCTGGCCGGGCTGAAACTGGCTTATGTGGGCGACGGCAACAATATATGCCACTCGCTTCTATATGGCTGTGCCAAAACAGGCGTTAACATCAGCGTGGCTTCGCCGGAGGGATACCTGCCCCGGGAGGATATCGTGGCGGCGGCCCGGCAGGACGCCCAGGAGACGGGCGCATCCGTTTCCATAACTACTAAACCTGAGGAGGCCGTGTCGGGGGCCGATGTGCTGGTTACCGATGTTTGGGCCAGTATGGGACAGGAGAGTGAACAACAGGCCCGGATGAAGGTGTTTGCTTCTTACCAGGTTAATGCCCGGCTGGCGGCTCTGGCGGCACCGGACTACATATTCCTGCATTGCCTGCCTGCCCACCGGGGTGAGGAAGTGGCCGCTGAAATAATCGACGGTCCCCATGCGGTGGTATTTGACGAGGCCGAAAACAGGCTGCACGCCCAGAAGGCCGTTATGGCTCTTTTGATGGCAAAATAAAGGCTGTTAACACCCCCCATATTTTTGTTGTATCTGGGGCATGTAATTTAGAAGGGAGTTAGCGATATGAAGAAAGTGGTTTTGGCGTATTCAGGAGGACTGGACACCTCCATTATTATACCCTGGCTGAAGGAGAACTACGGTTATGAAGTCATTGCCATGGCTGCGGATGTGGGTCAGGGGGAGGAGCTTGAGCCGCTGCATGAAAAGGCGTTGAAGAGTGGGGCCAGCAAGCTGTATATTGAGGACCTCAAGCGTGAATTTGTCACCGACTATATTTACCCCACTCTAAAAGCCGGGGCCATTTATGAAGGAAAATACCTGTTGGGCACTTCCATGGCCCGGCCGCTGATCGGCAAAAGGCTGGTGGAAATTGCCGAGCGGGAGGGGGCCGAGGCGATATCCCACGGCGCCACCGGCAAGGGTAACGATCAGGTGCGCTTTGAACTGGCGGTCAAGGCGTTAAAGCCTGAATTAAAGATAATTGCTCCCTGGCGGGAGTGGGATATCCGCTCCCGGGATGATGCCATTGACTATGCCGAGGCCAGGGGCATTCCCATACCCGTGACCAAATCGCGGCCCTACAGTATGGACCGCAACCTCTGGCATCTATCCCACGAAGGCGGAGCCTTGGAAGATCCGGGCCAGGAGCCGCCGGACGATGTGCTGTTGCTTACCGTGCCGCCTGAAAAGGCGCCGGATGAGCCTACTTACGTGGAAATATATTTTGAACAGGGTATTCCCCAAAAAGTCAACGGCCGGGAATTGCTCCCCGATGAACTGATTATGGAACTGAACAGACTGGGCGGAGCCAACGGTATTGGCATTGTGGATATGGTGGAAAACCGGCTGGTGGGTATGAAATCCCGGGGTGTTTATGAAACGCCGGGAGGCACCATATTGTTTTTAGCCCACCGGGAGCTTGAGCTGCTTACCATTGACCGGATTACCTTGCATTACAAGGAGATGGTGGCTTCCCGCTATACCGAGCTGGTATATGACGGGGTGTGGTTCTCGCCGCTGCGTGAAGCCCTGGACGCCTTTGTGGACGTAACCCAGCGCACGGTTACCGGTACGGTGCGTATGAAGCTGTACAAGGGCAACTGCACCCCGGCCGGGACCACCTCGCCATACTCTCTTTATAATGAAGAGTTGGCCACCTTTGGTCGTGACGAAGTATACAGCCAGGCCGACGCCGCCGGGTTCATCAACCTGTTCGGGCTGCCGCTGCAGGTGCGGGCGCTTATGGAAAGAAAAACAGGATTGCGGAAATAGCCAACTAAGATAACGAGAAGCGGGGCCGGCTAGCGCGCCCCGCTTCTCGTTTTTTAGTTCATAATAAATTAAATCTTATCTAAAAAGTGTTTTTTACATTCGGCTTCAGAACTTAAGAATAATCTTTGTCAGGAACTGTTAAGGACAACCCCAGACCAACACCGATAAGCGTTCCAGCCACGGGATAATAACCTGCGCTGTATGTTATGAAATACCATAATGGGGTTAATATTGAATATTGTGAGGTGGGTGTGAGCCAGTTAAAAAAATCATTCAAATATAGCAATGGTGTTATAAGTAGCACAATGGATGGAATGGCAAAGATGGCAAATAACCTCCAGTTCCATGACAAGTTATATCCTTTAGTAACCTTGAACAGTTATCTTACCAGTGCTGCTACTGCAATAAGTATATGCTGATGAAGTTCTGGAATAGTTAGCACCGTCCTTTGTAAGTGTCAATTGTGCGGTTGTTAAGCGCGTGCGTCCACCATCAATAAGCCTTGTAGAATAGCTATTCACGATACCTTTACCCTTACCAAGTAATTCGGGTTTGAACGCATTAAACTCAGATATAAAATAATTTCCTGTATCAGGGTGTTGTGAGACTCTAATTGCAAAAGAAAATTTAACAGTAATATCAAAGTTGCTTTTATATTGAGTATCTTTCCAATCATGTATTGTAACTTCTTTAGACTTAGAGGAGCTTTTCGTTGTTGTGGTCTCTGAATTTGTTAGAAGTTCGCAATTAATCCGTACCTTTTCAGCGAATTCTGATTCATCTGGAAAGCCGTTTTCGATGAACCATTCAATGGGTTCTAATGAAGCTTTTATACCATATTTTCCTGTAATTTCGGAAAGTATTCTACCATATTCAGAATACTTTTCCTGCTGTACTGAGCTTGCCCCAATAGAACCTATGCTAGATTCATCTTCTGCTGCAAATGCTGCAACACCCATACTGAATAATAACGACAAAGATAACATAACTCCCAATATTTTTTTCATTGTATGTTTCATTTTATTTCCTCCTCGTAAAACTTCGCAACAAACAATATCTACTAATCATAAAAAAGCAAACCATAGCTCATCCCCTTAATTTATTATGAACACTTTTGGAAAACCTAAAGCTACCTCAAACAAGGGCCATTGTTTTTTTATTTCCAATTTGGTGGTGTATGAGATAACAATCTAAAACGGAAATTATCCGAGGATATTTACATTTACGCTGATAACAAAATGTTCTTATTAACTATAATACTGCTGAAAGTCGGTTTTGGATTACGTTTCCATGAAATAATTTACCAACATAATGCGATAATCTTTGCACAACAAAGCCGGCAGCTTATATGCTGCCGGCTTAAACTGAATAAATTTGAAATGTTGTTTAATCAATGTAACAGGAATCCGAAACTATCTTTTGTGGCTGTTTCGGGTATTCGATATCATTGTGGATAATCTGATGGTAAGAGAGAGTTCGATAATATACGCCCGTTTGAACGGAAATATTCTTAGAGTGGCTCACGTATACGTTATTATTGGCTGTTTTGCGGTATCCGTTCGATACTGTTTGCCAGGAGGACCCGTTCCACTTTTGCAGGTAGATCTCGACATAAATTTCATCCACAATGCGGTTGGCCTGGCTGTAGCCTTTGATGGTTACCGTTCCGTCATCATTATTAATTAGAGAACAGTTCCAATCAGCAAGATACTTTGTAGATAGAATGCCTATTTCACTTTGTTCTGCCGGTGGCGGGGGCGGCGGGGTCGGGGATGCTGCCGGCGGCCTGGCAACAATAAATAAAAAAACCAAACACAGCGCGGTACATAAAAATCTTTTCATGTACATACATACCTCCATCGTTTTACATATAAGACTGTGTTTGGCCTGTTTTGGATTAAGTTTTTTTAAAATTTTATTCCAGGGATTCAGCCATTTTAACAGCTTCTTCCGGGCTTAAAATACCGGCTATTTGGTAAACCATAACACCTTCGTCCCATGCTATGGAGGCAAAGTGGTCTTTTTCCCTGATCATCAACAGTGCCGGTTTCCCATTTATCAGCACGTCGTGCACAGTGGTATCGTCGGTATCGTAACCCTGCGATCTGACAGCTTCGCCGGCGACGGACATCTGGTTAAAAACAATGTGTTTTTTATCCTGACGGGTGTAAGTTGCCCCCCGACGAATCGATCATGGAATTGAACAAACTGGGCGGGGCCAACGGTATTAAGAGGATTTTCTTATGTCCGATGCTGCGAGCTAACTAATAGTTAATGTATTGATTGAGGCTGAGATTTTCCTCTTTTGCCTTTTGAAACCAAAGTACGGTGAAGTGATTTAGCATACGGATACTAAACTTGCCAGTGCCCACCTTCGGGCGGCTGATCCTTAGAAAGGCATATCCATGAGGATGTTTTGTTTCGGTATTATGGACATGCCACATGTTGCATGTTACAATATTTCTAAACAAATTTAAGATAAATTGAAACATTTGATTTGTGGGGTGCCTTGGCACCTAAGAGTGAGAAGTACCGCCACCAAGACGTAAGGCGTGGCAACGCTCACTAAGCCTCTGCCGCAAGGCGGGAAGCTTCTTGGTCTGAACTCCCTCTCTTCGGGAAGGCGGGGCCAGACAGCTACAATCAAAGATAGTGGTTGGAGCAAGAAAAGCTGGCTCCTACGCAGATGTGCGATAAAAAAATGGTTATCACCCTGGCGGTTTGGACATAGATATTCTATGGACAAGAAGCTGGGGAGTGGTAATGTGAAGTATAGAATCCGCGGGAAAAGGGGTGTTATTATGCCTACAGCTATTGTTGCACGTAAGTCAAAAAAAGGGCCTGCCCCAACTAGTATTACTGCATCAAAGGAAATAAAAGGCAATAAGATGGTAATGGCTAAAATCAAGCAAAGCTACAGGGAGGCTCAATTAGGACAAACGGTATCCCTGCGCGATCTTATTAAATGATTGAAGTAATACTGCCTAAGTGGATACAAAGATATCTAAATGCCCCCAAAAGGTGCCCCAGGCAACTCAAGGAAATGTTTATTAATGAAATGAGCGCTCTTTATGAAGACATAGAAGTGGGGGAAGTTTTGGTAGGCGATTTAGCGGGGCATTATAAAATTAATTTTACTTTTAAGGGCGTTGATTACCGTATTATATATACTGTATTAAGCGATGAAGAAATACTTATTGTTTACTGTGGGCCGAGGGAAAACGCTTACAAGATAATTAAAAGGACGTTATAAACACTCTCATACGAGGGTGTTTTTGTTTTGTCGAGAAAGGTGGTGATTAGTAGGTATTTGAACCTGTAGTTAGTTGGTAAATAAAAGAAAGGATGAGAATCTATTAGGATATCATACAGCCGCCCGGTCTTTTTTTATTTGCCTTGCCGCCATGAATAAAAGTTATTATACTTAGTTTAAGTTGGTTCAAATAACTTTTAGAGGGTTTTCCATGCTGGTGCGAATACTTTACCTGATATCCAGACTTTTACCGGGCATTGCCCTGATGCTGGCGGTAGCCGTGCTGGCCAGAGGCGGCGCCGATCTGGGCTTTCCGCAGTGGCCGGGGCTGGAAACGATATTCGCCTCAAAACCGCTGACCGGCAAAATATTAATTGACGTACTGCACCTGAATTATATTCTTATTTCCATCTTAACCGGCATGCTGCTGAGAAACCTGGTGGGGTTGCCGGAGGTGCTCGTGCCGGGCGTAAGGACTTCCCGACTGTTTATCAAAATTGGCGTAATTCTGCTGGGTTCGTTGTACAGCATTGCCGATCTGGCCAGCTTGGGCTTGACCGCCTTTTTAATTATCTTTTTGTTTATTTCCCTGACCCTTTTATTTACCCTTTATCTCGGCCAAAAGACGGGCATGTCCCCCGCTGCCGCCTCTTTGCTGGCGGCCGGCACGGCCGTTTGCGGGGTTTCGGCAATTGTAGCCGCGGCTCCCGCCGTCAGGGCTAAAATATCCGACGTGGCTTATTCCATAGCTACCATCCTTGCCGTGGGACTGATTCTTTTATTAACCTTCCCGACCATCGGCACGGTGCTGGGGCTGAGTCCCCACCAGTTCGGGGTCTGGGCCGGCACGGGCATAGTCAATTCCGGCCAGGTGCTGGCAGCCGCCCTGGCCTTCGACCACGGCACCGCCCACAGGGTTTCCGAGAGTTTAAAAACGGGAGAAATTTTTAATTTAACCAGGATCATCTTTCTTCCGTTTGTTGTGCTGGCCCTGGCGGTGTATAACAGCCGCCGGCTGGAGGATGAAGAAAATGAGTACGCCATACACACGAGTTTTTGGGACAAGTTTCCTTTGTTCGTAATCGGGTTTTTCGTTGTGGTGCTGCTGACCTCATTCGGCCTGCTGGGTGAAACATCCCCGCCATCCGCTGAGCTGGTGTTTATACGCAACCTTTACAACTGGTTCTTTGCCATCGGCCTTTCCGGCCTGGGTATGCAGATATCCCTGGGTGAATTGCGTAAAGCAGGCGGTAAACCGCTGGTGGTGGGGACAGCGGCCGCCGTGGTCAAAGCCGTGGGGGCGCTGGTGGTGGTGCTGCTGTTCATCAGCCGGCAATCGTAACGGCACGGAGCCGGACAGCTAAACTTTGGCGGGAGCGCCACCTCCGCCGAAGCGGAAAAGCAGAAGGGGTTGTTGCACAACGGGCTAAATAGTTCATAGTGCCGCAGCTTTTTATAAAGATACCAAATTATTATCGGAATAATTGGCTGAACTTAGGAAAGGGAGTATCGCTTACTACTCTAAGAAAGTAGTTTCGCGACACCCCCTCTTGGAATTAGCTGAAGCTACCGGCGAGGAGGGAATTGTCTTGACAGACCGGCATGACCGGAACAATGATGAACAGGATAATTTAAATTTACTTTTAAATTCCGACCGCTTGGAAGATTACGCCGCTCTGGCCGTATCGGCACTGATTTTAATACTGGTGCTGCTGTTTCATTAACCCGGTTGGCCGCTGTCTTTTAAAAACACCACCGTACCGGCATAAAACCCGCCGGCATCGTACAGGGGCGCCAGTTCACAGTAAACATCCCCGAAGGATAAATCCCTTCTGGTTACAGAACCCGACCCGATGTTGCTTTCAACCAGTCCGGCCAGTTCAGTGTTCACATGATTAATATCGGCATCCGGCTTCACGCCGCCCAGGTAATAACTGGCCATCATGTTACAGGTAACCACCTTGCCGTCCTTATCCACAAAAACCACCCCGTCGGGAGAAAACTCAATTATCTTCTCCAGTGCCCGGCCGCATAGTTTTTCCTTTTCGTGACTTAGACTGACCACCACCAGCGCTCCCAGCAGCCGGCCATTTTTCACAATCGGGGCGGAAATAATCTCCAGCAGGTTATTGGCCTTTTTTAAGGTCAGCTTGCTCTCAAGGCTATCCAAAGGCCCGGTTATTTCCTTCAGGGAGGTTTTCTTTAAAATTATTTCCTTTTCGGCAAACAGCTCATGAATAACATTGTTGGCAAACACCACTCTGTTAAACTTATTGGCAATGATGATGCCCTCTTTTAAATGGTTGAAAATATTAAAATCAATGTTTTCAAAATAGGACTGAATATTGTTGGCGTTCAGCAATTCTACGATAAACTGGTAGATCAAGAAATAAAGTGTAAACAGCAAAAACATGATGGTGATAATTCTGTAAGCGGCAAAATTGCTTTGCCGGTCAAAAAAGTAGACCTCCAGGGAGGAGTTTTCCAGGTCCGCCCTGCTGACATTATAACGATCGGCCTGGAACTTGAATGTTTCAGCGCCGGGGCGGAAATTGGCCAGGGAAGCCTGCTCAAAGGGCCAAACCAGCGGTACCCCCGCCCGGTTCAGGACCCCTGCTTTGACCTGACCGGTATTGTACTTGAGCATAAACTGATTTATAAAATCATTAACATTGAAAATAATCACCAGATAATGCTTGCCCGCCTGCCCCGCGGCAACTGCGGCAACTCCCACCTGGTCCAGGCGGCCGTTTTTTTCCACGCCGAAGATATAGGGAATGCCCTGTGCGCTGCCGGCCAGGGCACCCCGGTAGAACCCGGGTTCATCTGCTCCGGGGTTATTTCCTCCGGATGCGTTTCCATTAAACGAGCTGATTATTTTTCCCGTCCGATCCAGCAGGCAGACGGCTGTAATCCTTTTATCCCTGCCGGCAACCGACCGCAGCGTTTGGCCGGTCGGCCGGTTTTCGTCCTCAACGAAATTGGCCGCGTCCTCGGTCAACAGCTGCAGGTCGCGCAGGTAAGAGTATACTTCGGTTAACACGATCTGCCTGATATTGTCCCGGCTTTCCGTGACCACCCTGTTAATATAACGGAATTCCAGAATGAAAAAAAAGATTATCAGCGTTAACAAAAAGATTACGGCAAAGTAAGCAAGAATCTTTTTTTTGCTGGTCAAGGTCTCCACTTATTGAATCAACCCCTTTTTGACCGCGGAGGCCAGGGCTTCCTCAATGGTATCCACGCCCATTTTAGTGCAAATTCCCTTGATCCTTCTTCTTAAGGTCGAGATACTGATAAACAGGGCGGCGGCAACATTTTTCTGGCTTTCACCGCCGGCAATCATGTGCAGTATCTGTATTTCAAACTCCGACAGTCCCGTTCCCGAAAGTCCCATCAAGGCCTGCATGTTCAGCCCGGGATAAAGGTAACGGCCGTCCCGCAGCGTAATATGGATAGCCGATTTGATTTCGTCAAAAGAGGCGTACTTGGGGATAAACCCATGCACACCGTGCTCCAGGGCTTTTTTAATAAACAGCGCATCGTCATAGGTGGTCAGCGCGATAAATTTTACCCGTGAAGCCTTTCGCCTGATTTCCTGACACAGCTCCAGCCCATCTCCGTCGGGCAGTTTTATGTCCAGCAGGATAACATCCACATCATCCGGCAGGTTGGTCCTGGCCTGGGCACAGGTGCCGGCCTCGGCCACCACCGCCATCCCCTCTTCCATTTCAATCAGCCTTTTCAGGCCTTCGCGCACTATATTGTGGTCTTCCACCAGCATTATCCTTATCTTACCCATATGCATTATCCTTTCGGCTGGGCGGGAATGGTCAAGGTCAGGGCAAAACCGCTTTCATCGCCGGCGTATACCATGTCGCCGCCGATTAAATTGGCCCTTTCCTTCATACCCCACATTCCTTTGCCCGCCGTTAAATTTTCCGGCGGCCGGCCGTTGTCCATAATTTCTATCTTCAGAATATCGTTTTCAACTTTAAAATAAATGTCCACTTCTGTGGCGCTGCTGTGTTTGACCACATTGCTCAACGCCTCCTGGATTATTCTGTAAATAACAATTTCCGCAGTTTTACGCACATTAAAGGTCCGTTCCTTGTAAAACATGTACACCCTGACACCCTGCATTTGTTCGAAATTGGACACATAAGACTCCAAGGCCTGGATCAGCCCCACTTTGTCAATTAAGTACGGGTGGATGTCATTCATAATACTGCGCATATCCATGGCGGCATTCTGGCAGTGTTCCCTCAGTTTGGCCAGGTCGGCGTAAACCTCCTCGGGGATTTGTCGGTGCGCCCGCAGTATATAGTCCAGCGAGTGGATGATGGGGGACATGCCCCTGCCGATCCAGTCATGTATTTCAATGGATATTTTCTTGCGCTCCGCCTCAATGGTGTCAAACAAATACTGCTTATTTTTGTGCATCTCCACGGGATGCGCCAGCATGGCCGCCCCGGTCAGCTTATTAAAATCCAGCAGCGGGTAGTAATCAATATTGATGAATGTTTTTTCTTCCGCTTCATTTAAAATAACCTGGTTATTTAATATCTTTTTATGGTCCAGCAGTACATTAAATAGCGGTTGGGTCAACCCCTGAGTTTTGGGATATTTCACGTGCAGGCCGTTAAGTGATTCGGCCTCGATTGCAGAAACGGGAATATGCATCAGCTCCGCCCAAGCCGGGTTGACCCGGGTGATGTTGCCCCTGGGATCGATTACCAGCGCGGCATCCCTGGTGTGATCAAGCAGCTTTTGCGCGTGACTGTAGTTTATCGACAGGGGGTAAAGCAGATGCCGGGCGCCCAGCGCCGTAACGCCCAGAGCGAGCAAAACCAAAACAGACGCTAAAAAACCGGTTTTATCCAGTAATTGCTCTTCACCGGCAGCCGTTTTGGCAACGGTGCTTTGATGTTCAATCAGCAAGCGCCGGGATGTATCCAGCAGCTGCATAGCCAGCAGGTCATACTGCTCCCGGTACAGCGCCTCGAAATCCTCCCGATTGCCGGACCGGATAAGCGGCGCCACTTCTCCGCGCACATAGGCAACGTAATCCTGGGTTAACAGGACCATTTTTTTCAACTCGGCTTTTCTGGCCTCTTTATCAGCCCGATTAATCAGGTCCAGCTCTTTTTTAATTAATGTGGTGCTCATTTCATTAAATTTGTCTAAAAAATTTTGGTCATTGTACGAAATATAGGCCTGGGCATAGTAAACCAGCAGCCCTATATCCGGTGACAGGGCGTAATTTTCCGCCAGCAGTTCAAAATTGCCGGACAGGGCTTCAATCTTCGCCGCCGTTACCTGCGTGCCGTACAGGTGCAATGCCGGCACGAGCAATAACAGAACCAGGGTGGCGTAAAACCAGTTGCGCACGCTTTTGCTTATGGCCATCATTTTTCACCCCACCACCTATTTCACTATTATACGTTTATTTCCTTTGTGAATCATAATTATCTGCTAATTGAACCAAAGTGTTCGCCCTCTTGCATCATTGTATCCAAGTAGCAAGCAGAAAAAATCATCCTGCGCCCCAAGGATATGAAAGCGCTAAGAAATAAGATAAAATTTTTATAGTAATTATTAGCTTTAATTATTTCAGTTATAAGCTCCTGTAATATTGTTTGCACAGCTTTAGCCCCGGTAAGTGTATGGTGCCTGTTAACTGCCGGCTGTTACAGGCCCTTTTTACTTATCACTGATCAACTGATTATTTGAATTTATTTTATCTCGTTAATCGCCCCGCTAAGACTCCCGCCTCGCATAAGGAAAGGGGATACACCCGCTGAAGCTTGGGTATTTCTCCGGGGACGGGAATGTTCCAGCTATTGGAGTTAAGCGGCGGTAAACTCGAAGTAAGTGCGACATTAGTGCATTGCATAAGTGCATTTAAAGGAGGAATTATGCTATGTCCAACAAACCTGCCGTAAGCGGAGGTTGGTCAGACCTTTACAAAAAAGAAGATTGGTGGGCGGTATGGCTTGGACTTGGCCTGGTAATCGCCGCGCTGTTGCTGTGGTTTTCCGGCAGTTCCATCAGCCCCGTCAGTGTATCCATCCCCAAGTGGTCGGAATTTGGCAGCGTTATCTCATTCTTGGGCGCTAATTTCGGTTCGCTGGTATTCATGTTTATAGCCTTCGCGGTGGTTTTCTCCATCGCCGTGAAAATTCTGGGACACCAATTAAGCGAGTTCATTCCCGGCTTTATCCTAATTTTTATCGCCAGCGTACTGGTCTCAATTTTCGGCGCCTGGGAATGGGCCGGCAAATATAACCTGGAGGCTCCGCTGGTAGCCCTGGCCCTGGGGCTTATCATCGGCAACATTGTAAAAATGCCCAAGTGGATGGAAGCTTCATTGCGCACAGAGTTTTACGTTAAAGTAGGTATTGTTTTGCTGGGCGCCACCTTGCCTTTTACCAAAATCGTGCAGGCCGGCCCGGTGGCTTTTACCCAGGCTACAATTATTGCCGTTTCCACATTTTTAGCCATTTATTTTGCGGGTTCCAGGTTGTTCGGCCTGGATAAAAGATTTGCCGCCACTCTGGGCGCCGGCGGTTCCATTTGCGGCGTTTCCGCCTCCATCGCCATCGGCGGCGCGGTAAAAGCCGATAAGCAGCACGTGTCCGTAGCCATATCACTGGTGGTTGTCTGGGCTATTATCATGATTTACGCTCTACCGGTATTCATCTCCGTCTTTGGCATTCCTGCCGGCCCCGCAGGGGCCTGGATCGGCACTTCGGAATTCGCCGACGCCGCCGGTATGGCCGCGGCGGCTGCCATTGGCGATCAGGCCATCACTACCTTTACATTAATGAAGGTTGTGGGCCGTGATATGTTCGTGGGTATCTGGTGCTTTATCCTGGCCATTATTTCCATTACCATGTGGGAGAAGAGGGAAGACGGGACCAAACCCCAGGCTTCGGAAATCTGGTTCAGGTTCCCTAAATTCGTACTTGGCTTTTTTGTGGCCTCCGCGTTGATCACAATGGTTATCGCCGGCAGCGACGCGTCAACATCCCAATCGATAACTGATAATATTATTAAGCCTATTACCACTTTAAGAACCTGGGCTTTCATCTTCTGTTTCCTGGCCATCGGCCTGACCACTCGTTTTAAAGAGCTGACCTCGGTGGGCTGGCGTCCCTTTGCGGCCTTCACCACCGGTGTATTAATCAATGTGCCGCTGGGCTACATTTTCTCCATCCTGATTCTGGGCGGCTACTGGGCTGCCGTTGCCGTCAAGTAATTCAATTCAACCCGGCAATTGCCAGATAAAAGTCCCCGGACACGCACTATCGTGCGCCGGGGACTTTTTGCCGCAATTGCAGCCGTAATAATTTGGCACGTCATTTTACTCTACGGCGGCGCAGCCGGCTGCAGCGAGCAGGCTGCGCCGCAGGTTGATGAAGCACAGGGAACAACAGCTGCTACAGCAGTCCCCACTTGCGCTCATACTCCACCTTAAGTACAAATTCGTCATCGTAAAAGCCGTTTTCCCTAAGCAGTTTCAGTGCGTCGTTAAAATCGAAGGAGTCGGTTTCCATAATTACCCTATCTTTTTTGCCGCTTATTCCCCACCGATTGTGGGCCGCCAGCAGGATTTCCATCATGCCGGCGATACGGTCCAACCGCTTGGCCAGGAAAGCGCCTAAATTCCTAATCTCCCCAGGGCCAACCGCGGCGGCATTAACAACCCGGTTCAACGGAGGTTCTTCTCCCGGCCGCCACTTTCTTTTTTCATAAAATTCAAAGATAAATTTGGCTTTTTGGATGCAGGTAATATTATTTTTATCCATTGTTTTCCCTTCGGCCTTTCGCAACAATTTACGGACGTTTAAACCGCCGGGCACTCCGACCGTTCTCACGGCTTTGCCCGATCCTTAAATCATGTCCGCACAAGGTTTTTTGGATTTATTATTGAAGTTTATTATATCATGCAACGCGGCACAGTAGTCACATTTAATACTTTCGGATTCCCCGGACCGGCTTTTAGTTGACGGGTATAGCGCCGTTTAAACAGTTTGATCCCGTTAACCGCCGGTTGGTGGACATAATATTATCATCGTAAACGCCATAGCGCTGAAAGAAGGGATGCCATGCCGTCGCAAATATTATATGTAACCGACGGCTCACCGTCGGCCCGCGAAGCAGGCTTGACGGTACTGGAACTGGCCGGTTTATGGGACGCGTCCATACGGGTCGTTTTTATCATTGATCAAAGCTGGAGTCATATCCTGGGAGATGAGTGGATGAGCGGGGCCGTTACCCGGGCCAAATTTTTCAGCTGGCTCGGAAAAGGTTTGCAAAAACAGGCTTCCGCCGTGCTGGATGAATTTTGCGATCTGGCGAAATCCCATCGGGTGCAAGTGCGGCAGCAACTGCTGGTGGGCAATACCGCAAAGCTGCTTATTTCTCTTGCCCGGGAAGCGGACCTGCTGGTGCTGCCCAATCCTTACGCAGCCGGACATCCCGCCGAGGGCGGGTTGAAATTCAATCTCAACAAGCTGATCCGGGCGATCAAATGCCCCGTCTGGCTGGGCAACCAAGTGTGACCTGCATTAAATCAAGTAAGGGGCTGTAATAATTAAGAATTGATTTTCTAATGCCGGCGCCAATGCCGGCATTTGTTTTTTATGGGGGTGATTTTAGGGTTTGAGATAGTCCAGGGAAGCTGCGGCCTACATGCATATGTTGCAATAATTATGGTCCAAAGAAAATGCTATTTAAAATCGTTATTACTTAACAGTTAACTATCTTTAATATTGTATAATTTGCCATCATAGGGAGGAGACGGAAAGAATATGGTGAACAATGTAATAGTAGGAACACCTTATGGTTTCTTTATGAAAATTGGTCAAAATAGGCTACAAAGGAGGAAAATATATTGGGTAGGGTTATTGGAAAAAGTGAATTTATTTTATTGGTTGTTACTCTTTTCTCTCTTTTTACGGTAATTATGCCGGTCGTAAGTTTCGCAGCTGACAATGATTATACGAAGTACAGCAGCACTTACGCCTATATTACTGCTGATGACAACCAAGAAGCAGGTACTGCCACTGTAAGAAGTGATGATTCTGTAGAAGATAATGTTTATGCAATTCAAATCAAGTTATCATTGCCCGACGGCGCTGAATTCACTGATAAGCCTGTTGCTAGCGGTGATTATGCCTGGAATAAATTCGTAAGCGGAGCCGGTAATTATGGCTTTGTTAAATCTTATTCCAATAGTATAACTATAAAAGGCTTTGGTGCTGCAGTAGCTGACTGGGACAATACTTACGTAACGTTTGATTTCTCAGAACCTTTTACCCTTGACATTGATTCGGACTTTACAGGCAACCTGGAAACAACAATTGAGGTTTGGGGACTCACAGGTAATGATCCCGACGATCCTAGTACAATTGCATGGAGTGAATCTGATACAGTAACCATAGCTAAGGTTGGAGGAGACAGTAACGTTCTTGTATCCGCAAAGTCTTCGAAAACCGTTAGCACAGGCAGCAATAAAAAAGGTGCAGAAATCAGGGTTTATGAAACTCAACCTAAAAACCTTGGATCTGATGCAACAGATGGAATTGAGGAAGTATATTTTGATATTTTGACCAGTGGCGTTACTTTTAACGACACTCAAGATGAATGGCAAGCTGCAAGTTTTGGTGCTGCTAGTACTCTTAATGTGAACCCTGATGATGATCAACAAATTATTTTCACGCCTGAAAAACAATCTTCCATCTTCCCTGGGAATATGACATTTACTCCGTATCTTGACGTAGACTCCGATGTAACTGGCGACATTAAAATTCGCGTAACCAGTAAAGACGGTACTGTCGATAAAACCACTGTGGTTGCAGCTACTGTAACCGGTATTGGTGCGAGGGCAAGAATTGAACAGCTTGAAAACAATGATACCGTTATATCAAGCGGTGAAATAGCCGACTTGGATGTTTCATTTAAAATAGTAACCGAAGGCGGCTCTACTTTCAAAGCCAGCGACATAATGACTTTTAGGCTTAATGAAGGGAAGTTCGCCACAGATCCCAGAGTTAATTCAGATAAAGCAACAGTAAGGCGTTACGATAATAATAAGGCTTTTTATGTTTACTTTAATAGTGAAATAATAGGTGAAATAACTTTGGATAGTTTTAAAATTACCCTGGATA
This sequence comes from Desulfoscipio sp. XC116, assembly GCF_039851975.1. Lineage (GTDB taxonomy): Bacteria > Bacillota > Desulfotomaculia > Desulfotomaculales > Desulfallaceae > Sporotomaculum. The sequence continues at coordinate 506,225 of NZ_CP156660.1, forward strand.
ACGATGTTGAACCAGGTGACATTACCTTGACCATAAGTGGCGATTATGGCGACTTGGGGGATGTAACCATCGGTATAGCGGCTTTGCCCATAATAGTAAAAAGCACTGAACCAAGCGATAAGGCTACTAATATCAAGACCAATAATAATATTCAGGTGAATTTTAACCAAAAAATACAAAAAGGAAATGACTTTAACCTTATTGGAGTTAAAGACAATGATAACAATGCGGCTAATGTAATTGTGTTTATTGAGGATAAGAATCTTATAATTAGCCCGGTTGATAGCCTTGGTTACAGTACAACTTATACCGTTAACATACCCGCTGCAGCAATAAAGAATTTAACAGGTAACACACTTAATAACGACGTTAAATTTACCTTTACAACTAGATCTAACTCAAACGTGGGTGGTGGTGCCGGCCCCGGCGGGGGAGGTAATTATGATCCCCCAAAGGATTCCGTTAATGACATTAGCGAAAAAGTGAATGATCTTCTGAAAAATGCCGGCAGAGGGGATACGATAACAATAGATTCCGCCGAAATTGGGCCTAAAGTTATCAACTATGCAACTCTACATAAAATTACAGAAGCAGGTTGTAACTTCTCTATAGATTCACAAGAGGCAAAGGTTAATCTGGCTTTTGAGCCCGGAGCTTTGTTGGTTCCTGAAAGGGAAGTTGGAGAAAGTGCTCTAATTGAGATTTCAGCTTTAATAGCTAACGAGGATGAGGATCAAGATGCAAAAAACTATGCTATTTCAGTTGGCGGTAAGGTTTTACGTGCTTATAATTTCAATATAAGCGTTAAAGAAACTGAAGAAGCTGATGGCACAGAGATTCATACCTTAAACGGCAATGCTAATGTGGTGCTGGACCTTTCAGACATGGATTTAGATGAAGTTAATACCGACCTTCTAACAATTATGCACAAGCAATCTGATGGTACATGGGTGGAGATGGAAAGTGTTTATGACCCTGTAACCAAGACTTTAAGGTTTAACACTAATAGTTTTTCAATGTTTGCAATAATTGAAAGGATGGAAAAAGAAAGCAAAATAATAAAGTTAACCGTTGGTCAGACGGAAGCCATTATAGATGATAATATATACGTATTGGATACGGAACCTTACGTAAGTACAGATGCTGATAGAATATTTGTTCCATTGCGCTTTATTAGCGAAACCTTGGGAGCCAAAGTGGATTGGGTTGATCTGAAAAACACTATTATCATTAAGGACAATAATAACGAGATCACATTAACCATAGGCTCTAAGGATGTTTCGGTCAATAACCATGCTACAGCTATTGACTGTGCTCCCGAATTGCTTCCGTCCGGGAAAATTTTTGTACCTCTTCGATTTATAAGCGAAACATTAGGTGCAACGGTGGAATTCGATCCAAGCACTAAACAGATAACCATTAATAGATAATAATTTCCTTGATATAAGCAATGTTGTTTTTCTTTGAGTAAATTTAATATCATGTATGACATTCATTATTAATAGTCAAAATGCCGATTCAAGGCTTCAAGCTCCGTAAATATACGGAGTTTTTTCTTTTTTAAGGGGGGATGCCAATGGTTATGTAGACTTCATCCATATGTTGCAATAAGCAGGCTACGAAGGTGTGTGATCATTAAAATGAGTATTCCGGAGCAAAATTCATCACCTGTCCGGTACATGGAAATCAACATTCCGGGTTTTGGGAGATCATGATTCCGTTAAACGGAAATCAGTTTCTATAAATCTTATAATGGAATTATGCATCGCAAGATGTAAATCCATTATAAGGATGTCATGATTATGACCAAGTATCGAGAAATCCTAAGGCTAACCAGTCTTGGATTCACCCAGCGCAACATCATGCAAAGCTGCAATGTTGCACAGAAAACTGTTGTCAAAGTCCAGCATCGTGCAAAAGAATTAAATCTTGCATGGCCATTGGACGAACTCATGACGGATAAGGCTTTAAAAGATTTGATGTTTCCTAAAGCAGGCAAAGACATTAGAACCAAAAGGATGCCAAATCTAACCTACATCCGCAAAGAACTATTCCGTAATGGGGTCAGCAAAAAGCTCCTGTGGACAGAATACATGGAGGATTGCCGCCTGAACGGCCAAGAACCACTCATGTATTCGCAGTTCTGCTATTACATCCAGCAGGACGAGCAGAAACGCCGTGCTACCATGCACATCAACCGCAAACCAGGGGAACAAGTTGAGGTTGACTGGGCGGGAGATCCAGCACACATCATTGATCCGGATACCAGTGAAATCATCAAAGCCTACATCTTTGTCGGTGTTATGACCTACAGCCAGTATACCTACGCGGAAGCATTCATCAATGAAAAGCAGCAGGCATGGATCAGTGCCCATATCCACATGTACCAGTATTTCAACGGTGTGGCAAAAATCCTAGTACCCGACAACGCAAAAACGGCCGTGGTACATAATGGCGGATGGTATAATCAGCAGCTAAATGCCGTCTACCATGAGATGGCTGAACACTACAGCACAGCCATTATACCTGCAAGGGTTTGCCACCCCAAAGATTATTCTCAAAATGGTATTATCTTTAAAATCAGCAAAACTGCTTAAGCATATAGCCAATCAATAGCTGAAAATTGAAGATAATAATCCATATATAGTGCTATCCTTTAGACAGCCTGATACAGGCCTGAAGGAGGATAACATATGACAAAACTAGAAACTGTCATCAATACCCTTTTGCAGCAGTTGAAATTTGAACTTGCCAATGAAACTTGGGAGTCTAGACGTCGTTATTTCAACCAAATGCTAAAGTGTGCTAATTCACTTGGCATTACGGAACCGTGCGCGGAGCTGTATGATACATTCATTAGAGATGACAATGGTTCGACGGAACGCCACGCACTGCATGTTCGCTGCGTAAGACTGGTTGACGCATTAGCATGTACACAAGCCCAAGATGAATACGGCATACCGTTCAACGAACCACCCATGCCGGATGATGCAAAAGTTCATGAGTTTTTTCAGGGCCGAGAGTTCCCAATAGCAGCAGACGTGCGTATTGATCACCTCATTGTCAAGGCTGAGATTGAAATGAAATACCTCAATCTCACGGATTCTACTATCGGGCAATACAAGCATTCCTGGATGGACATACGACGCTATTTTTATGATGCTGGTATTCTTGGATATGATGAAACATTGATGAAATGCTTCATCCAAGAAATAAACAACTTACGTAATAGTGGATCCATGAAGGAATGGAAGTGGAAAATTAACCGTAAGGCGGCACGTGTCCTGATGGAAGTTGCAAATACAGGGTGCTTCCTGTGGGGAATGATCAACCGAGATGCCAACTGCAACAGCTTAGAGACAGAATCTATTCGTTCACAGTACCTTGTATCGTTGGAACAGCGTAATCTCAGCAAATCCACAATCGACCTGCACGATTATGTATTCCGAAAAACCGTGGAGTTCACCGAGATAGAAACTCTAAAGGATTTACTATCTCTAACACCCGAAAAGATCCATCTTGTCATTACAAAATTTGCATGCATCTGCAATAGGCGGAGCATGGCAACTATACTTCCAATCCTGCGTTCACTGTTGGCGTTTTTTTTTACAGTTGGCCTGATCAAAAAGGATTTGTCCGGCCTTGTAATGGGAGGTTTTGTACAGCGGGGCTCGGTTGCCGCATATATTTCTGAAAAGGATCAGACAGAACTGGTTGCATATCTGGCTAGAGAGTCTAAACGCACAAAAGCAGTAATTCTTCTTGCCATGAATTTGGGATTGCGTGATTGTGATATCTGCAATCTCACTTTTCAGGCGATTGACTGGCGAAATGATAAAATCAGGCTGATCCAGAAAAAGACAGGTGAACCTCTCGTACTACCATTGCTCCCGGATGTAGGCAACGCACTAATGGATTACATTCTGAATGAGAGACCGAAACGAGCTGACCATTACCCCTATATATTCTTACGGAAACAGGCGCCTCACAATAAACTGACTTCAGTTTACTCAATCTGTTCCGGACTGCTTGGTTGCCTGGGGATTAAGCCGGTAAACGGTACTGCTACGGGCGTGCACCTTTTTCGGTATTCCATGGTACATAGACTTCTTGCAGCTAAAGTACCTCACCAAGTCATTACTGATGTGCTTGGACATACCTCAAAGGAATCCGACAAGCCTTATCTGTCCATGGAGGAATCCATGCTCCGGATGTGTGCTCTGAATCTATCCGTCATAGGCAGGGTTTCATGGAGGGGTGGTGCTTCTGATGACTGATTATATATTTAAAAGCCTCCTTGGTGTTTGCATTAGAGACTTTATCAGCCAGAAACGGGCATTAGGTTATCCTTACCAGTCTTCAGCACGAATACTGTATCACTTTGATTTACTTGTGGCTGAGAAGTTCCCGGGAGAGAGCACAATCACACAAGAAATGGGCTCTACGTGGATCCATTCAAAGCCTGGAGAGCATCCAAACGGCCTTTTAAGGAGGGTTACTCCGGTAAGGCAGCTTGGTAAATACATGAAAGGGCTCGGATACAATGTTTATGTTATTCCCGGTCATATCCCGGATAGGCAAGTTAAGTATGAGGCCCATATTTATACGACCGCAGAGTTGAAAGCCTTTCTCAAGGCCATTGATCATTGCCCTCCTTCACCATTTTCTCCGACCAGGAGATATGTCATGCCGGTCATTTTCCGCATGCTATTCTGCTGCGGGCTGCGTTCCTCGGAAGCACGCCTACTGAAAAAAGAGGATGTTAACCTCGAAACAGGAAAAATATCCGTCCGGGAATCCAAAGGCTGGAAAGCCAGGATCGTATTCATGAGCGAAGATCTGCAGAAAGTATGCAGGGAGTATGATTCTATAATGGAATCCATATTGCCTGGTAGGCAGGCATTTTTCTCGAATAAAGATGGAACTTGTTACAATAAGTCAGTTATTGATTGCTGGTTCCATGAGTTCTGGGACAAACTGCCAGAAGCTAGGGCGGTTACAGGAAACCCCGCAAGAGTGCACGACTTCCGTTATCCGTACATAAATAAAATCCGAACCTTCAGTAAAACAGCGTAATAATAAGCCTTTCCCCAATAGAAAGGTATGGATTTTATTTTCATGCTGTATACTCCGAGCAGGAGGTGTACAGATGAATACACAAAATCTAAGGGATAATTATCCCAAACTAATCGGCTACATGGAAAGGGCCGGTTATAGTGCCACATATATAATAAAAGTGCGGCGCGAGATAAACCACATTCTCTCCAGGGCGGATTCAAATGGTTGGACGTCGTACAAGGATATTTATCAAGAGTACGCGAATAAATCCACTTCCCGGAGCTATCTGCGCAACATACTAAATTGCCTTGGTATTATTGAGCGATTTGACAATCGCGGTCAGTACCCTGATGGACGGCATCGGCAGCAGATCATCAAGCGCGGCCTGTATCACTTGTTGTTGCCGGAGTTCAAAGCGGTAGTTGACTGTTATCGGGCATCAGAAAGCAGGCGGAACAAGAAGGCAACCACGATCATATGCGAAGCGAGTCACGGCGCGAGTTTTTTGTACGCTTTACAGCAGAAAGGCATTAATACTTTCGGTGCGATTACAGAGGCGGATGTGTTATCTGTTTTCATTGGCGAGGACGACACACTGCGCCGGAGCTGCTCATACAAAAAAGACATCGCAGCAGTTCTCAAAGCCTGCATAAGGGAGAACCCTGAATACTCTGAGTTTACGAGAATACTGGCTTACCTGCCTGAATTGCGCGAACACCGCAAGAACATCCAGTATTTGAAGCCGGATGAAACGGATCAGATAAAACAGGCTCTCGAAAATGAGTATTCGAGGCTTTCGCTCAGAGACAGGGCGGTTGGTTCACTGGTTCTTTATACCGGGCTGCGTTGCTGTGACATTGCAGGTCTGAAAGTCAATGATATTGATTGGGAAAAAGAGCTAATCTGTATCAAACAGCAGAAGACTGGCGCTCCCCTTGAGTTGCCGCTTTCTGTTATAGTAGGCAATGCCGTCTATGACTATCTTGTGTCCAAACGCCCGGAAACCGAGTGTGAATTCATATTTATCTCTGAAAATCGGCCATATGGGCGTTTGTTGAGCGGAAGCATCGGCAATATTTCCGACAAGATAATGAAAGCCGCAAACATCAGACAAAACGCTGGCGACAGCAAGGGATTTCACATGTTTCGCCACCGCGTGGCAACAGAGCTTCTTGGCGGCGGTGTCCCGCAACCTGTTATCAGCAAAGCACTTGGTCATACGTCCCCCGATTCCCTGGAAGCATATCTCAGCGCCGACTTTAAACATCTCAAAGAGTGTGCGCTCAGTATAGAACGGTTTCCAGTGCCGGAGGGGGTGTTTGCACATGAGTGAGTTCATATCCTCCATTGCACCGCTCATGCGTGCGTTTGTTGCCTTTCGGAAGGCTTCTGGACGTTGGAATGAAGCCTCTTACGAAGTTAATCTGAGTCTGTTCGACAAGTATTGTGATAAGCATTTTCCCAATGTTTCTGAGTTGTCACAGGACATGGCGGATTCATGGTGCGCCCAGCGCGAAACGGAAGCAAACAATTCATGCCGATCAAGAATATATCCTGTTGTCAGCTTCATACGTTATCTGCGCAAACGCGGGATGACTTTCGTTACGGAGCCAACAGTACCACAAAAAGAGCCGAGAGACTATATCCCACACGCGTTTACTGAAGCGGAACTACAGAACTTCTTTATGGCTTGTGACTCAATATCCGCCGATCCGCCCACAGAAGAACAGTTGTCGCGGCGGATAACAGTCCCCGTATTCTTCCGGCTGCTGTATTCAAGTGGAATCCGAACGAATGAGGCACGGGCGCTGATGCGTGAAGACGTCGACCTTGACAGCGGTGTTGTGAACATCCGCTACTCCAAGGGTCATGCGCAGCATTATATTGTGCTGCATGATTCTATGCTTTTATTGATGCGGCAGTACGATGGAGCCATTGATAAAATGTACCCGAACCGGGTCTACTTCTTTCCTGCCAGAAAAAGAAACGGAGGCTTCCACAGAGCATCCTGGGTACAACGAAATTTCCACAAAGTGTGGCGTCAGCATAACTGCGGAAACGTTGTCCCATACGAACTCCGACATAATTATGCCGTTGAGAACATCAACGGTTGGACGGGCGTAGGGTTTGATTTTAACGCGAAACTGCTTTACCTTAGCAAGAGCATGGGTCATAGCGTTTTGGAAAGTACGAAATACTACTATTCGCTTGTTCCTGGGCTGGCCGACATCATTGAAGCTCAAACCGACGAGGGCGATGTCATCCCGGAGGTGAACTATGAGAGCTACTAACGAGTCCGTCGTTATTGCGAGGCACATTAACGCTTTTCTGAACGAATATGTTCCTTCCCAGAAGACCAGGAGCGCCCACACATTGAAAGCATATAGTGATGGGCTCAGTTTATATGTCGGCTTTCTTGAAACGGAAAAAGGCATAAAAGCAAGCACTCTCAACGGTGCTTGCTTTTGCGCCGTTAACATTGAGGAATGGCTTGTTTGGCTGATGGAGAGTCGTACGTGCAGCCCTGAAACATGCAACAATCGGTTGGCTTCGCTTAGGGCTTTTCTCAAGTACCTAGGCGGCAGAGACGTTTCATACCTTCACTTGTCGCAGGGCGCGTCACAGATTGAGCGAAGGAAAGCACACGCCAAAAAAGTGACTGGCATGAGTAAAAAAGCGGTGAGTGCCTTGCTTGAAGCCCCTGATCCGACTACAAAAGCTGGTCGCAGGGATATTGCCTTGATGGTCGTCATGTACAGCACCGCCGCACGGATAGACGAAATATTGTCTATGAAAGTTGAGCAACTACACTTGGATGTTGATAAGCCAAACATCACAGTCATCGGCAAGAGGGGCAAAATCCGAACGTTGTATTTGTTGCCAAAGGCCACAGCCCACCTTAGGGCGTACATCAAGGATTTTCACGGATCAGCACCTAATCCGTCATCTTTCGTGTTCTACTCAAGGAACACGGGTTCTACAGGGAAGATGAGCCAAAATGCTGTGAACAAACAGCTTCGCAAGCACGCACAAGTGGCGCGATCAGTCTGCGACGAAGTCCCCACAGACATTCACGCCCATCAGCTGAGGCACGCCAAAGCCTCTCACTGGTTGGAAGATGGTATGAATATCGTCCAAATATCTTTCCTCCTTGGTCACGCTCAGCTTCAAACGACGATGGTTTATTTAGACATAACCACTGAGCAGGAGGCAAAGGCATTAGCAACGCTCGAAGATGATAACGACAAATCTACACCTAAAAAGTGGCGCAATGCAGACGGCACCTTGTCCATGTTCTGCGGTGTGCGAGCAATGAAGCGGTAAATATTATCCGAACCTTTTGCTCGGAACTTTCTTTGATTATCATGATTTTGGCGAAAGGTTCGGATTTTATTTATGTACGGATAACTGAAATCGTATGCCCTTGGTCTTGAAGCGAGTACAAAATCCGGATACGCCAGCTTCCAGATGCGGCGGAAGTTTCCGGAAATTGCCCCCGAGCCATAGCAGGTATCTCTGCTTGGGAAAAAATATTTCCTGGCGGGGAATAAGAAAGAAATGGAGCTCTCATATCTCTTTAGATAACCTGAAAGCTCAGTGCTGATATATATCCTCCGGTTCTTCGGACCTTTAGACTGCCTGACATCAAGAAAACCGGCATCTAAATGGACATCTTCATAAAGCAAAGTCCTTACTTCCTTGCATCTCATGCCGCAACAGTACAGAAGCCGGAACATTGCGGGAATTACAAGTTCGCGCCCTTTAAAGCCTGGATGCGCCTTGATGGAATCGCATTCTTCGAAAAAACGTCTGATTTCTTCAGCAGTAAAAAAATATGGCGGCTCCGGTGTCTGCTGAGTAACGGTTTTAGGCGGTATGATATATATGTCCGCATACCCGTGTTTTATTAGAAAGCGTCCGAACTCCCTAAAAACCGCCACTACACCGTAAAGGGAGCCCGGTGAATCTGCCACGGTATCAAGATATCCCATGACACTTTCTTTATTTGGGAGTGTTTCTCCTGTCCGGTTTTTTTCAGTATATCCTACATAATTCATCAAGTAGTAGCCCGAGGTCTCATAGATGCAGCCCAGGCGCTGTTTGTAGAGGATGAATTCCTCTGCCAATGAACGCAGTGTATGTTCCTTAATCATGGCACACCTCCGGAATAGGAAGCGTGCATTCGGCAAGCTTTGCATTCTCGGTGGAAAGATACAACACCATGACACTGTTTGGATTTCCATGCCCGGGGGTTTCAGAGATCACAGACAGGGGAATTCCGTGCCGGAGCATCCTTGAAGCGGTGCTATGTCTTGTAATTCTTGTGCCATAAATTCTGCCGTTTGCTTTAATGCCGGCATCCAATATGATATGGAGCAGCACATTTCTGCAGCCTGAGTGTGTTTTCAATGGTGCATATGGTGCATTATCTGAAAGGAAGACATATTCAGAGTCCGATGCCGGGCGCTCTGAAAGCAGGTAGTCGATGAGCGCATTTCCAATAGATGACACAAGCGGTATATTTATTGATTTTCCTGTTTTTTCTTGAACGATATGGATGTAATCATGTCCCCAGTCGATATCTCCCAGCTTGAGATTGCAGATATCCACAGCGCGCATACCTGTTTCAAGCGCAATTAGGCTGAGCGCTTTGTTTCTAAATGAAACATTTCCTGATTCCAGATATTTTAACACCTTATCATGCTCTTCATCGGAATAAACTTCAAGGATGTCTCTTTTCTTTGGTAAGTGTTCCGGTAGTTCTGATTCGAATCTTGCGGTGGATTCGTGCATCCTGAGGAACATCTTCAGCCCCGGTAGATGGGAGCCGAGGCTTGTTGGCTGGTAATGCTCCCTGCATACCAACGTGATAAAGGTGACAGTGTCGCCGCTTATCGTAGACGAAGCGCATCTTTTGGACAAAGAAATGTTAGAAGAGGTAAGGTTCCTTTTAAACTTTAAAATGGATGCCCAAAGCCCTATGGCACTAATTTTGGTGGGTCAGAGCGAACTGTGGGATAAGTTCCAGCTTCAAGCGTACGCCGCCATCCGCCAACGAATTGACCTGCAGTGCAAACTGCCGCACCTGGATCGAGCCCAGGTCGGGGAATATATTAATCGGCACCTGGCTTATGCCGGTGCCGAACACGATATCTTTTCAGATAATGCGGTTGATGAAATTTTTCGGTATTTCAGCGGTGCGGCCAGGCTTGTTAACAAGGTCTGCAGCCATTGCATGCTCTATGGAGCTCAAAACGGCCGTCGGATTATCGATGATCGCATGGTGAAGTTGGTTATCCAGGGAGAATTGTTATAATTCTCCCTGCCCCGGGCGGGTGGTCACTGAGTCCGTCAATTCATGGACAATTAACGCCGTCTATTGCTGGACGTTACAGACCGTCAGTAACAGTTAGCCGACATAACTAGAAGTGGAACCAACACATTTGATGTATTGAAATGATAATGATGCAAATCAGGTTGATTATAGGTAAAAAAGTGATTGTTTATATAATCCGCTTATAATAAAAGACCCGCATGGCAAAAAAACTGTCATGCGGGTTTGGGTTAATTAAAAGTTAAATTCGCTTTTCCAGTCAAAATCGCCGGACTTTTCACAGCTTTTGGGCCAATGGCTGCACCATTGGGGGACAATAGGTGCCTCCACACGGTCAAGACTGGGGATATAGGGTTTGATGTCCAATACGGGGCTGTCGTTGTCGGCGTCAATGTATGCCAATCCGATCACGGCGTTCTCCTTGTCTATATAGGTTACCTGGGCGCAGGAAAGCGCCAGGGGATTAGGGCGTTCCGGCGAACGGGTCGCAAAGGTGCCAAGAAGAGCGGGACCATGGGTATAAGGACTTTTTACCGAAAGCTTTGTCCGCGAAGCCTCATTGTCGCAGCCGCTGAACCACCAGAATACCTGCAGATAACCAAAGCTCTCCAACACTTCCAAGGCAGGCAGATATGATCTGTTCAAAACGATATGCGTTTCAGACTGATTGTTAACAATTTTTCCAACTGGTTTTACCGTCATTTTTTCCATAAATAAATTCCTTTCGTGGTTTATTTACGGTACCGTAATTCTCAGTATAACGATAGTTTTTTATACTTCAAGCCTTTTTTTAACTGCATGCTGCCTGGTCGCAGCGATTCCCGCCGATTATCCTCGGTACCGGGGAAAAGGTTGCAATAAGCTCTACGGTTTTTAAATTCACCCTGCCGCTGTATGGTTCACCGGCTGCTCAGTCAAGTAACTGCCTGCCCGAGCAGGAAAATGGATAAAAAGCATCAATCGGACGCGCCTTTAATATTCTCAGACTTTTTACCGTTGGGTTTATTATCCTTTGGGAACAAACTTTGGCATTGGAACGTCGGAACAATAAAGGGCGGTAGCATCAAAGGATGAAAATCCGGGGACCTTATGCTATTCTGAGCGTTAGTAAGAGGTCTTAGGCCCCAGATTCTCTACTAACGCTCAGGATGACACTTTTAATACTTATTTGCGGGATAGGAAATTGCAAACCGGGAAAATACGAACAGGATTTTGCGAGGTGATAACTTATGGAACATAGATACGACAAATTTCGGGAAAAAGCGTCGTCCATTGTTCCCATCCCCGAGAATTACCATTTGCTAGTTGAAGACAACGTAGCGGATGAAAGGTTTTTTATTTGGGAGGACCCTCAACATCCGGAAGCCGATATTAAAGTAACCTTAGATTTGCAAACAGGCGCACTGATGAAATTATTAGTCGGCGAGAAGCAAGATAACGCTCATACCGATACGGATTGTGCCACCCCCTCTGCCGGTCAGGCAAAAAGAACTGCTGATGAATTTATCAAGCAATATCTGCCTGATCTCCGGGGAGAATATACGTGGGTTTATATCGAAGCAGGCCGGCGCCATATGCATATCAGCTACCGGCAGGAAACAGGCGGCCTGCCCCTTCCTTTCACGGGATGCGACTGTATCGTGGACAGCGGTGGGAACATTACGGACTTTGAGCATTACGGCCGCAAAAATAAACCGGCGTGGCCGGCGTCTATTGCTGATGTAAAAACAGTTAAACAGCAAATAGTGGGAGACCTGCGCATGAAGCTGTGCATTGTGCGCCTCTACCCATCTATGCACGAAGTTGAAGACCTGGAATACCGTCTGGTTTACGAGCCGGCGCCGTGCTTCCGTTCTTTTAACGCGGTAACGGGTCGCGATCTTTTTGGGCCTGATCACTATTGGATGCCGCACAGCCATCCCGTACCCCCTCCGCAGACAGTACCGGAGCAACAGGACAATAATATCGAAGAATTGATCGGTGTCGATCCTCATTTGTTTGTCTTGGTTCGAGAGCAGGAAGACGAAAAAAGTATTCGCTATGTCTGGAAGGAAAAAGAGCATGCGCATCAACCGGCTGCAATCGCGGAAGATCGTTCCTTTAAGGCATACTGGCGCAAGAAGCTCCCTGGCATATGGTTGTTGGGTAACTCCATTGTAGCCGTGGTCGAAAAAAGCACCGGGCGCCTTCGCCAATTGTATAAAGACTATGCTTGCGCAGGAAACCTTGCACTGAGCCGGGATGAATGCTTGGAGAAGGCGTTGCATTTCTTGCAGCGTGTCTTTCCCGAGTACCCGCATTATCTCCGACTTCAGGAAAATGAAGAACCGGAGGATGGCCAACGTCCGGACCGGGAATTTTTTGCTTTTGACATTTACGTTAACGGTATCCCCATACACTTGGAAACTGTAAGGGTAGGTGTGCATACCGCGACCGGAGAGATTGGCATTTACAGTGGTGTTTCTTTTGAAATGATTTCGATGCTGGCCGGGCGTAATTTCCAGCCCGGAATTACTGAACAAGAGGCGTTAAAACTCTATTTGGGACATTTGGATGTGGAACTGGTATGGCTTGAACGCAAGGAAGAAGATTTTTGCGGGTATCAGTTGATTTATCGCCCGACAACCTCAGCGGATCGAACTGTCTCTACCCCTGAATATGGTGAACGGCGTGGAGTTCAATATATTGATGCGTGCAGCGGCAAACTGATCTGGAGCGGAGTTGTGAAAAAATAGTGAACTCGTTCGGCTTAAACTGAATAACGGGGCTTCAGATGGGGACGTTGCCCCATCTGAAGTAAAAATAGGAACGGGAGTGTCGTAAAACTACTTTCCTAAAGTAGTAAGCGATACTCTCTTTACTAAATTCAGTCAATTATTCCGATAAAAATTTGGTATCTTTATAAAAAGCCGCGGCACTATGAACTATTTAGCCCGTTGTGCAACAGCCCCGTCTTGGAATTTGATAAATTAAGTCGTGTTATATTAACGATCCCCATAAGTTTAGGGTTTGGTTGGTATGTTTTCTAAAGTTGAGACGTCAGGTGTAGCTCGTATAAATCCGGTAAATATGTATAAATTGATACAATGTTTGGCGGGCAGTAATTGTTGTGTTATTGCTGGGATGGAAAAGGCGGATCGAACCAACTAAAGAGCAGGCGCAAAAGATGTTCCATTAAGATGAAAAAAGATGAAAAAATTTTTTATTAGACGAGTAAGAATATTATAACTTGCTTATTTTTGTCCATGGACGAAATGTCACGGGCAAAAGCCTTTTGTGTTAGCCCATCCTAAGCGGAAATGCCTAAAATCCGTTAAAATAGCACTGTTGACAGCCTTTAAGAGGTATGATATTGTGCAGATGTTGGAAAAAAACTGTTTCGGGTTTTTGGATAAGCAAGCTTGTTTCGGCAAGGATTGCTGGATATTGTTGGCGTTAGGCAAGGGAACGATCGCAAATCGGTACGGGAAATCTCATTTTTTTTAATTAACCAGTTAGGGTGACCTAACTCTATCAAATTCAAGATTCCCACTGCTATAAGTGGGAGTTCCTATTCCTACTTCAGGTGGGGTAAAATCCCCATCCAGAAGAAGTCCCGATGTGCGGCTTTGCTTTAGTTGAACGAGTTTATTTTGAGGCGGGGGATGCGGCAATGGCTAGGGTTGTATATATCTCGTTGGGTTATGTCTGTATTATCTTGGGGGCCATTGGAGTGGTGCTGCCGCTGCTGCCTACCACTCCGTTTCTGCTGGCGGCTGCTTTTTGCCTGTCGCGCGGTTCAAAGCGATTTCACCGCTGGTTTACAGGTACGGCCCTGTACCGCAACCATCTGGAGGATTTTGCCCGGGATCGCGCCATGACCCTAGCAGCCAAAATAAAGATTTTGGGCCTGGTTTTCGGCTTGCTCTTGCTGGTTTTCTTGCATACCGATAAGGTTATAGTCAGGGCCGCTGTCGTTTGCATGGCCGTTATAAAATATTACTATTTCTTTTTTAAAATTAAGACGATTCAAGCGCCGTTTAAATTGCCCACCGCTGCTTCCGTACCAAGAAGGCTGCTGTCCCTGGTGCGGGAAGCGGGAAAATATATCATGCTCACCGTGCTGTTCCGATGGCTGGGGCTTCTTTGCAGCGTGACGGCTGTAGCGGCAATGGCCTGCCTGTTGCAGCGAAGCTTGGAGCAGGCGCTTCCCTCCGCCCTTTTGCCTCAATTGCTGCTGCTTATCACCGGGGCGGTCGCCCTACGCTTCTTCTGTATCTGGCTGAGTGCGGAATTTTCGCACCGTGTGGCGGTGCAGGCCAAAGGGGTGCTGCGTTCTCGGATTTACGACAAAACTTTAAAAATGGGCCCGGCCTACAGGGAAAAAATATCGACGGCCTCTCTGCTGCAGATGTCGGTGGAAGGAGTGGAGCAACTGCAGGTCTATTTGAGCGGTTATCTGCCGCAGTTTTATTACAGCGTGCTGGCGCCGGTTACGCTGTTCGCGCTGCTTTCCCTGATCAGTATTAAAGTGGCGCTGGTGTTCCTGCTGTGCGTGCCCCTGATTCCCTTGTCCATGCTGGCGGTGCAAAAGGCTGCCAGGAGGCTGATGCGGCGGTACTGGGGGAAATATACCGACCTGGGTCAAGACTTTTTGGAAAGTCTGCAGGGACTGACGACGCTGAAAATCTACAATGCGGACCAAGCCAGGCACGAGCAAATGAATGCTTCCGCCGAAAGCTTTCGCAAAATCACCATGAGAGTTTTGCGCATGCAGTTAAGCTCCGTTACGCTCATGGACCTGATTGCTTATGGCGGGACGGCGGTGGGCATCATTGTTGCCCTGACGGAGGTAAGACAGGGCAACATGGCCCTGTGGAGCGGCATTTGTGTAATTCTGCTTTCTTCGGAGTTCTTTCTGCCGCTTCGCTTGCTCGGCTCATTATTCCACAGCTCCATGAACGGCATTGCGGCGGGAGAAAAGATCTTTGCTTTTCTGAATATGGAGGAGCCCGGGAAAAAAAACGGGGTGTTGGAAGACTTCGATATTCGGCTGACCAACTGCCGCTTTTCCTATGACGGGCGCCGGGAGGCGTTGAAAAACATCTCTTTACATATCCCCGTCGGAAGTTTTGCGGCCATTGTGGGCGAGTCGGGCTCGGGGAAAAGCACACTGGTGGGTATCCTGGCCGGGACGCGCCGGAACTATACCGGCTCCGTGCGGGTTGGAGGTCGGGAACTTAACAGTATAGGTGAGGAGAGCATTATGCATAGCATAAACCTGGTGGAGCATGACAGCTATGTCTTTAAGGGGACGGTGGCGGACAATCTCTTAATGGGCTGTCCCGGGGCCTCGGCAAAGGATATGCTGGAGGCGCTTAAAAAAGTAAGGCTGTACG
Organism: Desulfoscipio sp. XC116; assembly: GCF_039851975.1. GTDB lineage: Bacteria > Bacillota > Desulfotomaculia > Desulfotomaculales > Desulfallaceae > Sporotomaculum. The sequence goes on from NZ_CP156660.1 coordinate 521,996, forward strand.
ATTATGTAATGACTCAGGGCGGGCTGGATATGCAAATCCGGGAACAGGGATCAAACCTGTCGGGGGGGCAGCGGCAGCGTTTGGCCGTGGCCAGGGCCCTTTTGCACGGAGGTGATATCTACATATTCGACGAAGCTACCTCCAACATGGACGCCGAAAGCGAGGAAGGCGTGCTGGAGGCGCTGGAAGCACTGGTGGGGAAAAAGACCGTCATTTTAGTCACTCACCGTCTGGCGGTGGCCGGCAGGGCGGACAGGATTTTTGTCTTTAAAGACGGGGTATTGACGGGGAGTGGAGCGCATGGCGCGCTGTATCGGCAAAACACATATTACGCCAGCCTCGTTGATACGCAGTACAACGAGGAAAATTTATTGGAAGTTAAGGAAGGTGGACTATGCGCAGAAGCTGGCTATCCATAGCGACGAGACTGACAGCCCTGATCGGCTCGCTGCTGCCGGTGATGTTGATAGCGGTTGTCCTGGGTGTGTTGGGTTTTTTAAGCGCGATTTTCCTAATTATTTTCGCGGCCTTTGCCCTGCTCAATATTATCGGCGTTGCGACGACCTACACAACCATCGCACTGCTTGGCGCTATTGTTCTTTGTGCGGGGCTGCGGGGGGTTTTGCGCTACGGTGAGCAGCTGGCCGGCCATTATCTGGCCTTCAGGCTATTGGCCGTTCTTCGGGACAAAGTATTTTTCGCGCTTCGGCGGCTGGCGCCGGCCAAGCTGGAAAAAAGGGACAGCGGAGATCTGGTTTCTCTTATTACCGGCGATATAGAACTTCTGGAGGTGTTTTACGCCCATACTGTGGCGCCGGTGCTCATTGCGCTATGCACCTCCATCCTGATGACGCTGTTCATCGGCTCCATGAATGTTGGACTGGGTCTTGTGGCGGCCGTGGCTTACATTACCGTGGGGGTTTTGATTCCCGCTTGCAATTCCCGCACGGGCAAAGCCCGTGGCGTTAAATACCGGGCGGTTTTAGGTGCGGCAAACAATTATTTTTTAGAAAGTCTTTTGGGCATCGGTGAAATTATCCGGTATGGTCGCGGCGCTTCGAGAAAAGAAGCCCTGTCCCAAATAACCGCTCGGTTGGATCAAGAACAGGCGCGTTTAAAGCGCCGCGAAGGTTTGACCGGGGCGGCCACCGATACGGCGATCATGTTTTTTTCCGGGGTAGTGCTCTGTCTCGGACTGCACATGGTGTTTTCCGGCCGGCTGGAATTTCACCGGGCGTTGCTGGCCACGGTGGCCATGCTTAGCTCGTTTGGCCCGGTTGTGGCGCTGAGCAACCTGTCCGGCAGTCTGCTGCAAACAATGGCGGCCGGGGCCAGGGTGCTGGATTTGCTGGAGGAAGAACCGGAAACACCGGAGGTGCAAAAAGGGGCGGAGGTGTGTTTCAACGGCGCGTGCTGCGAAAACGTGGGTTTTGCTTACGGCGGGGAAGATATCTTGCGCAAGGTGCATTTCAATCTGCCGAAAAATAGGATTACCGGCATATGCGGCAAAAGCGGCTCCGGTAAATCGACGCTCTTAAAGCTTTTGATGCGGTTTTGGGATGTCAGGGAGGGTTGTATCCGCATTTCGGGCGAGGATATCCGGTGCGTAAACACCGAAAACCTGCGCTGCCTGGAGGGCTACGTTACCCAAGATACATTTTTATTTCAGACCACCCTGGAAAACAACATCAGGCTGGCCAAGCCCGAAGCGTCCATGTCCGAGGTCCGAAGAGCGGCGGAAAGCGCCGGTATCCACCGGTTTATCCGATCGCTGCCCAAAGGTTATCAAACCCGGGTCGGCGAGCTGGGGGAGGGGCTTTCCGGCGGTGAGCGCCAGCGCATCGGGCTTGCCCGGGCATTCCTGCACGGAGCGCCGCTGCTGCTCCTGGATGAACCCACCAGCAATCTGGACAGCTTAAACGAGGCTTCCATTCTGAAATCGCTGCGGAAAGCCGCCGGGGACAGGGCCATCGTGCTGGTGTCCCATAGGGCTTCCACCCTGAGGATCGCCGATATGGTTCACCGCATGGAATGCGGCAGGCTCTCTTGATTAAGCCGCTCGCTGCTTGTTGGGACTTGCGATTTTTTTTTAAAGGTGGTATTTTGTAACTGTAATGAGATTGATTCTCAATATCATTTGATGAATTAGTTATACTGTCTGTTTTCGAGGGCTGAAAGGAGTGGATAAGATGAGGATCACACTCGGACAGGCACGTTATCTGCTGGTGATTTGCCGTCTGCAGGGCAGGGACCGCACGATGACGAAAATAGCGGAGGAATTGAAGGTAAGCAAGCCCAGCGTGACGAGTATGATTAATACCTTTGGCGAAAAGGGGCTTGCTAAAAAAAGCCCGGTACTTGCTTTGACGGCGCAGGGTAAGGCTATCGCGGATAAAATCATGAATATACAATCCGTGATCTTCGCCTATATTTCGCGTGAAATGGGGATCACCGAGGAAGAGGCCGATAACGATGCGCTGGTGCTGATGTTTGAAATGTCGGAAAGATTTTTAACCGGCTTAATTAAAAAAATAGAAACAGATGCGGCGCGGGCCAAGCTTCGGGATTTTGGGGGCCATGCATATCTCAGCAGTTTTCAGGGTATTCTGTCAGACGGAATTTACGAGATTCCCTTTAAACTGTTGAGAAAAGGTGACGGCCGGCTTTCTATGGGGGACAAGGGGTTTATGCACCCGGCCAAGCTTGTGGTAGCGGATGGGTGCGGGATAATTAGTTTACGTGCTGTGCCGCTGAAGCATAGGACATTGCAGGGGTATGTGCTGAAAGGCAGGCTGGCCAAACTTTATTATTGGAACGGCGAAAACTATGCCTAAGCTCTGGAAGAAAAAGACATCTATTCTTTTCCGGTGATGAACATGCATTGGAACTATGACGAAGAAAAAGGTATGGATTTCGGTATGATGCATATTAAAGTACGGGCCAGCGTCGGGGTTGTCAATATGCCGGAAAGCTTTGCCGATCTGGCCATCTATCTGGAGGCGAAAACTTTTTTTCAAGGTTTTTTTTCAAGAACAGGTTAAGCCAATCTAAAGGCAAGAATGCATCATCTTTTAACATTTTAGTTAGATTATCCTAACACTTATTTGGTATTGAGCGGCACACAACACAATGCACAGGGAGGTCGGTTGATGAAAATATTATTGACGTATTCGAGCCGGACAGGAAATACGGAAAAAGTGGCCCGGGCAATCCGGGAGGTGCTTCCCGCAAGTGCGGATTTCTACAAAATGAGCGAGGCGCCCCAACCGGAAGAATATGATGTTGTGATTGTTGGGTTTTGGATTGACCGGGGGATGCCCGATAAAGAAGCCCTGAGCTATATTGACACAATTAAAAACAAGCGGGTGGCCTTTTTTTTCACTCTGGGCGCCAGGCCCGATTCCGCTCACGGGCAAAAATGCTTTGAGCGGACCAGAAGTCTGCTTAAAGACAATCTGTTGCTTGGAGAGTTCGCCTGCCAGGGGAAAATCGATCCAAAGCTGATTGAGTCCTTTAAATCCTTGCCGCCGGAGCATCCCCACGCCATTACGGAGGGAAGCCTGGAGCGTTACGCTGCGGCCGCTATCCATCCCGACGATACTGATTTGCTCCGGGCCGGAGAAACTTTTCTCAATATATTTTTACAGGTGAATGGGGAGAAATAAATGTTTGCGCACAGATTGAAGAGCCATCATGAATTGTATAACATCACTAAAGCTATGGCCATCAGGGTAATGGATGTCGACGAGTATCTCAAAAGCATTGCCGGAGCTGCCCGGGAAGCCGTAATTTATATTCACATCCCCTTTTGCCGAAAAATTTGCTCTTTCTGCAATATGATTAGAACCCTGGGACCGGCCGGCGACGACTATGCCAATCTGATCGTCAAAGAGATAGAGCGTTATCAGGCACTGGATTATGTTCGCCATTTGACCTTTCAAGCAGTGTACTTCGGTGGCGGAACTCCCACCACTTTGAGCAACCGGAGCGTCAAAGAGATCCTCATGGCCCTGCGAAAAAACTTCCGTTTGGCGGATGACGCGGAAATCACTCTGGAGACTACTGTTACCGAGTTGACAGAGGATAAAATCAGCAGTCTGCAAGAATGGGGCGTAAACAGGATCAGCATCGGCATCCAAACTTTCAACGACCGGGGCAGGCAGCTGTTGGGGCGGGCGGGGAGCGGGAAAAGCGCCTACCAAAAAAATTTGCAAGTTAAATCCCGGGGCTTTGAAAATGTGAATATTGATCTCATTTATCACTATCCCCGCCAGACCGGGGAGGAGGTGGATGAAGATCTAAACATGATTTTTTCTCTGGGATTGGCCGGCTTTTCTTTTTATTCTCTGATTGCGCGGCCTGATTCCCGGTTGATTAATGTTGAGGAAAAAGGAAATGACACGGACCTGGCCTTGTTCGAACGCATATACGCCAGAGCCCTCGACGCGGAGTTTTCCATTCTGGAGCTTACCAAACTGACCCGGTATGACCCCTACCGATATATTACGTCCAGGCACGGCGGAATGGACACCCTGGCGCTGGGCGCGGGGGCGGGGGGAAATTTTGCCGATATAACCTATATGAACCCCATTGCTCTCGAAAGTTATCAACATTATATGGAGAGCGGATCCGACAAAAAACGGATGGGCGTAATCACTAAAAATCAACATCAAGCCGTTTCCAGATTGATCGGCGCGGTGCAGCAGTGCAGAATTCCCCGCCATGCATATGCGGACATGTTTGGCGAGAATATCCGGAATCTTGTGGCGCGGCTTTTGAAAGAAGGCTATGTTACTGAGGAAGAGGATGCCTACCAATTGACTAAAAAGGGAATTTATTGGGGCAACAATATTTGTGACGCTATTTTGATGAATTTGCATGTATAACGGGCGATATGTCCCGGCGCTAGGATAGCATTTCAGGGGTGAGGTGACGATGGATTTTACGCCTAAACAGCTGCAATACCTGTTTTACCTGGATTTTTACCAAAATAGCGGCAGGCTTGTATCCGACCTGGCGGAGCAATTGGGGGTGTCAAAGGCTGCCGTGTCCCAGTTGCTTGACTTTTATGAAACAAAAGGGCTGATTAAACGCGACCCCTCCGGAGGCACCAGTCTGATAGGCGAAGCAAAGGCGGCTGCGGCGACGGTAAAAGAAAAATACGAGCTGATCCGTCCCTTTTTCCGACGGATGCCGGAGCTGACGGTAGAGATGGCAAGGCAGTGCGCGCTGCGGTACGTCTGTTGGATGCCGCGGGAAAGCGTAGACGGGCTGGCGCGGGCACTGATAGAAAAAGACAAATTAAATGGCGTCCGTTGGGATCTGTACGATCAGGCGGCGGGCCGGAGGTTTCCCTTTGCTGATGGAAAATGTCAGGTCCCTTTCGACGTGTTTAAGAAGGACAGCGATGAAATTTCCATGGGCGACAAAGGTTTCGTTAAACCCGCCCAAATGACGGTGCTAAACGGCAGGGGCGCCATTACGCTGGTTTCCAGGGAAATCCGTTATCGGAGCAAGGCGGGAGCTTCTTTGCGCGGCAGACTTACCCGGCTGAGTTGTCTGTACGGCGGTGGTTTTGTACAGGTAAAACCGAAAAAAAACAAATATCTCATTCCTCTCCATTATATCCGTAAAATAAGCCGGGTGCCGGACGGCACTCTTTGCGGGACCCTGCGGATTCGGGCCGAAGTCGGCAGGTGCGCCGGACATATGCCTCCAAGCGAAGCGGATATTTTATTCAGGTTTACAAAATAATTTTTTTATTTTTTTTTGGGACCGGGTTAAGTCTTATTAACTTGCCTTTGTTTTATGGGGCATGGAGAAATCATGAATTGCAAGGATATTAAAATAGCCTTGCGACATTAATATGAAGATTATGACATACTGCCGAAAAATTGCCGTAAATGCCAGTTAGTTGACAGGTGAGGAAGGCTGTGCTATATTCTAAACCTTATTTTTGGAAGCCAAAAATAACCAAATAGTCCGCAAGACCTGTAATTATAAGGGCTTGTGGACTTGTTCTTTTGCGAGGAGTTGTAGTGTAATTTTAGTGTTTTTTGGTTTTCCCAAAATTTTTTTTAATTTCTTGAAGTGTCATGGCTTTTCTGCCAAAATCCGTACCGAAAACGGCATTGCACTCATCCGTGACCTCGTCGGCAAAATCAAACAACCATAAATTTTGATCTAGGTGACTGCATGCTACATTCTGCAGAGTTTCTGTTATTTTGGATATAGTATATTTGCCGCCGAGTCTCATTTCAACGATTCTTGCAATCAAAAGGGCGATAAAACAGATAAGGAAATGCGCATTGATATGTTCATTGGTTACAGGCAGCACAGTCGGGAGGACTGGGATATCGTTGATTGGGCCATGGAAATAACCGATGTGTATAAATTCAGGAACAAGCCCATTTCCTCCCTGTCCGGAGGGCAGCGGCAGCGGGTCTGGATTGCTATGGCCCTGGCCCAGAAGACAAATATTCTGCTGTTGGACGAACCCACCACTTACCTGGATATCCGCTACCAAATCGAGATGCTGGAGTTGATTAGAAAACTGAACCGGGAGCTGGGTATGACCATTGTCATGGTGCTGCACGACATCAACCAAGCCGTTTATTACAGCGATGAGATCATCGGCATGCAGGGCGGCAAAATTACGGTGGCGGGTGATACCGATCGGGTGGTTAACAGTGATATTTTATATGAGATATTCCATGTGCATCTGGATATCCTGGAAACGGAGCGGGCCAAGTTTGTGGTGACGGTGAGGAACGGCGGTTCAGCTTAACCGCTAACCGGCAAGAGATACTTTGAAAAATGACCTTTCATGTCCCGGCCGTATGACGGCTATCGGACTCCCAAGACTCCTGCTTTAATATGGGAGTTTATTTTTTTTCCGGCCAATCGGCTGCTTCACCGATATTCCATTGGTTTATAAAAAATCCTTCATGGCATTGATTGAATAGTTGCTGATACGTGTTCAATGGCACAGGCGTCCCTATCGGCAATAGTGAGTTTAATAGGCAAGTTTTTGTGAAAAACTGCCGGATTACGTGTGTTCACCATGTCCCTGTTGGTGCCGGCTTTTGTTATCCCAGCCGGCGGTTCCATCACCATTCCGATCCCTGCGAGTGAGGCCGTGGATGAGGCGCGATTCGATATGTAATTTGATGTTTTACCGGATTCTGCCAATGCTCATGTTTATGCGCCGGCCATTATGGATCTGGACTTTCTCTAAAAGCGGAAGAAGTAACTCGATTTGACCGACTGACATTTAGGAACGCAAACCGCCGTTTAATTCCGGCGGCGGTTTGCGTTTCGCTGTTTCTGACGCGACAGGGATTTATCTGTCCGGTGGAGCCTACGGCGGCGGTGGTAGGTATCGGTTTGCCCGGAATTTTTTTCGGCGAATATGTTAGCGTATCCTAGCCTCCTCGCTGCTGCTCATAAATGAAATGCCGGGGATCAGCGTTTTTTGAATTAGGCCGTCTTAATCAAAAACGGCAGAAACCCGCTAAAATAGCCTTGTTGACAGGCCCAAAGAGGTATGGTAAGGTGCATTATTATAAGCGTTCCCTGAGGTCCTGAAGGGGCAGGCCTGCCTTTTGTCAACGTACGTTCTTATCATAAACAAGCGCTTATTTTTTTTTGCACCGTTGTTAGGACGATCTAACCCCATGAGTATGCAATCTTGTGGCCTGACGCGCTTCACCACAGACCTGTCCAATACAAAACTGTCAACCCTGGATCTCTGGGGTAACCAGCTGAACGAAATGCCTTCCGCGAATTTATTGCCGGCTACGTTGGAATCGCTGGATCTGACAGGAAACTTGTTTACAGACGTGGATAACGCTACCGCCGCAAGCTATGCGAAAATGACTGCTTTGAAAACGCTCAGACTTGAAGGCGTTCCGTTTATCATATTCCCGTCCGGCCTCATCAAAAACCTGCCCGCTGCTAACGAGCCTGAATGCGCGTTTTGGAAATAAAACAGACAGGTGGGAAGGACGCGTTCTTTCTGTCTGCCCGCTGTTTCCGTGTTTGCCTGACATACTCCGGATAAAGGCTTCCCGGTTTAATCCGGTTTAACTCAAAATAAAAACTATCAAAATTATGTGGAGAGCGGGTCCGACAAGAAGCGGATGGGCGTAATCACCCAAAAACAACATTAAGCCGTTTCTAAATTAATCGGCGCCGTGCAGCGGTGCGGCATTCCCCGCCGCGTATATGATGACGTGTTTGACGGGAATGTCCGGGATTGTTAACCTCTATGCTTTGTTCTGAGCCAAAGATATAATCTCTTTCAAAAAACAGCAATAATGGATATAATAAGGACAATAAAATTTTATAAAAAAAGCTGGTGGTAGCTATGACTGCGGGGCGGGAAAAACACCTTTTAAGCCCCTTAATAGACCTTGTATTTAAAGCACTGTTTGCCCGGGAAGAACCAAGGAGCAGAATTATCCTCATTGATTTTCTAAACTCCCTGCTGGGTCTGCACAAAGACAACAAAATAACCGCCATTACCCACTTGAACCCTTTTAGCTACAAGGAATTCAGAGGAGATAAAGGCTCCATCCTGGACATTAAAGTTATGACCCAGACCGGGGAAAGAATAAACATTGAAGTTCAGGTCAACGACGTCGACAACTTCCGCAAAAGAAGCTTATACTACTGGGCCAAGATGTACTCGGAAACCATCGCCGAATCCGAAACCTATGCCACCCTGAAGAAATCCATCGTAATCAACATCCTGGACTTTGATATCATCCATGAAACCGACAGATACCATACCCAATACAGCATTTTAGAAAAGGACGACGGTTTTTTATTAGTAGAGGATTTGGAAATACACTATTTTGAACTTAAAAAATTCACCGCTCAGAGTAGACTGGGAGGAATGGAATCGGTGGAAAAGTGGCTAACCTTTATGAAAGAAGCGGGTAAACCAGGTAGCGAAGAACTGCTCAAGGAATTGGCGAGCCAAAAGGAGGAATTGGCCATGGCTATGGAAATTCTGGGAGAAATAAGTGCCGATGAGAAATTGCGACAAGAAGCCTATGCTCGGGAGAAGGCCAGATTGGATGCCGTATCCAGAATCAAGTATGCAGAGTTAAAAGGGATGGAAAAGGGCATTAAAGAGGGCATAGAAAAAGGTATGGAAAAAGGCATGGAAAAAGGTAAAGTTGAAGGCAAGGCTGAATTGCTGATTAAAATGGTTTCAAGACGGTTCGGTAGCCTGCCGGAAGAGTTGCAGGTATTAATGAAAAGAGCTGATGATAAGGTATTGGATTTAATTGGGGAGAAAATTTTCGATCTGCAGGCTCCTGATGATATTTTAAAATACTTAAAGAAAGAGCTTGGAAATTGAAGGCATAAGCAGCTATTTCGGCATTTTAGTGGATGATGACTCTACGGAACTGCATGATGCTGATGAAGAAAGAGGTATCGGTTTCCCTGTACTCGGCGCGATGCTGCTGGGGCTTTTTCTGCTGGCCGTGAATCTGGGGAGCATACAGGCGTCTCTATCGGCAATAGTGAGTTTAATAGGCAAGTTTTTGTGAAAAACTGCCGGATCACGTGGTGTTCACCATGTCCCTGTTGGTGCCGGCTTTTGTTATCCCGGTCGCTTGGCAAAAAGCGGGGCCCGATTAAGGTGCCCCGCTTATATATTCTGCAGTATTTAAAAAAAAGTACTAAAAAACAGTCTGAGCACATCCGCTCCCCCGATATAAGTGCCCAAGGAGCTTCCAATATTGGCGAGAACCACCACTAGAAGGACATGAGTTACTTTATTGCGCCAAAAGCCCTTGAGGGAACAAATATCCTCGGATATGGTTTCAAAATCTTGCACATTTGGCTTTCTGATAAAAGCCTCGGTGAGACCGGCAAACCATCCCGCCGCCAGCATGGGATTCAGGGAAGTTATAGGTGCGGCAACCAGGGCCGTCAATACACTTAAAGGGTGGCCGAAGGCAATTAAAGCACCCAGTGCGGATAACGTACCGTGCCAGAGAACCCAGCTTAACAGTTGATCAATCCCTGCGGACCTATCCACGGAGAATGTAGAAATAATGATCGCCATTATCACCAGCGGGATGCCCCAGCCGATAATTTTATTAATTATGGGAGCCGGCGCAACCAGTGACAGTTGAGTCAGATCGTGATCATGATGAAGTTCTTTTTTAATGCCGGGTACGTGGCCGGCCCCCAATACCGCCACTATCTTGTTCCCCGAGGCTGTTTTTATTTTCTCTGCCAGGTACTGGTCTCTTTCATCGATCAATACAGACTTAAACTTGGGTGAAACCCGGGATAGCTCGTTTAACGCCGCGGTTAACATGTCCTGGCTTTTTATTTTCTCCAGTTCTTCTTCGCTTATTTCTTCCTTGTCAAACATGGATAAGATAATTTGGAATAGTAGTTTCATCTTTCCCCAGAAGCTTACACTCCGCCATAACCGGAGCATGGTGGTGTGAATTTCCCGGTCGGCCAGACACAGGGATGCGCCAACTTCATCGGCTGACGTAATACCTTGAATCATTTCCTGACCGGGTTGAACCCCAAACTGCTGAGCCAGTCTTTTCTGGTAGGAAGACAGCATTAAATTAACCAGCAGCAACAGGGCTTTGCCATCTTTAATAATTTTAAAAATGTCTGTGTTTTTCCACCTATCGGCATCGGTAATGGATTGGTACCGGGGCTGGCATAACTCTACGCAAACGGTATTGGGTTTTTCCGACTGGATAACTTCTTTAACCTCATCGACACTCTTTGGGGAAACATGGGCCGTACCGATAAGGATTATTTCCCTGCCGCTCAGTTCTATGCGGTGTACGTTGTCACTGTCAGTGCTCAAATAATCACTTCCCAAAGTCGTATTTATGGTGAAACAACTATAATAATATCATATTTGCGGATTATTGCTATAACGATGCTTAAAAATTAACGAAATCAATGTCTGGCTTGATGATCTTGGTTATTATGAACCAATGAGCATAGGGGAGGCGGTAAAAGGTGACAGGGCAAATAAAAGCTTTAGTTGATCGGATGATTATATTCGGCATATTTATCAATCGGATGATGAATATGCCGATGACGAATATGCAACTGAAGTGATTTTTGTCACTGCATTGACCGGTGGATTGAGGGCCGGCAGCCCGATGTTGGCGACCGGGCCGGGACGGTGATTTGTTGGATTGGGGTGAACGTAATCATGTGGACGCCCGGAGGATAGAAGCACCGCAGTCTCTAATGGTGTTGCCGGGAGATTTCGGACCTTGCTTAAATTTGGGGGACTGTCTGTTTTAAGGGATTTTGGGAAGGGCCTTCCGGTCCTTCCCAAAGACTTCACCATTTTGGTCCGCCGTTCCCGGCGGGTTACTTGCTGGGATTGGACCCTTCGGTGCCTACTAAGATTACCTTGCTTTCGGGTGGATAATAATCCCTGGTTATTAATTGCCTGGTTTCGCCAAGAGGACCTTTGATCACTTTATAAACAAAAGCCACATAGCCCCGCCTTCCCGGGCTTTGCAGCACCTGAGTGCCCTGGGGCAGACCGGGTTCCTGATGAATTAAGGTTTCGGGGGTAACAATCTGAATATTTGTATCAATATCAATGCGTGGTTCATTATCGTTCATTACGCCCCAAATCTTAACCTGCAGTTTGCGGTTCATAAGAGTTCCGGTAACGAATACCGGATAGTCGCGGTTATTGCGGAAACGCAAGTCTATTTGCCCGTCCACAACCGTTGCATCCAGACCGGGGGGTACATAGCCTACCGGCCTGGTGTGAGGCTGACGTTCCATTATCTCCAGGTTCGCTGTCAGCAGTGCGTTGTATAGGGTGGTCGATACCTGGCAGACTCCACCGCCCAATCCCGTTATAGTTTTGGAACCATCTATAACGGGAGCGTTTTTAAAGCCGTTTTCGGCCGATCTTTCGCCGATTCGCTCATTAAATGAGAATATCTCATCCGGTTTAACAAGCGTATTGTGCAAAGCATTGACGGCCAAAGTAATATTAGCGGTACGGTCTGTCTGGGTTGGGTTTAATTCAGTCTCGCATTCACCCAGTATATTACGAAGCGGTTCTAAATCTTTTGCGGCAGCCGGTGCCTTCTTTGGGACAATAATTGCCTGAATGCTGTCGGGTAAAGGTGGTGTTATAGCATCTATCTGTCGCATTGTAGCAGGTATGTTTAGAAACTGCCCGTTTTTTTCAGGCACCAGCATGCGCTCGTTTTCGTTGCCGATCAGCGTGGCACTCAAGGGTATCACGTCGACCGAACTTTTCAGCTCTTCCAACCGATTCGCCATTTTATCATGGTTGAATTGAAATGTTAGGGGGATATCATGTAACCCCGCCAGCAGCGCCAGTTCGGTGAGCTTCCCAGTCAATCCCGTGGCTTGCTTTTTAAGATCAAGCGCTTCTTCGATGGCGTGATCGTAGTTCAGTTCAGCATCCACGGACTCGGGTCTTACGCTGATGTTCTTTTCGCCTGCCTGTATAACCAGCGGAACTTCGAGTCCATTATTAAAAGTCTCTCTTAAAAGTTTTTCGGTTTGCTGCCTGGTAAGGCCGCCCACGGGCACCCCGTTTATTTTTATTCCCCGGGGAATACCCCGGTCATTCCGATAATCATTTAGCGCCAGCCAGGCGGTTAGTGTCAATACTGTTTGTGCGCAGATTAAGGCTGCAATGATGCCGGATTTTAGATATGCTGTCCGCATGAAATCACTGATTATTCCACGAACATAGTTAATTCAACGTATTTGTCAGCCTTTAAAGCGTGTTCGATAATATCTTCTGTTATTGTCGCGCCTTCGGTGATTATAATGTTGCCTTTGGCATCGACAATCGTTTTGCCGGCTTTTTTACCGGTTAGATACTGGCGCTGTTTCTCACTGAACAGTTCCAGCGGGTCCTTTTCTCCAAGCGGCTCGTCATTATCCTGTGTGTTAATCGTTGAGCCGGTAACAGCATCCTGATTTATATCCACCGGGGGTGAGGTGGTAAGGTTATCGGCTTGGGGCTGCCCTGGGCCGGGTTCCTTTTTCAGAGATGTATCGGTGTTTTCGGTTACTACTAGGTATTTGTGGCCGAAAGTAATTATTTGGTCTGCCGGAATTATGCCGATCGGTTCAGTGCCATCCCGGGGTACTAACTCACATCCGGTAATTTTGCCGGACGGCTGAGTAAAGAATAATTCCGATACTGTACCCAGCAGTCGTCCGTCCCTGGTCATTACGCTCGAGTTTAAAACCTTTGTTTCTTCTTGCAATAGTTTGACAGCCTGACTGAACTGGGAGACAGGTTTTACATTAGCCGCCTTTTCAGTGGTTAACGCGTTCGCACCGATGGCGGTAACATCACTGAAAGCAATACATTTTTTCTCAAGGAACCATTGATCGCCATTCAAAAGCAGATATTCGATTCTACCCTCAGCCGGGTTGATAACTGTCGAATAAGCTTGGGCAACGAAATCTCCCTCATTTACGGCAAGCACCGGTAAACCTATTAGATCCTTTGTCTTCTTCATGTTTTTACCCCCTTCTTAATGTGACTCTTGCAGCTGATTAATTTTTAGTTCTAACTTTTCAACTTTTTCTCCATCTAAATCGGCACGCCGGCTTTTTATTAATGTGTTCAGAATTTCTGTCGCCTGCCAGAACTGGCCCGCTTCCCGGTAAATTTCACTAACCTCTACCGCCAGCAGTAGGGCCAGTTTGGTGTTGGGCCGCATTTGCAGCGCTTTTAGAAAGGTGGTTGCCGCGCCTAAATAATCACCGTTCTGTTTACTGGCGAAACCCAGTTCTATAAACCGGTTTAAATCTGTTCGATTAGTTTCAACCCTATCGGAATCGGGTTCCGTCACTTCATCAGCGGGTTCCGTCACCTCACCGGGTGAAAAATCTTGATGCCGATGGTTAGTTTGCGGAGGGGTATTCTTATTCTTGTCATATGTAAAAACGGCCGCTGGTTCGAATGCAGGCTCAGGTACAGGCACGGGCTCAAGTACAGGCTCAGGTGTAGACTCAGGCTCAAGTACAGGTACAGGCTCAGGCATAGGTGCAAGCTCAAGTACAGGCACGGGCACAGACTCGGGCACAGGCTCAGGCATAGGTCCGAGCTCGGGATCAGGTTTTATTTCCATGACCGGCGGTTCCGGTTTTTTAACATGCCCGCTCAAATCGGGGTTGTCGGGTAAGCCGTTTTTCTCCTCTGTTACACCTGGAAGCGAATCCGTAATTTCAAGCAGCGGGTGTATAAGTTCGGACTTGGTTGCGGACGTTTCCTTGTTTTTAGCCGCTGTGGCTTCCGGTTCTGTTTCTGGCTCTATAGTGGGGATTGAAACTTGTTCGATCTGTGCGCACATCACATTTGCTGTGCTTTGTTCAAACTGCTCGTATGCAGTTGCTGTTGTTGCCGTTTCAAGCAACGGTACTTCGTTGGCAGTTTTTAAGTCGCTCGTTTGCTCTTCTTTGCTATCCGGATGATTTGTTGGCGCAGCGTTTAATTTTAGGGCAAGGCATTTTTTATTAACTAAAGTTAACAGCACTGAGCAGAAAAGAATAATAAAAATAAATGTTATTACTAGTTGAGGGTAATCCAGAATAACTATCAGATAAGGAAAAGCTATTGCGCATAAAAAAGCAACCAGTACCGTCATTAATAGTACCGGCGTCGTAATGGCGATTTTATGCCGCATTGAAAACAACAGGCACATAAAAAGCAAATTAATTAGAGCAACAGTAAGAACGAAAGAGAACATGTAGTTCATCTCCGATTGCAGGTTTTAATTATTTTTCGACCTAATGAGCAATTTTTCCTCTAAAAGCATTAAAATCTTTATTATGTATAACCTGCCTGTTTACAAAAACGGAAGTGGCCGGATTGGGAACCTTATGACAACACGGGGCAAAAGTTAAGCTATATAAATGTTCAAACTCTATTAATGAAAATATCGGTATAAACGATATTTTATTGAGAAAGCTTGGGTAACTATTATAAGAAAAGGAAGGGAAATCACGACCAAAAAGTGCCGGGCGAGGCTTGACCCCGACCCGGCACTTTGCAAATGATCGTTACTTTCTTTGGTTACTTTTCCTTGATCAGTGAGTAATGCGGCTTATACCTCAGGTTATGTACCGTGTTGATAAAGCGTACCGTGCGGCTCTTGGCCCGCATTACCAGCGAGTAAGTTTCAGCCAGTTCGCCGCCCTTGAAGCGAACTCCCTTGAGCAACTCGCCATCGGTGACACCGGTGGCTGCGAATATGGCATCGTCCCCGCGCACCAGGTCGTCCATGGTTAAAATGCGGTTGGGGTCTTCAACGCCCATACTCAGGCAGCGCCGGTATTCACTGTCATCCTCGGGTACCAGCCGGGCCTGCATTTCACCGCCCAGACATTTAAGTGCCGCGGCGGCAATTACTCCTTCGGGGGCGCCGCCGATGCCGGCGCAAATATCAATGCCGGTGTCGTCAAAGGCGGTGGCCAGTGCTGAAGCCACGTCACCGTCGCCAATGAGGCGCACCCGGGCTCCCGCTTTGCGTACCGCATCAATTAACTTTTGGTGCCGGGGACGGTCCAGGATCATTACCGTACAGTCAACGATGCGCTTGTTGTTGACTTTGGCTACAGTCTCCAAAGTTTTTTCGATAGGATCATCAAGGTTGATTTTACCGGCGGCCCGTGGTCCCACGGCCAGTTTATGCATATACATATCCGGGGCGTGCAGCAGATTGCCTTTATCGGCAATAGCAATTACCGACATGGCGTTGGGCAGTCCTTTAGCCAATATGTTGGTGCCTTCCAGCGGGTCCACTGCAACATCCACCTCGGGGGTGGGGGAGTTGCCTACTTTTTCGCCGATATATAGCATGGGAGCTTCGTCCATTTCACCTTCTCCAATTACCACGGTACCATTCAAGCATACTGAATCGAACATGGTGCGCATAGCGTTGGTGGCGGCTCCGTCAGCCTCGTTTTTGCGCCCGCGGCCCATCCATTGGGCGGAAGCCAGGGCGGCCATTTCGGTAACGCGCACCAATTCCAGCGTCAGTTCTCTTTCCATAAATGCTCGTCTCCTTTGTTAATAAACTGTTTAATTGATTTTATTTTAACATATTTAAACGCTAATTGGTTATATAGTATAACGTTTTTTTAAATAAGAGCCTAATATTTTGCATCCTTAAGGCCCGGTCGGGGGCATCTGGCTGTTAAATAAGGCATTGTAGGTTATAATTAATTATAATTACCCGCTGCCTGCCTTTGCAAGATGCAAAAGCCAATCGGTTGACATATATTTATATGCGCCGCCGTGGCGATCGTTTGGGAGTCTATTCAAGCAGCTTATTTTGCAAAAAGTATATTAACAGTTAAGGCAAAATATACGGGTTGGGCTGATTATTTTTTTCGACCTTTTTCCAACTCCGGCATGACCGTGTTATAATATTTTAGCATGAATCTTGGTAAAATGAAGCAGCGGCGGCGAATAAAGCTTTCTTGCCGCTAAAAGTTAATTTAAAAGAGGTGGATTTAATGGCCAAGCTATGGAGCGGGCGGTTTCAAAAGGAGACGGACCGGCTGGTGGACGACTTTCATTCTTCCATTTCCTTTGATAGCCGTCTTTATAAATATGATATTACCGGCAGCATTGCTCATGCTAAAATGCTGGCGCAGGCGGGCATTATCAGTCACGGGGATGCCGATGCCATTGTCGGTGGCCTGTCGGACATACTGGCCGATATCGAAGCGGGCCGGGTGGCGTTTTCCGTGGCCGCCGAGGACATTCATATGAATGTGGAGCAATTATTAATAGAAAGCATTGGTGATGTGGGCAAAAAACTGCATACTGCCCGCAGCCGCAATGACCAGGTGGCGCTTGACGTGCGCATGTATCTGCGTGATGAGCTGGACACGGTAAGGCGACTGCTGGCCGAGCTTGTGGCTGTACTGCTGGATATGGCGGAAAAACACCTGGATACCGTAATGCCCGGCTATACGCACCTGCAAAGGGCCCAGCCGGTTACTCTTGCCCATCACCTGCTCGCTTACTGCCAGATGTTCGGGCGGGATATGGACCGTTTGGCGGATTGCCGCCGGCGGGTAAATGTACTGCCTTTGGGGGCCGGGGCGCTGGCCGGTACCACCTTTCCCCTGGACCGGGAGTATGTGGCCCGGGAGCTGGGCTTTGACGCTGTTACGGAGAACAGTCTGGATGCGGTGAGCGACCGGGATTTTGCCGTGGAATTTGCCGCCGCCGCATCCCTTATCATGGTGCACTTGAGCCGCTTTTGCGAGGAAATAATTCTCTGGTCCTCGGCGGAATTTGGCTTTATCGAGCTGGATGATGCCTATAGCACGGGGAGCAGTATGATGCCCCAGAAAAAGAACCCGGATGTGGCGGAGCTGATTCGCGGTAAGAGCGGCCGGGTATTTGGGGATTTGACCGCTCTTTTAACTATGCTGAAGGGGCTTCCGCTGGCCTATAACAAGGATATGCAGGAGGATAAGGAAGCTCTGTTTGACACGGTGGATACCGTGCGGAAGTGTTTGTTGATTTTCCGGCCCCTGGTGGCTACCATGCGAGTTAAAAAGGAAGACATGTCCCGTGCGGCCCGGGGTGGGTTTACCAATGCCACCGATCTGGCCGATTATCTGGTCCAGTGTGATGTGCCTTTCCGGGAGGCCCATGCCATTGTGGGGCGGGCGGTAGCTTACTGCCTGGAACATAAAAAATCTTTGGACGAGTTGAGCCTGGAGGAATTGCGCGGCTTTTCCCCATCCATTAACGGGGATGTCTATGCGGCCATTGATGTGGCTCATTGCGTTGCGGCCCGCAGTGTTATGGGCGGCCCCGCTCCCGGGGCGGTGCGGAAAGCTATTCGGGCGGCCCGGGAGCGGCTTCAAGTTGTTGTGCCGAAGTGAATTGTTGCCTAAGCTGAACGATTAAGTTTCCATGTAGCTTTGGATGTCGTGTTATAGCTATTGGCATCTTTGCGTTCTTGTGCCATAATGAGTGGATTAGTTATCATATTTAGACATGTTGATATTCACGTTAACACTAAGGAAGGTATACTTATGAACTGGCAGCAAATGGTTTTGTCGGTGCTGGCGGGGGCCGTTATCGGTTATATCACCAACTGGATTGCCATTCGCATGTTATTTCGGCCTCTGTACGAAAAAAGGTTGTTGGGCTTGCGAGTACCCTTTACCCCGGGGGTAATTCCCCGCGGGAAAGGGCGCCTGGCCGGTGCCATCGGCGAGGCGGTGGGCGGTATGCTGCTCACTGAGGAAAAGGTGGTGCGGCATTTGCTGCAGCCGGAAGTAGAAGAGCAAATGCGGTGCTATCTGGCCGATGGCGTGACTAAAACACGGGAACGTGGGATTGGTGTTGGCGAAGCGTTGGGCGACCCCGGGGGAGAGTCGCAGTTTTTCCTGAAGTTAACTGAACTGTTTTCCGGCCTGGCGGTAAAGCTGGTCCGGGGTGACGCATCCCGCCGGGTGGCGGGCCAACTGGCGCGGGAAGTTGCGGATTATCTGCTTGATCGGACTGTCGCAGATACGATTGACGCGTTAAATGC
Source organism: Desulfoscipio sp. XC116 (assembly GCF_039851975.1). Lineage (GTDB taxonomy): Bacteria > Bacillota > Desulfotomaculia > Desulfotomaculales > Desulfallaceae > Sporotomaculum. The sequence continues at coordinate 540,586 of NZ_CP156660.1, forward strand.
GGCCGGCTCAGGTGATGCGTTGTTGGATGCTCCGGAGCAGCTGCCTGCGGTATTATTGCAGCAGCCGGCCGTGCAGCAGGAACTGCAGCGCCGTTTGTCCGCGGCAATCGAAAACTTTCTCAATAGCTCTCGGACGGTTGGTTATTACTTACCCGGTGCCGTGCAAGAGGGTATGCACCAGTTTGTTGAAGACCAGGCCCCCCGCATTATCGCGGCGATTGAGCAGTATGTCAATTCCCCGGGGGCCCGGCAAGCCATAAAAGGCCGCATCGAGGAATTTTTTGAAAGCACGACCATCAAGCGGTTTGTCAATGGGCTGTTTCAGCTTATGGGCAATGGCAGCGATATGCTGGTGCAGCGGCTGGCTGTGGAAATAACCCGGTTTTTCGCCGATGAAAAGAACCGGGCGGAAATTGTCAATCGCTTGCATTTGCTGGTGGATGAAACGCTGGAAAAAAGTATTAGTGATATTGTCGCCGGTTTGGATGACGCCGGTAAACGGGAAAAGGCCGCCGAGATAGCCGCCCGGGCTGTGGACAAGCTGCGCGATCCGGCTGTAGCCGCTGCCTTGACCGGTGCCGCCGGGGAATTGATTGACGGAAACCGCGGCCGGACCTGGCGGGAGCTGCTTGACCGGGCTAATCCCGACTGGCCTGCGCAGCTGGCGGTTTTTGGCGAGCGTTTGGTGAAAAATTTATGGGAACGGGATGCGCTGGCGCAGGGTGTGGATGCGCTGGTGCGGCGGGAAATAGCAGCGGTTTGGCAACTGCCGCTGAGTCGTGTGCTGGACCTGCTGCCCGACGGTTTTATAACCGATTCCGATGAAACGGTCACCAGGCTGTACCGCTATCTGGTGCGGAAACAGGCACCGGGGCTGCTGCGGTTTATTGATATCAGGGGCATGGTGCGGCAGCGGGTGGAGGAGCTTGATGAACTGCAGGTGGAGGAAATGCTGCTCGGTATCATGCGCCGGGAACTGGTGGCTATTACCTGGCTGGGGGGGCTGCTGGGGGCTGTGCTGGGCGTGGTTACTGTTGCCATGCAATATATAATGAAATAAGGTTAAAAACTGTTGACCTTGATTATGTTTTTACTGTATACTGAGATGTAGATTTCATTTAATATTAAAGGTTATGAAGGGGATCAATACCTGCAGGCCGCGCCAACAGAGAGCTGGGTTGCTGAAAGCCAGTGCCGGAACAGGTTGAGGCATCGCCCCGGAACTGCTTTGTCGAAAGGCTGTCGCCTGGTAGGCGAAGTCGGGAACAGGTGGCCCGTTATTGCCGTCGTGTCGCTGACACACTCAAGGGGCTTTCGCCGCCGGGCGGAAGCAAGCAGGGTGGTACCGCGGGAGGAATTTAGCGCCTCTCGTCCCTGGTGTTTATTCACCAGGGACGGGAGGCTTTGTATTTTATTCAGTATTCTTATGAGATCGGTGATTTGTTTTTAACATCAAACTGGAGGGAAGTGTACCTAGGGTTCCGCCTCTTCATTGAGGGACTGGACCAAGCGGTACAGACCGCCGGGCTTAATTGCCGGAGGTTACACCGTGGGGATAAAAGACCCAAGCGGATAGGTTCCACCCTTGGAAAATATCAGCGGGGTCTTATTTATTTTTATAGATTTTTTTAAGTTGGTACGGGGGGTGAAAAAACAGCGGCTGTTAATTAACCGGTAGTGGCGGGTAAATTTCGACATTTAGTGGTCATATTTGGGTTTAACCTAAAATTAACTGAATCATAACAGGAGTGTGAAGTTATGGGCCTTATAATTTATTTGGATGGTAAATATGTACCTGAGGAAGAAGCGGTTGTATCGGTATTTGACCATGGTTTACTATACGGTGATGGTGTGTTCGAGGGCATTCGGGCTTATCACAACCGGGTTTTTAAACTGCCCGAACATCTGGAAAGATTGTATGAATCAGCCCGCACCCTGACACTGGCCATTCCCGTCAGCATCGAGGAAATGCAGGAAGTCGTGCTGGAAACCCTGCGCCGTAATAATTTGCGGGATGCTTATATCCGTTTGGTGGTAACCAGGGGTAAAGGTGATCTGGGTTTGGACCCCCGCAAATGCTCGCGGGCCACTGTATTCTGTATTGCGGCTTCCATTCAGCTTTATCCGGAGGAATTGTATGAGCAGGGTTTGGAAATGGTCACTGTGGCCACCCGGCGCAACCTGGCGGAGGCCTGTAATCCCAGGGTTAAATCTCTCAACTACCTGAACAACATTTACGCTAAAATTGAAGCTGCTTTAGCCGGTGTGCCCGAGGCTATTATGCTCAATCAAGAAGGTTATGTAGCCGAGGCTACCGGAGATAACCTTTTCCTGGTTAAAAAAGGCAAGCTTATTACTCCGCCTATCTATGTGGGGCTGTTGGAGGGTGTTACCCGCAATGCCGTAATAGATTTAGCCCGGCAAAAAGGCATTGTCGTGGAGGAAAAAGTATTTACCCGGCATGATGTGTATAATGCCGATGAATGCTTCCTTACCGGTACGGCGGCTGAATTAATCCCCTGCGTGCGGGTGGATGGCCGCACTATCGGCAGCGGCAAACCCGGCGAAGTATTTCGGAGCTTGCTTAAAGACTTCCGGGCACTGACCAAGCTGGACGGACCGGTTATATTTGAGTAAATGATTTATTCACTAAACCATAATTTTGATTCGGTCTTTGTATTTGGGTATAACTATCGTTATTTGCAAACAGGTTTGCTGTTTGGATAGGAGGATTAAAATTGCGCAGCGATGCTATGAAAAAGGGGCTGGAAAAAGCCCCCCACCGTTCTTTGTTCAAAGCGCTGGGTATGACCGAGCAGGAACTGGAGCGGCCCATTATTGGCGTAGTCAATTCATTTAACGAAATAGTGCCCGGACATCTGCACCTGCGCGAAATCACCGAGGCGGTCAAGGCCGGTATCCGCATGAACGGCGGCACCCCCATGGAGTTTCCCGCCATAGCGGTGTGCGACGGTATTGCCATGAACCATGAGGGCATGAAATATTCCCTGGCTAGCCGGGAAATTATTGCCGACTCGGTGGAAGTAATGAGCATGGCTCATCCCTTCGACGGCCTGGTGCTGGTTACGGCTTGCGACAAGGTGGTGCCCGGCATGCTGATGGCCGCGGCCCGGATTAATATACCCGCCATTGTAGTCAGCGGCGGGCCAATGCTGGCCGGTCGTCATGCAGGCCGGGATGTGTCCCTCAGCAACATATTCGAGGCTGTGGGTGCGGTGCGGGCCGGTAAAATGACCGAGGCCGAACTGGCTGAAATTGAAGAATCGGTGTGCCCGGGATGTGGTTCTTGTGCCGGTATGTTTACCGCCAATTCCATGAACTGTCTCACCGAGGCCCTGGGCATGGCCTTGCCCGGCAATGGGTCGCTGCCCGCGATTTCCGCGGCGCGCCGGCGCCTGGCTAAATTGAGCGGTATGCGGGTGGTCGATTTAGTGCGGGAAAATCTGTGTCCTTCGGATATTATGACCGCTAAGGCATTCGCCAACGGTTTGGCCCTGGATATGGCCCTGGGCTGCTCCACTAATACGGTGCTGCATTTGCCCGCCATTGCCCACGAGGCCGGGGTGGAAATAAACCTGGATATTATAAATCAGGTCAGCGGGAAAACCCCCAACCTGTGCAAACTCAGCCCCATGGGGCCGTACTTTATGCAAGATTTGGATGAGGCCGGGGGGGTATCCGCCGTGCTCTGTGAACTGATAGCCCACGGGCTGGCTGACGGCAGTGCGGCAACCGTTACCGGTAAGACGCTGGGCGAAAATGTGTCCGGCGCGGCGATAAAACGCGGTGAGGTTATCCGCGGCGCAGCCGACCCGTACAGTCCCAGCGGCGGTATTGCCGTGCTGTACGGCAGCCTGGCCCCCGGCGGAGCGGTGGTGAAAAAGGCCGGGGTAGCCCCGGAAATGCTCAAACACCGCGGGCCGGCACGGGTGTTTAATTCCGAGGATGAGGCCTGCCGGGCCCTTATAGATAGGCAAATCCAAAAGGGCGACGTTATTGTTATCAGATACGAAGGGCCCAAGGGCGGTCCGGGTATGCGGGAAATGCTTACCCCCACTGCTACGGTTGCCGGATTGGGAATGGATAAGGATGTGGCATTGATTACCGACGGGCGGTTTTCCGGAGCCACCCGGGGGGCTTCTATCGGACACGTTACTCCCGAAGCCGCCGAGGGCGGTCCCATTGCTGCGCTTAAAGACGGCGATCTAATTGAGATTAATATACCCGAGTGTAAGCTGGATGTGCTTTTAAGCGATGAAGAGCTGGCCGCCCGGCTGGGCCGGTGGGTGAAGCCCGAGCCCAAAGTGCGCAAAGGCTACCTGGCCCGGTATGCCCAACTGGTCACTTCGGCGGGTACCGGGGCTGTTTTGAAAAAACTATAGGCTAATGACAGTTTCGCAACATACTTAAGAAAGCAACCTGGGTTTTCCATGATTGAGAATATGTGTAGTATACCAAGGTCCGGCCGACAAAATAATGTTATGGCCGGACCCCCAAATAATTTACCGGAGGTGGAAGGGGTATGCAAAAAACCGGGGCACAAATCCTGGTGGAAAGTCTCCTGGCCGAGGGGGTGGATACTATTTTCGGCTACCCGGGAGGGGTGGTGCTGCCGATTTACGATGTGCTGTATGATGCCGATATCCGGCATATATTGACCCGGCACGAGCAGGGCGCTGCCCATGCCGCCGATGGCTATGCCAGGGCCTCCGGTAAACCCGGAGTTTGTCTGGCCACGTCGGGGCCCGGGGCGACCAATTTAGTTACCGGCATTGCCAACGCTTATATGGATTCAGTTCCCATGGTGGCTATTACCGGGCAGGTGCCGACCTCTTTGTTGGGCAAGGACTCTTTTCAAGAGGCCGATATTACCGGCATAACATTGCCCATTACCAAACATAATTTTATAGTTAAAGACGTCAATGACGTTGCCAGGACGGTGCGGGAGGCTTTTTATATCGCCACCAGCGGCCGGCCCGGCCCGGTGCTTATCGATATGCCCAAGGATGTGTCCGTGGGCGTGGCGGAGTACACGGACCCGGGGCCGGTGCAGCTGCCGGGATATAAAACAAATAACGAGCCGGATACCGAGCAAGTGGCCAGGGCCGTCAGGGCGATTGAAGAATCCGAGCGGCCCGTTATTTATGCCGGTGGCGGAGTAGTGAGCGGCGGAGCGCACGGAGAGCTGTTGGAGCTGGCTGAAATGCTGCTGATGCCGGTGGCTACCACACTCATGGGCCTGGGTGGTTTTCCCGGCAATCATCCGCTGTCGGTGGGCATGCTGGGCATGCACGGCAGTAAATACGCCAATTACGCCATCAACGAATGCGATTTGCTGATTGGCGTGGGAGTGCGTTTCGATGACCGGGTGACCAGTAAGCTTGAGGAATTCGCCCCCGGTGCCGTCATCATGCATATTGACATAGACCCGGCGGAAATAGGGAAAAATGTAGGGGTGGATATTCCCCTGGTGGGTGATGTCCGGCTTACCCTGCGCAAAATAATTGAGCGTCTCAGGCCCAGGCTGGCCAGTCAATGGCGGGATAAAATCGGGGTCTGGAAAAAGGAGCACCCCTTTGAATTTGTGGAAAACGGGCGCATTAAGCCCCAGGAGGTTATCCAGGAGATTTTCAACGTAACTAAAGGCAATGCCCGGATTACCACCGAAGTGGGGCAGCACCAAATGTGGGCCGCCCAGTATTACACCTTCACCCGGCCCCGGACTTTCATATCATCCGGCGGACTGGGCACCATGGGGTTCGGTTTCCCCGCGGCCATCGGCGTGCAGGTGGCCTGTCCGGATGAGACGGTTATTGATATTGCCGGGGACGGCAGCATTCAGATGAATATCCAGGAGCTGGCCACGGCGGTGCATTATAATTTGCCCGTGAAAATAGCCATTATGAACAACGGTTTTCTGGGTATGGTCCGGCAGTGGCAGGAGCTGTTCTATAACCGCCGTTATTCCTACACCGAGCTGGATAACCCGGACTTTGTCAAGCTGGCCGAGGCCTATGGCGCCGTGGGCATACGGGTGAGCAAGAAATCAGAAGTACGGCCCGCCCTGGAGGAAGCCATGGCGTCGGCCAAACCGGTGGTGCTTGATTTTCCCATTGAGCGGGAGGAAAATGTATACCCCATGGTTCCCCCCGGCGAGCCCATCCATAAAATGCTGGGATAGGAGGGGTAGATATGCTGAGGCATACTCTGGCGGTGCTGGTGGAAAACAGCCCGGGCGTGCTGGCCCGGGTGGCCGGCCTGTTCAGCCGGCGCGGATACAATATCGACAGCCTGGCGGTGGGGCGCACCGAAAGTCCCGACGTGTCCCGGATGACCATCGTTGTTGACGGTGACGAAAGGGTTTTGGAGCAGGTCACCAAACAGCTGCACAAGCTGGTGGATGTGATTAAAATAAATGATATTACCGTTGATGAATATGTTGACCGGGAACTGGTGTTAATAAAGGTAAACGCGGACTCCGCCCAGCGGGGCGAGGTGATGCAGATTGCCGATGTGTTCCGGGCCCGTATCGTGGATCTGGGCCGCAAGACACTAACACTGGAGTGTACGGGTAACGACGGTAAAATAAATGCTTTTGAAGAATCCCTGCGCCCGTACGGCATCAAGGAACTGGTACGCACAGGCAAAATTGCCATGCTTAGAGGTTCAAAATATACAGGATACCAGGATAACGGTACCAAGGAGGAGATTTAATAACTATGGTTAAGGTTTATTACGATCAAGATGCAGACTTAGCGGTGCTCAAAGGTAAAAAGATTGCTATCATGGGTTACGGCAGCCAAGGGCATGCCCAGGCTCAGAACTTAAAGGACAGCGGTTTGGATGTAGTGGTGGGTTTGCGCAAGGACAGCGCCAGCTGGCCCAAAGTCGAAGCGGACGGCCTGACTGTAACCACGGTGGCCGAGGCCGCCAATCAAGCTGAAGTGATTCAAATATTGCTGCCCGACGAAACCCAGGCCCGGGTTTACGCCGAGGAAATCGCGCCTTATCTCACCGAAGGCAAGGCATTAATGTTCAGCCACGGCTTTAATATTCACTTCGGGCAAATTCAGCCGCCTAAAAATGTGGATGTGTTTATGGTGGCTCCCAAGAGTCCCGGTCACATGGTGCGCCGGATGTACGTGGATGGCCAGGGAGTGCCGGGGCTGATGGCCGTGCACCAGGACTACACGGGCCGGGCCCGGGAAACCGCCATGGCGTATGCCAAGGGCATTGGCTGTACCCGGGCGGGGGTATTTGAAACTTCCTTCGCCGAGGAAACTGAAACCGACCTGTTCGGTGAGCAGTGCGTGCTGTGCGGCGGTGTCAGCGAGCTGATCAAAGCCGGGTTTGAGACCCTGGTGGAAGCGGGCTACGCCCCGGAGATGGCTTATTTTGAGTGCCTGCATGAAATGAAATTGATCGTGGACCTGATTAACGAGGGCGGCCTCGGCTGGATGCGCCACTCCATCAGCAATACCGCGGAATACGGCGATTATATGGTGGGACCCCGTATCATTAATGAAGAGACCCGGGAAGAAATGCGGGCCGTGCTGGCGGAGATTCAAAACGGAGTGTTTGCCAAAGAGTGGATGCTGGAAAACCAGGCCAACCGCCCGGTATTCAACGCGATTCGCAAGCAGGAGAAAGAGCATCTCATTGAAGAGGTGGGCGCTGAGCTGCGGGACATGATGCCCTGGCTGAAGAAAAAATAAGCCGACTCGGTACCCGGTACGGTACCGCCGGTACCGTACCGGGTACCAGATGTTGAAAGATTGCGAGTTGCGAGTTGCAAGTTGAAAACGAACAGGGGTAACGCCCAATAAGTAATTTTAGCTGCGGCAGTAAACTCGTGCGGCTAAAGCTGAACATCGGGACTTTAGATGGGGTTTTAGCCCCATCTAAAGTAAAAATAAGAACTTTCGCTTATAAAAGTGGGAGTCTTGGAATTGGATAAAGAGCTTGGATGATATAATGCGCTATAGTATCGAGAGAATATGTTTTGAGGGGGACTCGCCATGGAAATAACGGCTGCCCAAGCCCTGGTGCAGTGCCTGGAAAAAGAACAAGTGGAAGTGATATTCGGCTATCCCGGTGGCGCCACCCTGCCGTTGTACGATGCCCTATATGATTCGCCCATCCGGCATGTGCTGGTGCGGCATGAACAGGGGGCGGTGCACGCGGCTGACGGGTATGCCCGGGCTACCGGGCGAGTGGGCGTGGTGATGGCCACCTCGGGACCCGGGGCCACCAATCTGGTCACCGGTATAGCCAATGCATACATGGACTCCATACCCCTGGTTCTTTTCACCGGCCAGGTGCCCACCAACCAGGTGGGTACCGATGCTTTTCAGGAAGTGGATATCACCGGCATTACTATACCGGTAACCAAACATAATTACCTGGTTAAGGATGCCGCCCAACTGCCCCGGATCATTAAAAACGCGTTTCACATTGCCGCCACCGGGCGGCCCGGTCCGGTGCTGATCGACCTGCCCAAGGACGTGGCCCAGGCCATGATTAAATTTCAATATCCTGAAACAGTGCAGCTGCGCGGCTACAGGCCTACTTTTCGCGGCCATCCCCATCAGATTGCCGAGGCGGCCCGGCTGATCGGCCGGGCCGAAAGGCCGGTGATTTACGCCGGGGGCGGCATATTAGGCAGCCGGTCCAGCGCGGAGCTGCTGGCTCTGGCTGAGACCATCAATGCGCCGGTCACCAATACCTTCATGGGCCTGAGCAGCTTTCCCGGTGATCACCCGCTGTTTCTGGGCATGCTGGGGCTGCATGGCAAACGATCCGCCAACCTGGCGGTAACCAACTGCGATTTGCTGATTGCCCTGGGTGCCCGGTTTGACGACCGGGTGACCGGCAAGGTTGCCGAGTTCGCGCCCCGGGCCGGAGTCATTCACGTGGATATCGACCCGGCGGAAATAGGCAAGAACATACCGGTGCACGTGCCCATTGTGGGCGATGTGAAACAGGTACTGCAGGAACTGCTGCCCCGGCTGAAAAAAAGAACCGATACCCGGTGGCTGGAGCAGATCCAGGCGTGGCAGAAGGAATATCCGCTGTTCTACGATGCCGGCTGCAGTGAGCTTAAGCCCCAATACGTGGTGGAGAAGCTGGACGAGATTACCGGGGGCAATGCCGTGGTGGCCACCGATGTAGGTCAGCACCAAATGTGGGTGGCTCAATTCTACCGGTTTAAACGCGTCGGCGGTTTAATTTCCTCCGGGGGTCTCGGCACCATGGGGTTCGGGCTGCCTGCAGCCATGGGCGCCCAAGTGGGCTTGCCCGGCGAACAGGTGATTCTGGTGGTGGGTGACGGGGGGTTCCAGATGACCATGCAGGAACTGGCCACCATTGTGGAACAGAAGCTGCCCCTGAAGATGATTATTTTAAACAATTATGTGCTGGGCATGGTGCGCCAGCTGCAAAAGGTTTATTGCCAGGGCCGGTACATGGCCGTGGATTTCCGGTTCCATCCGGACTTTGAAACGCTGGCCCGGGCATACGGAATTAAAGGATATACCATGCGCACCAAGGAGGAAGTGGACGAACTGCTGCCCCGGGCCCTGGCTGAGCCGGGGGCGGTTTTGATTAATTGTCTGGTTAGCGCCGAGGAAAATGTCAGTCCCATGGTGCTGGCCGGTAAATCCATCACTGAAGCTATTGATTGTTGATATGGGGGGATCCGCATGAACAACCGGGTGTATATTTTTGACACTACTCTGCGTGACGGGGAGCAATCCCCGGGGGTGAGTTTAAATGTCAGCGAAAAGTTGGAGATTGCCAAACAACTGGCCCGGCTGGGTGTGGATATTATTGAGGCGGGTTTTCCCATCACCTCTCAGGGTGATTTTGAAGCCGTAAAAAGCATTGCCCGGGAGGTGCGGGGGGTAACCGTGGCCGGGCTGGCCCGTCCCAATTTTGCCGATATCGACCGGGCCTGGGAGGCCGTCAAACAGGCCGATCAGGCGCGTATCCACACTTTTATCGCCACTTCGGATATTCATCTCAAGCACAAGCTGCGTATGAACAGGGAACAAGTGCTGGAGGCCGCCGTGGCGGGGGTAAAGCGTGCCAAAAGCTATACTGCCGACGTTGAGTTTTCCGCCGAGGACGCTTCCCGCAGTGATTTGGATTTTTTATGCCGGGTGTTGGAGGCGGTCATTGGGGCGGGAGCAACCACCGTTAATATACCCGACACCGTGGGCTACACCACTCCGGATGAATATGCCGAGTTTATCCGCAGTATTATGACCCGCACCAAAGGCATTGAAAGAGCCATCGTCAGCGTGCACTGCCATGATGACCTGGGCTTGGCCGTGTCCAATTCCCTGGCGGCGGTGCTGGCCGGAGCCAGGCAAGTGGAAGGGGCCATCAACGGTATCGGGGAAAGGGCGGGCAACGCTTCTATCGAGGAATTTGTCATGGCTTTATATACCAGGCGTGACCGGTACGGTCTGGAAACGGCCGTCAATACCGAAGAAATATACCGCACCAGCAAGCTGGTGAGCAAACTCACCGGCATGGATATTCAGCCCAATAAGGCGGTGGTGGGCAAGAACGCCTTTGCTCACGAATCGGGCATTCACCAGGACGGGGTTTTGAAAGAGCGCACCACCTATGAAATTATGAACCCGGCCATGGTGGGCCTGTCCCACAGCAATTTGGTGCTGGGCAAGCACAGCGGGCGGCACGCTTTCCGCTCCCGGCTGGTGGAATTGGGCTTCGTATTAAATGAAGATGAGCTGAATAAAGCTTTTGCCCGTTTCAAGGATTTGGCCGACCGTAAGAAGGAAATCACCGACCAGGATATTGAGGCCATTGTAGAAAACGAGATTCGCAAAGTGCCGGCTGTCTATGAACTGTCCTACTTGCATATCAGCAGCGGCACCACGGTGGTGCCCACAGCCACGGTCGGCTTGGCCAGGGGCGAAGAAATGCTGGAGGAGGCGGCCTGCTGCGGTAATGGCCCGGTGGACGCTATCTGCAAGGCGGTGGACAAAATAACGGGCTACAGCTGCCGGCTGGCCAGCTGGGGCATTAACGCCATCACCGCCGGTAAGGACGCTCTGGGCGAAGTTACTTTGCGTATAGCCGAGAACAATCACGAAAAGCTGTACATGGGCCGGGGCATCAGTACCGACGTGCTGGAAGCCAGTGCCCGGGCTTATGTCAACGCAGTCAATAAAATGATTTACGAAAAAGATAATCACTGTGATTAAAATGGGGGTGACAAATGATGGCCATGACCATCACCGAAAAGATACTGGCCGCTCATGCCGGGATGGACCGGGTGGAGCCCGGGCAGCTGATTAATGTTAAGGTTGATCTGGCTCTGGGTAATGATATCACCGCCCCCGTAGCCGTCCGTGAATTTGAAAGAATAGGCGTTAAGACAGTTTGGGACCGGGAGCGGGTGGTAATTGTACCCGACCATTTCGTGCCCAACAAGGATATCAAGTCGGCGGAGCAGGTTAAAGGATTAAGGGAATTTGTCCGCAAGCATAACCTGACCCATTTTTACGAAGTGGGCCGCATGGGCGTTGAGCACTGCCTGCTGCCCGAGCAGGGGCTGGTGGGACCCGGCGATCTGGTTATCGGCGCCGACAGCCATACCTGCACCTATGGTGCCCTGGGGGCATTTTCCACCGGGGTGGGCAGCACTGATCTGGCTGCGGCCATGGCTCTGGGGGAAACCTGGCTCAAGGTGCCCGAAAGCATTAAATTTGTTTATAATGGCGAACTGCCCCGCTGGGTGGGCGGTAAAGACTTGATACTGTATACTATCGGCCGGATAGGCGTTGACGGGGCGCTGTACATGGCTATGGAATTTGCCGGCCCGGCTGTTGAGACTTTGGGTATCGAAGGGCGGCTGACTATGGCCAATATGGCTGTGGAGGCCGGGGCTAAAAACGGTATTGTGCCCCCGGATGAGATAACCCGCCGCTATGTTGAAGGTCGGGCCAAACGGCCCTATAAGTTTTATCAAAGCGATGCGGATGCCCGGTATGCTCAAGTTATCGAAATTGACGTCAGCAAGCTGGAACCCCAGATAGCTTTTCCCCACCTGCCCGAAAATACGCGCCCGGTAAGCGAGGCCGCCGATGTAATCATCGACCAGGTGGTCATCGGGTCCTGCACCAACGGCCGCCTGTCGGATTTGCAGCTGGCCGCCGAGGTGCTTAAAGGGCGCCGGGTAAATAATAATTTGCGGCTGCTGGTTATTCCCGGCACCCAGGATATTTACATGCAGGCGCTGCGGGAAGGGCTGGTGGAACAGTTTATCGAGGCCGGCGCGGCGGTGAGCACGCCCACCTGCGGGCCCTGCCTGGGCGGGCACATGGGCATTTTGGCCAAAGGCGAGCGGGCCCTGGCTACCACCAACCGCAATTTTGTCGGCCGGATGGGCCATCCGGAAAGTGAAGTATATCTGTGCAACCCGGCAGTGGCGGCCGCCTCGGCGGTGCTGGGCCGTATTGCCGCCCCGTGGGAGGTGGAATAATATGCTGCTGCAAGGCAAGACATGGAAATTCGGCGCTGATGTGGATACCGATGCCATCATACCGGCCCGGTACTTAAATACCTCCGATCCGGCCGAGCTGGCCAAACACTGCATGGAGGATGCCGATCCGGGGTTTCCCGGCAAAGTACAGCCGGGCGACATAATTGTGGCCGATAAGAACTTCGGCTGCGGCAGTTCCCGGGAACACGCCCCCATAGCCATTAAGGCGGCCGGGGTAAGCTGTGTAATCGCCAAATCCTTTGCCCGGATATTCTACCGCAACGCCTTTAATATCGGATTGCCTATATTTGAGTGTCCCGAGGCGGCCCTGGCCATCCGGGAAGGCGATGCGCTAACCGTGGATTCGGCGCAAGGTTTGATTAAAAACCTGACTAAAAACGAAACCTACCAGGCTACCCCGGTGCCCGAGTTTATGCAGCAAATCATTGCCGCCGGAGGGCTGATCGGCTATGTATCGGAAAGACTGCGGGGAGCGGAACAAGGAGTGAAATAAAAATGTATACTATCACGTTATTGCCCGGAGACGGTATCGGGCCGGAGGTGGTCGCCGGGGCCGTGCAGGTGTTGCAGGCGGTGCAAGAGCACACCGGTGAGGAGTTTGTGACGCGGGAGGCCCCATTTGGCGGCAATGCTTACGATAAAACAGGCACCCCGCTGCCTGAAGAAACACTTAAGCTTTGCCTTGCCGGGGATGCCGTGCTGCTGGGAGCGGTGGGCGGTCCCAAGTGGGATCATCTGCCCGTGCAGCAGCGCCCCGAGGTGGGTGCGCTGCTGCCCCTGCGCAAAAATCTGGAGGTATTCGCCAACCTGCGCCCGTCGATTGTTTTCCCGGCCCTGGCTGATGCCAGCACCCTGAAACGGGAAGTTGTGGACGGACTTGATATAATGGTGGTGCGGGAACTTACCGGAGGTATCTATTTTGGCTCCAAACACCGGGAAACGCTGCCGGAAGGCGGTGTCAAGGTGGTCGAGACATTAGAGTACACCACCGGGGAAATTGAGCGGGTGGCCCGGGTGGCTTTTGAACTGGCCCGTAAAAGGACCGGCAAACTTACTTCGGTGGATAAAGCCAATGTGCTGGAAAGCTCGCGTTTGTGGCGGGAGGTCGTATCCGGCCTGGCCGGGGAATATCCCGATGTGGAACTTGACCACATACTGGTAGACAACTGTGCCATGCAACTGGTGCGCTATCCCAAACAATTCGACGTGCTGCTTACCGAGAACATGTTTGGCGATATATTAAGCGATCAGGCTTCACAATTGACCGGTTCCATCGGCATGCTGCCCTCGGCCAGCCTGGGCGGTAAAGTGGGGCTGTATGAACCCATACACGGCTCCGCCCCGGACATAGCGGGACAAAACCTGGCCAACCCCATAGCCACTATCCTTTCGGTGGCTATGATGCTGCGCCACTCCTTTAACCTGCCACAGGCCGCCGAGCTGGTGGAACAGGCCGTAGCCGGCGTACTGGACGAAGGTTACCGCACCGCCGACATTATGCAGCCCGGTATGCGGCAGGTAGGCACAGTGGAGATGGCCGAGCTAATTGGGGTCAGGCTTAAACTTTCTTAAACTTGTTGATAGGTGCCGGGTGTTGAAATGTTGAAAATCTAAGATTTTCAACATTTTAGCACCCGGCACCGGAGCCTGCCTTTTCGAACACCCACTTTAAACTATAACAACGGCTGGTCTGAACCCGCGGGAAATCCCGGGTCGAAAAAACAGGTGATTGTTTCCTTCCCGGGCCGGCGGTAAACTTTTTTCAGGAAAGGAACGGAGATAGACTTGCCAAGAGTGGAAATATATGATACGACCTTGCGGGACGGGAACCAGGGAGAGGGTATTTCCTTGTCCGCTAAGGATAAAGTTAAAATAGCCCTCAGACTGGATGAACTGGGCTTTCATTATATTGAGGGGGGCTGGCCGGGTTCCAATCCCAAAGATTTGCGTTTTTTTGAACTGATTAAGGAACACCGGCTGAAAAATGCCCGCATCTGTGCTTTTGGCAGCACCAGAAAATCTGGTATGGCCGCTGACCGAGATGAAAATTTGCAGCAAATTGTCCGTTCCAATGTACCGGTGGCCACAGTATTTGGCAAAACATGGGACTTTCATGTCCATCATGCTTTGCTGACTACTTTAGAAGATAATCTAAACATGATTCAAGAATCGGTGGCTTATTTAAAACAGCAAGGCATGGAAGTATTTTATGATGCCGAACATTTTTTTGACGGCTTTGCGGCAAATCAGGAATATGCTTTGGCCACATTACAGGCGGCTAAAAACGGGGGCGCCGCCCGGATTATCCTTTGCGATACCAATGGCGGACGGCTGCCCAATGAAATTTATGATATGGTATCGGCGGCCGGCCGGGTTTTAGACGTGCCTTTAGGGGTGCACTGTCATAACGACGGCGAACTGGCCGTGGCCAACTCACTGGCCGCCGTGCAGGCCGGGGCGATCCAGGTGCAGGGCACCATTAACGGTTATGGCGAGCGCTGCGGCAATGCCAACCTGTGCTCCATTATACCCAATCTGGCCTTTAAATGCCGGCTGCCCAGCATACCCGGGCAAAGCCTGGCCGAGCTGACGGAGCTGTCCCGGTTTGTCAGTGAGTTAGCCAATATGCACCCTATGGATAACCAGCCCTATGTGGGGGGCAGTGCCTTTGCCCACAAAGCCGGGGTGCATGTTAACGCGCTGTTGAAAAATCCTCACACCTACGAGCACATTGAGCCCGAAATGGTGGGCAATCGGCGCCGGGTGCTGGTTTCCGACCAGAGCGGCTTAAGCAACTTGCAGTATAAGTACCAGGAGCTGGATTTGGGGCTGGGTTTGGACAAAGAGGAAAACCGCAGGCTGCTGGAGGAGTTAAAAGAGCTGGAAAATCAGGGCTATCAATTTGAAGGCGCCGAGGGTTCGTTTGAACTGCGCCTGCGCAAGGCCTTCCACGGTTATCAGGAGCCGTTCTCGCTGGAGAACCTAAAAATTTTGATCGAAGTGCGTGACGGCAGCGTTTATTCCGAGGCCATTATCAAGATTAATGTCAACGGTCAGGTGGTGCATACCGCCGCCGAGGGCAACGGCCCGGTTAACGCCCTGGACAATGCGCTGCGCAAGGCCCTGGAGGGTTTTTACCCGGAAATTTCCGGTATGCAGCTTAACGACTATAAAGTGCGGGTGCTGGATGAAAAGGACGGCACCGGAGCCGTGGTGCGGGTACTGGTGGAAACCGGAGACGGACACTGTTCCTGGGGTACGGTAGGGGTAAGTCCCAATATTATCGAGGCCAGCTGGGAAGCTTTGGTGGATAGTATCGCCTATGGTTTGTTGCGACAGCGGAATAAGGATGAATTGGATACCAAAAAAATGATTACCGGGGTTTTCCGCGGTAAATGCTAATGAGATGACCGGAATTTGTCTTCCGGGCCGGAGGTAAAGAACTTGACGATGCAAAAATACCGACAGTTGAAGGACCATTTGCGGGCCTTTAAAAGCATGCTGGTAGCCTTCTCCGGCGGGGCGGACAGTACCTTTCTCCTTGATGCGGCTATCGACGTACTTGGAGCGGACAATGTGCTGGCGGTTAATTTCCATGCTCCCTTTCATGAGGAAAACGAATTAATTGAAGTGCGGGAACTGGCCGCCCACTTTAATTGCCGGCTGGAGGTTATACGGGACAGCGGTTTGTTGGATAATGCCGATTTCTGTGCCAACCCGCCCGGCCGGTGTTACATTTGTAAGGGTACTATTTTAGCCGCATTACTGGCACTGGCCGAACAAGAAGGCCTGGACGCCGTGGCTGAAGGCTCCAACGCCGATGACTCGCGTGATTATCGCCCCGGCGGGCAAGCGGTGCGGGAATTGCATGTGCTAAGCCCTTTGCAGAGCGTTTGCTTTACCAAGCAAGAAATCAGGCAGTTGTCCGGAGAGCGGGGACTGCCCACCTGGAACAAACCCTCCTCACCGTGTTTATGCTCGCGCATTCCTTACGGCAGTCCGATTACATATGCAAAACTGCGGCAAATTGAGTATGCGGAAAGTTTCTTAAAGGATGCCGGTTTCCCCGAGGTGCGGCTGCGGCATCACGACTGTTTGGCCCGCATTGAAATACCCGCCGATAAAATGGCTGATTTATTGGACGGGCAAATGCTGTCCCGGGTGCAAAGCTGCCTGAGAGGCCTGGGGTTTCAATACATAACTTTAGACCTGCACGGCCTAAGAAGCGGCAGCTTAAATGAAATATTGCGGGTTTAAGCAAGCTCCGGCAATCATGCCTGGCCTCTTAAAATAGGTTATGGTAATGTATTGCCGTTTTTTATTTACCATATAATTATAGAAGCATAAGAGGGTGCGAAAATGGTTTATTCTGAAGAAGTGCTGGTTATGGAAACCGCTGTTGACGATATGAACTCGGAATTTTTTCCATATCTGGTGGACCGGCTGTTGGAGGCCGGCGCCTTGGACGCTTACTTGCAGCCCATTATTATGAAGAAGGGGCGGCCCGGGACTATGCTTACGGTGCTGGCCAGGGAGGACAGGCAAGACGTTCTTTTAAAAATTATTTACTCGGAAACATCTACTCTGGGGGTGCGCTTGCGTACTGAACGGCGCATTTGCCTGCACCGGGATTTTCTCACGGCGCAGACTGACTATGGTGCGGTGCGGGTTAAACTGGCTCTGGAAGAACCCGGGGAACAGCCGCTGAGGTACGCCCCGGAGTTCGAGGACTGCCGGGCCAGAGCTCAAGAGCACAGTGTGCCGGTACAAAGTGTATACCGGGCGGCAATGCTGGCGGTGGAGGACTCGTTAAAAAATAGTAAATAGTAACAGCACTCGTTTTCGTTGCAGGCCATGTGTTAAAATATTATAAGTAAAGTGTATTTATGGAGGCAAAGGATGGAATACCTCAGGGTGCTGAAAGATAACCTCAGTCTTAATTTGGACTTGTTTAATATAGTCAGTATTATTGATATTTTAATCGTGGCCTTTGTACTTTATCGTTTAATTATGCTTATCCAAGGCACACGGGCTGTGCAATTGATTAAAGGTTTGGTGGTTCTGCTCGTAGCCACCGCGGTGAGCAGTCTGCTTAATTTGAACACCGTGCATTGGTTGCTTAGATATACTATGACAGGCCTGTTTGTGGCGCTGCCCATTGTATTTCAGCCGGAGCTGCGCCGTGCTCTGGAAAAGCTGGGCGGCGGCGACTTCTTTGCCCGTCCGCTGACTCAGATGGCCGAAGGTGATCGGAGTGCCTTAATTAATGAGGTGGTGCGGGCGGCCCTTAATATGTCCGCTACCAGAACCGGGGCGCTGATTGTACTGGAACGCACCATAGGCCTGCAGGAATTTGCGGATACGGGTGTCAAGATAGACGGTATGGTATCAGCGGAGCTGCTGATGAACATTTTTATCACCAAGTCGCCGCTGCACGACGGAGCCGCCATTATCCGGGGAGACAGGCTTGTCGCCGCGGCCTGCGTTTTGCCGTTATCCGAAAGCAGGGAATTAAGCAGGGAGCTGGGCACCAGGCACCGGGCCGCCGTGGGATTGACGGAGCAATCGGACGCTCCGACGGTGGTGGTATCGGAAGAAACGGGCAATGTATCCATGGCCCTGGAAGGAACCCTTTACCGGCGTTTGAATGAGGCGGGATTGCGTGAGCTGCTGATTAAGTTTTTACAACCTGCCACCACACGCAGTGCTCTGTCTTCACTGTGGCAGAGGAGGTGATATGCCGATGGCTTTTCGCTGGCGGGATAATTCCATAAGGATACTGGCTGTTTTTATGGCTTTGGTGCTCTGGGTATATGTGACTAATGAGCAAAACCCGGTAATCAACCGCACCTACCATATTCCCCTAACGGTACAGGGAAAGCCAACAGGTTATGTGACAAGCGGAGTGCCGGAAAAAATATATATTAAGGTGCAAAGCCCCAAAAGCATTGGCGCTACCCTGGGGGCGGGTGATTTCACCGCCCGGGTAAGCCTTTTGGGTATTACAGAGGGTGAGCGGGAGCTGCCCGTACAGGTTACCGCACCTCCGGGTGTGGAGGTGCTGCAGGTAACGCCTCAGGCGGTTCGGGTTCTGGCGGACAGGATAACAGAAAAGAACGTACCGGTAGCGCTTAACCTGAAAGGGAAAGTCTCGCATGGACTGCAAAAAGGCGAGCCTGTTTTAAAACCGCCGGTAGTAACTTTACACGGACCCAGTAAGCTGTTGGCCGAAATTAACCGTATCGGCGTTACGGTGGATGTTTCCGGAGCGGCTGACACTTTAGTACGGGATGTGGCCGTACAAACAGGTGTTAAGGGCGTAACCGTCAGTCCCGGCCGGGTTTCGGTGACTGTGCCGGTGGCGTCATTGCCTGCCGGTGAATTGCCTGTACGCGTTAAGCTTACCGGTGAACCGGCGGAGGGGTATGCGGCGGGTGATCCTCTGGTGCAGCCTGCTTTTGTACAGGTGACCGGGCCGCAGCAAGTGCTTGACAGCCTTATCTCGGTGAACACTATGGCGGTCGATATCTCCGGTGCCGCTGAAAATGTGGAAAAAGAAGTTGTGCTTATGCTGCCGGACGGGGCTGTATCGGTACGGCCCGACCGTGTGCATGTTACGGTGCGTATTGCGCCGGTGGAAACGGAACAGCCGCCGCCACCGGTGGAAGAAGAGAACCCGGAAAGTGAGAACGGTTAGCCTAAAGACGGTAATTTTAAATGTCCCGGGACTTCTCAATAAGGAGGATCCCGGGTGTTTTTTTGGGGGGATAAAAACTTTTGTAAATATTATTATACAAAATATTTTTAAAAAATTTAAATACTTGCAGGAGAAAAATAAATCACAATAGAAAATTATACACCATATTTCCTACATTAACAAAAAGATACATTTTTTTTGACAGGTTAAGGGACTGGTGTCGTAAAGCAGGGAAAAGGTCAGATGGTCGCGGCATATTAAATGTAACAGCTATGGAGGCGGCACTGTAAGGATATGACCAGGCGCCGGCGGATTTAAGGGGAGTACAGCGACATCGTTGTCGAAAAGGAGGTTTAAAAGTAATGCAAATAGATAAGATGTATTGACTGAATTAATAGAATGGCGCGGTAATTCGGCGGGTATTATGTTCGCCTGGATACTTACATGGTTCCAAGGGAGAGGAGGAGTAAACCGATGAACATTAAGAAATTAACGCTGACTAGATACATACTCAGAACTGCTATTTTAGCCATGCCGGGTGGCGCGATTATAGGTTTTGTTGCTTTTACTTGTTTTAGTACGGTGATCGGTGCTTTGATATTTGGCGGCATAGGCGCGTCATTAATTGGCATAGGCATTAGTACTAAAAATTACAAGCAGCTTATTGACCCAATGAAAACGATCATGGGTGATTTGGACCTGCTTATTTCTCGCAGCAATATAAAGGACGTCAAGGAAATCAAAACCATAGAGGATATTAACAGGGCATTCGGGCTGGTTATTGATAATCTTACCGGTAATTTAAACGTTATGGCGGAGAGAATCGAAGAAACCTCAAAGCAAATTATTCAATATGTAGAGCAAAGTACCGCCGGGGCGATAGGGACAGCTTCCTCAATAGACCAGGTATCCGGCAACGTGCAGCAGGTGGCGGCCAATTCTCAAAATATCGCCAAAACCGCCGATGATACTGCCGTGAAGGTCCAAAAAGGCCATGAGGGTATTGAACGCATATTGGAGCAAATGGATGCTATAAAAAATGCGGCGTCCAGCAGCGGAGAAGAGAATAAGTCATTGCATGAATCGACTACTAAGATATCCCAAATTGCTGAATTAATTACCCAAATTGCCGACCAAACCAACTTGCTGGCGCTCAATGCCGCTATTGAATCGGCCAGGGCCGGGGAACATGGCCGTGGATTTGCCGTGGTGGCCGAAGAAGTGAGGAAACTGGCTGAACAATCTGCGAACGCGGCCAGGGAAATCCATGATCTTATCAACACTACTCAACAAAAATCCCATAAGGTACTCCAGGTTATGACGCAAGGGGCGGAACAGGTAGCAGCTAGTACACAAGTTGTGCATGATGTGGAGAACACGTTTAATAGTATTATTGAGTCCGTGCAGCATTTGGCAGGTGATGTAAAGGCAGTGGCGTCGGCCTCGGAAGAAATTTCTTCGGCCATACAGAATGTGTCTGCGACGGCGGAAGAGCAGTCGTCCTTAATGGAGCAATTTGCCGGCACTGCGCAAATACTTAATGATTTAACGGAAGATATAACAGCACTTGCAAAGGGGTTTAAAGAGCACAGGCAGTAGGCCGGTGCAAGTACGCAGCAGGATTGGGGTCAGGCACTACAACGAAAAGTATGTGATTTTGGCGTGCCAACGAAAGAGTTATCCATTTCTTTCATCCTCTATGGCGCCGCGCAAGCGGCATGCAAGCGGCATGGGTGTCCATGAAAAAATTAGGCTGTGCCTGAACGCCCGGCATGTTGTCCGGGCGTTCAGGCACAATGAACGGTTATGGATGAACAGCAGTAAATTTGTCAAATAACTCGATGAGGATTTTATTAAATTCATCTTCGCTGCTGATCTCCCTGTTTTTGTCAACCTCGGGTAATACGCCTAGCACGGGTATTTTATATTCCTGAGCCACTGCTTCAGGCATATCCTCGATAGGGGAAGGCTTCCGGTTAAACAGTAATTTGATTTTTTCCAGGGGGAAATGTACATATTCGAGATCCCAGATGAAGTGCTGCAATAGTTTGAGATTGTATCTAAAGGTATCTACCACAAATATGGGCAGATTCACGTCTTCCAATACCATGTAAGTGAAGCTGGTGGGAATATTGCTCATATCAAAAATAATAACATCGTAGTCACTTGCTTTTAGGGAGTTGTAGATGATTTTTATTTCATAATAAATGTTTCCATAACCGGGCAGTTTTTTATTGGAGCTGGTGGTCAAAATGTCCAGGCCGGACGAATGCTTTTGTAAAAATTGCGTCCACCGGGCCTGGGTATATTTTACGTCAATAATGGGCGTTTGTCTGCTGGCCAGGTAAATGTCTTCACACCAGTCACTAATGTTGGGATGCCGGTTAAGCTGCAGCCATTTGGTTACGTCGCCGGTATGAATATCCAAGTCTACCAGTAGTGTCTTAAACCCTTTTTTCTGGCTGATTAAGGCTAATTCTACAGCTATGGTGGTATTGCCGCTGTTTTTAGCGATTCCGTACACCGAAATTGTTTTCATAAGTCATCTCCTTTATATTATTTTTTACTACCCGGTTATCCCTTAAAAGGTTTATAATTCATTACATGATAAGTTGCATGATTCTATTAAGGATTAGTATTAAATGCTTTGTTAATTATTTAACACATTATAATATGCATGACACTTTGAATAAAGGGTTTTTTTGCGATTAACGCACTTTTAACGGGAGCTGAACGGCATGCGAAAAGAATTGGTTTTAGCTATCGACGTAGGTACTCAAAGTGTGCGGGTCCTGGCTTTCGATGCCCGGGGACTACTGATTGACAGCGCCAGTATTGTTTATCCGCTGCCTTACCGGTCGCCCCGGCCCGGGTGGGCGGAGCAGGATCCCGGCTATTACTGGCAGTGTCTTGCCGAATCCTGCCGCAAATTATGGAGCGCGGGATTGGTATCTCCCGATGCGCTAGCCGCGGTATCTGTCACTACTCAGCGGGCAACTATGGTGAATCTTGACGGACAGGGAAACCCACTGCGTCCGGCCATTGTCTGGCTGGATCAGCGCCGCGCGGGGCAACTGCCGTCTTTGGGCTGCCCGTGGCGTATTTTATTTCGCCTGGCGGGTCTGTTCGACACGCTGCATTATTTGCAGGCTGAAGCTGAAGTAAATTGGCTGCGGGAGAACCAGCCTGATATTTGGGAAAAAACAGCCCATTATCTTTTCCTGTCGGGCTATCTTGCATACAGATTAACCGGTAATTTTGTGGACTCCGCGGGCTGCCAGGTGGGTTATATGCCCTTTGACTTTCGCGAGCAGCAATGGGCGGCCCCCTCCAACTGGAAGTGGCAAGCCATTCCGTTAGACCGGGAAATTCTGCCCGAGCTGGTGTCTCCCGGGACACGCCTGGGCAATATAACCAGGGAGGCGGCCCGTGCCACCGGGCTGCCTCACGGTCTGCCCGTAATTGCCGCCGCTTCGGACAAGGCCTGCGAAGTGCTGGGCGCTGGTTGTTTGGAGGCTCACCAGGGCTGTGTCGGCTACGGTACCACCGCTACCATTAATGTGAATGTGCGGCAATATATTGAACCCATTCGGCTGATACCGCCCTATCCCAGCGCCTGTCCCGGAGCATATAACATGGAGGTGCAGATTTACCGCGGTTTTTGGATGGTATCCTGGTTTAAGGAGGAGTTCGCCTGGCATGAGCGAAACCTGGCCCGGCAGGCGGGGGTGCGCACAGAGGAATTGCTGGAGGAAATGGTAGCTAAAGTGCCCCCCGGTTCGATGGGTTTGATACTGCAGCCTTTCTGGTCACCGGGGGTCAGATACCCGGGTCCGGAGGCCAAGGGCGCCATGATAGGCTTTGGAGGGGTACATACCAGAGCCCACATGTACCGGGCACTGCTGGAAGGTTTGGCCTATGCTGTCCGGGACGGGCGGGAGAGGATTGAAAAACGCACTAAAGTTCCGATCAGAGAGCTTTTTGTGTGCGGGGGCGGGTCTAAAAGCGATCAAATGATGCAGATTACCGCCGATGTGTTCGGCCTGCCGGCTGCCCGGACCGCGGTTTATGAGGCTTCGGGGTTGGGCGCCGCCGTACTGGCGGCGTTGGGTGCCGGTCTGCATGCGGATTTGGAAACAGCGGTGCGGGAAATGACGGCGGTGGGCCGGGTCTTTGCGCCCCATGCCCGGTCGGTGGAGATTTACGATAAGCTTTACCGTAAAGTGTACCGGCACATGTACGGAAAGCTGCGCCCTTTGTACAAGGCTATTCAATATATTACCGGGTATCCTAAAAAGGCGGGAAGATAAGTAAGGGAAATATATCACAACAGAATGTCCTTAAATTTGGGGCAATTGGCTATACGGCGCTGCCGGGTCCGGTAAGCACGGCGGAATATTTACGGGGCTGTGGTGAAAAGGGTTCGGTCTATGTGCTTTTGAGTTGCAAGTGCCGGTTAATGCGGCACTTTAAATATATATATGTAGGCGGCAATGGCCAGCATGGTAAATGCTATGGTGAAACGTACTTTGTCGGGCATATAAGTCCTCCTCTCCCTTTTTTGGTATCATTTTAACCGGTTTCGGAAGAAAACTCAACCGGATCCGGATGCTGCCGGTTACCTTGCAAGACCCATAAAACAACTTTGCTTTTAGTATGCATACGGCGACATATCGCTAAAGCCGGTAATTTGTTGACTAAGTTTAGATTAGAACCGGGTGATTTTTATGAACGAAGGTTTTTCTTTTATTCACGCGGCGGATTTGCACTTGGACAGCCCTTTTCGCGGTTACGGCCAAATTGATTTTGCGGACGCGGCCACCCGGGAAAATGTGCTCCGGCAGCTGCGGGATTGTACCTTTACGGCTCTTGACAATATAGTGCGGGCCTGCCTGGCCCGCCGGGTGGATTTTTTGGTGCTGGCAGGCGATATCTATGATCTGGCCGACCGCAGCCTGCGGGCGCAGCTGCGTTTTCAAAACGCCATGGAACAACTGGCCGAGGCGGGCATCCCTGTTTTTGTGGCCCACGGCAATCATGACCATGATGATGGCCGGTGGGCTGCGCTTACCTGGCCGGACAGCGTTTATTTTTTTTCGCCGGGTGAGGTTGCGGCCCGGCCCGTGGTGCGCCGGGGGCTGGAAATCGCGCGTATCTACGGTATCAGTTACCCCCGGCGGGATGTGCACGAGAACTACGCCTCTTTATTTAAGCGCGAGCCAAACGTCCCCTTTGCTTTGGCCGTTTTGCACTGCAACGTGGGAGGAAATGCGGAACACGCCAATTACGCGCCTTGCGGGCTGGAGGAGCTGGTGCGTGCGGGTTTTGATTACTGGGCATTGGGGCATGTGCACAGCCGCCGGCTGTTGTGTAAACAAAATCCCTGTGTAGTTTATCCCGGCAACCCGCAGGGGCGCAACCCCCGGGAAACCGGTGCCCGGGGCTGTTACCTGGTCCGGGTGAACACCGGCGGCGCGATAAAGCTTGAGTTTTTAGCAATGGACGGTGTGCGCTGGGAGCAAGTGCGGGTACCCATTGACGGGCTGGCAACGGAACAGGAACTGCTGGAGAGAATTGATGAGCAGCTGGCCGTTTTGCGTTATCGGCATGACGGCCGGTCGGTGGTGGCGCGGCTGGAGCTTACCGGGCGCGGTGTGCTGCACCGGTCATTGCGGTATGACGGTGTGCCGGAAGGAATATTGGAGGAAATGCGCTGCCGCTTTGCCGGGCCCGAAGGCAGCTTTGTATGGTTGGAATCCATTCGCTGCAGCACCGGCTTAGCGGTGGATAAAGAGGCGCTGCGCAATAGTGAAACTTTGCTGGGGGATTTGCTGGCTATCAGCCGGCAGGCCCGGGAATCGCGCGGAACGGCGGGAGGCCGGGACGGGGAGATGCGGGATATGCTCCGGCAGGTGCTTGCCCCGCTGCACCATCGGATTGCCCGGCATATACCCCTGCCGGAGGATGATGAATTTGACGCTCTGCTGGAAGCGGCCGAGGATATGGCTCTGGACCTGCTTTGGGAGCAAGAGGATAATGAAGGGAACGGTTGATTGACTGTGCGGTTGGTGGGACTGTATATAAAGGATTATGGCTTGCTGCATGATTTTTCACTCACTGAAAAGGAGCTGTGCCCCGGTCCCTGTATAATTTATGGACTGAACGAGGCCGGTAAATCCACACTGCTGTCTTTTATACGGGCGGTGCTTTTTGGTTTCAAAGCGGAAGGCAGTCCGGGCGAGCCGGTATGGGGCGGGCCAAACGGCGGGCGCTTGCTTCTGGAGGAAAACGGGGAAGTTTACCGTGTGGAACGCCACGGGCGGGGCAACGGCCGGGTGGCGGTGGAATTGCCCGATGGCAGCCGTGCCGGGGAGGAACTGCTCAAGACACGGATTCTTCGCGGTGTAAGTCCGGTACTATTTAAAAACATTTTTGCTTTTGGCATGGATGAATTGCGCAGACTGGAAGAACTGGCCCGGGACGAGGTTAGCGCCCATATTTACGGGGCGGGCACGGGCACCGGCCCGCAGCGCCTGACAGATGCCGCCGCCTGGTTGGACAAGACCGCCGGCACATTGTTCAAGCCCAGGGGAAGGACATTGGTGTTGAATAAGCTGCTAGCCGAGTTGGATAGCCTGGAGCGCGAAATAAGGGAATTGGAACAGCAGCCTGAACGATATAACACCATGCGTGATCAACTAAAAGAACTGGAGCGTCAAAAAGATTATCTCCGGGGTGAACGCGATAAAGGGCAAAGGCGGCTGCGCCGTCTGGATAATTTGCTTAAGGCCCGGGCGCCCTGGAATGAGCTGCGGCATTGCCTGGCCAAGCGGCGGGCCGGTGCGTGCGGTGATTTAACATCATCGGCTGTCGGCATTGCGTCTCCCATACAGTTCCCCGAGGACGGTACGGACAGATTGGGCCGGCTGGAGGCCAAGCGGGATGAAAAACAAGCCGAGGCGCGGGCCTGGGTTGAAAAAGTACATGTCATAGACGCCAAGCTGGCTGCTATACAGGTGCATGAAAAAATAATATCTTATGCCGCGGGGATTGAAGAATTGGCGGAGGAGCGTTCCCTGTACCTGGAGAAAAAACAGACGCTGGCGGAACTGCAGGCCCGAGTTGGCGGGAGCGAGCGGGCGGTGCGGGAAAAGATAGCTTCCCTGGGTCCGGGTTGGAATGCGGACAAACTCGTACTGCTGGATACTTCACTGGCTGCCAGGCGACAGGTAGATGATTTTAGCCGGCGTTTCCGAGCTATAGAACAAAATGTGATTGTTTTAACCGGCCGTCTGACCGGTATCGGCAAGGAAGCGGCTGAAAGACGGGCTGCCGGAGAGGCCTGGGCGGACCGGCTTGCCGCTTTGCCCGTACCGTCCCGGACAAGTGATACAGCCCCGGAACAGAGACTGGAAATGCTGGAGCAGGCGGCTCTGGAGCTGGAAAGGCAAAGTCATTGCCGGTCGCTGCTGGAGGTACAGCATAATCAGCTGGCCGGGATTAATGACCGCCGGCAAAAGGTGGAGACGCTGCTGCGTCAGACAACGGGTGCCAAGAAGCCGCCCTGGGCGGTGCTGGTGGCGGTATTGTCGTGCTGTCTGGGCGCCGGGGCGGCGTCTTACAATATTTTATTGGGTTTATTGATCCTGGCCGGCGGTATGGGTCTGGCTGTGCTGCTACACAGTATACTGGCCAAACAGGCCGGGGAGCTGCGCACCCGGACGGAGGAACTGAGCGAGGAAATAGATGCCCTGGAAAAGACCCGAACCGCGGTGGAGCTGGAAGTGGCCCGGCTGGGTGAAGAAATGGAAGCCGGGTCCGCCAGGCTGCGCCGGGTGGCGATGACTGTGCACGGGCGGGAAACTCTGGCCCGGGAGGATATCCCCGGGCTGAGGCGCCGTTTAATGGCGGAGCTGGAAACCGAGCGCCGGAGGCGTGAGCTGGGTGATCGGCTGGAGCAGGCCGGCCGAGCGTTATCTCGGGCCGGCAGAGAACTGCGGCAAATGGAAGAAGAGCTGGCCGGGCAAAAAATAGCGGAGCGGCAGCTGCAAAATGAATGGCGGCAGTGGTTGGACCATAAGGGGCTGCCGCTGCTGGACACTGCCGGGGCCGCAGATTTTATGTCGCTGGCGGAAAGAATTGCCGACACGGTCGGGGGCTTGCAGACGGAAAGAAAAATGTTGGAACAAGCGGATGCCGTTGTGCAAACGTATGAGCGACGGGTCACTGAGCTGGCGGCTGTGCTTGATGATGACCGGCCGGTCCGAGAGCAGGTGTCTGGTTACGTAGGGCGCCTGGCTGATTTATTAAATGAACAGCGGGCAGCTTGCGCTCAGCGCCGGCGTTATGTCGAGGAACTGGAGGAGGCGCGGGAAGAAAAGAAGTTAGCCGAGGATAATCTGGCCGCGGTTGAACAAGATATCCGGGCACTGCTGGCTTTGGGCGGTGCCTGCGATATAGAGGATTTTCGCCGGCGTATGGCGGCTTACCTGGAACGGCGGGAGCTGGACCGGTGCATTGAGGCGCTGCAGGGACAGCTGTTGAATATTGCCGGGTCGGCCGGGGAACTGCGGGAACTGCAAGAAGAATTAAGGAGTACGACCCGGGGGGAGCATGAGGTGCAAATCGAGGCGCTGGAAGCCTCCCTGGCTGAAATAGAAGATGAGCTGGCCCGGCTGGGTGATGCCGCGGCTGATCTAAAGCAGCAAATGCGGGTGCTGGAAAACGGTGAGGAACTGGCCCGGGCCAGGCAGCGGCGGGATATGCTGCGGGAAAGCCTGACGGCCTGCGGCCGAAAGTGGCAGGTGACGGTTCTATGTGCCGGGCTGCTGGAAATGGCCAGGGAAAAGCATGAGCGGGAACGCCAGCCCGCCGTTCTGGCCCGGGCATCCGGGCTGATCAGTCCTATGACCCGGGGGCGGTATACCCGTGTGGTAGCCCCGGTAGGGGAAGCGGCCGGTTTAGTGGTGGAAGAACCGGGGGGAAGCCGGGTGCCTGCTCCGCTTCTCAGCAGAGGCGCGGCGGGTCAGCTTTATCTGGCCGTGCGCATGGCGCTGGCCGATCACTTTAGCGCGGCGGTTGCCTGCATGCCTATTATACTGGACGACATATTGGTAGATTTTGATGCCGGGCGTTTGCGGGGGGCACTGCAAGTAGTTAATGAAATGGCTAAGAAGCATCAAGTTATATTATTTACCTGCCATGATTATATTTTGGACGCCGCCCGTGAACAGCTGGACGGTTTTAACCTGGTCAGGCTGGAGAGCGGGGTAAAGGAACAGCCGGTAAATATATAATTGACTGCACTGCGAAAAGCCCGGATTCAAGCAATTGTTGTCTATATATAGCTAATAGATAATATAGCTAATAGATAGTTTTGGCGGTTATGCAAGGTCTGACTTGATAACCCTCGTTTTTATGTACTATTGACGTATATAAAAAATAAGGCCATATTTAAACAATAAAGACATAACCGAACGTCGGTAGTGAGTGGGGCATATAATAAGGTATAGCGGAAAATTAAAAAGTAAAAGATTAAAAAGTAAATGAAAGTAAATGTTTACTCGTTTTTACTTTAAATTGACACGTGGATGGTGTAAAAGATATAATTATTGTTGTTTATTAAGAAAACTTTCAGTTGAAAACAAATAAAATTAAAATAAAATGAGACAACCCCAGGGCTTTATTAATTGTTTACTGCTTCAGGAGGTAGTTGTATTAATGACACGGTTATTCGGCACCGATGGCGTACGCGGTGTTGCCAACAAAGATCTTACCCCCGAGCTGGCTTATAGATTAGGCAGGGCCGGGGCATGTGCGCTGGCGGAAGGCGGTGCGCCGGGGCGACTGGTAGTGGGCCGGGACACCCGGATCTCCGGGGATATGCTGGAAGCGGCTCTGTCCGCCGGTATCTGCTCGGCCGGTGTGGATGTATTGACAGTGGGAGTTATTCCCACTCCCGCTATAGCACTGTTAACCGGGGAGTTGGATGCCGCCGGGGGCGTGGTGATATCAGCCTCGCACAATCCCGTGGAGGATAATGGCATAAAATTTTTCGGTCCCAGCGGTTATAAACTGACTGACGACAAGGAGCAGCAGATTGAAAAGCTGCTGCAAAACGGAGATGCCGGGTTACCTTCGCCGGTGGGGGCCGCCGTGGGACGGATACAAAGGGTGACGGATGCCGATGACCGTTATATTGCGTTCTTAAAAGGAACGATTGCCGGCGATCTCGGCGGGCTTAAAGTGGTGGTAGACTGTGCCAATGGCGCGGCTTACCGGGTGGCTCCCCGGGTGCTGGCTGAACTGGGGGCCGAGGTAACAGCTATTTTTAATACCCCGGACGGGGTGAATATTAACGCCGGATGCGGCTCCACCCACCCGGAAAAGCTGTGTGACGCGGTGGTCAGGCACGGAGCCGACCTGGGGCTGGCCCATGACGGGGATGCCGACCGGCTGATTGCCGTGGATCACCAGGGCAGACTGGTGGATGGGGATCAGATTATGGTTATTTGCGCCCGGCATTTGAAATCACAAAACCGTCTGCCCCAAAATACCGTGGCGGTTACGGTGATGAGTAACCTGGGCCTGCATTTGGCCATGCGGGAAGCGGGCATTGAGGTGCTGCAAACCAAGGTGGGGGACCGTTACGTGCTGGAGGAACTGCTGCACAGCGGAGCGGTTTTCGGCGGCGAACAGTCCGGGCATATACTGTTTTTGGAACACAGCTCCACGGGTGACGGGCTGTTAACCGCGCTTCAACTACTGGCGGTGATAAAAGCCACCGGGCGCAGCCTGGCCGAATTGGCGGGGCAAATGGAACGCCTGCCCCAGCTGCTGGAAAATGTTCGCGTGGCGGATAAACACCGGGTAATGACCAGTTCAGTGTTGGAGCAAAGCATTGCGGAAATGGAAAGGCAGCTGGCCGGCCAGGGCCGGATATTGGTGCGTCCCTCGGGCACCGAATCGCTGGTGCGGGTAATGGCGGAGGGGCGGGACATGGAGCAATTGCGGGCTGTGGTAGGTGAGCTGGTGCATATAGTCGAAGGGCTTTAAAGCCTTTTAACTGGTGGTGCTTTGGTATGCTTTAGTTTAAACGGTGCTTTATGCGGCGTCGGTGCAAAGAGGGGTATAGAGGGGTATAGGGGAATCCTAAGCTGCCCGGCTGCCTGGCACTGTGGTTTGGATATTACTATGCGGTGACGGTACCTGCCTGTTCAGTGACATACATAGTATGTCTTTTAGCAGACTCCTAATGGATGCATGGGTGATATCTGTAGCACTTGCAACTGGGACTTAGATCCGGTATGGGAGGTGGTATTTATTAAAATACACCCGCTTTAGCTCGCTGATATTTTTAATGACCGAGCAGATATTAAAAGAGAGCGTCCGGTATGTTGACAACTAAACAGCAAGCGCCAGAGCCCGGTTAACCGGGCTGACGAGGAGGGAGTTTATCGAAATTTCGGCGGATGCTCCCCGGTTCAGTCACAACCGTCAGAGGTACCACAAAGCCTGCGGGTAATCGCGGGGACAAAGGGTGCCGGGTGACTGGTCGAAGGCTATAATACCGACTAAAACCGTCAGGAGAGGTATGCCCTTTTGGCGGTTTTTTTATTTCATTATTATAATTGTCTGCAATACTTATAAAGAATACGAAGAGTTATGTTAATAATGGTATTTTTAAAAAATAAGCGATTAAACGGAGGTTTAAATATATGTGCGGTATAGTAGGATATATCGGCAGCCGTCAGGCGGCGCCTATATTATTGGATGGATTGCAAAGACTTGAATACCGTGGCTACGATTCGGCCGGTATCGCTGTAATTCAGGACAGCGCCATAGAACTGCAAAAGAAAACGGGTAAATTAGTTGAGCTGCGGACCCAAATGAAAGATTATCTGCCTGATTCCACTATAGGCATCGGGCACACCCGCTGGGCCACCCACGGCCGGCCCAGCGATGCCAACGCACATCCTCACCCGGACTGCTCGGGCCGGTTTGCGGTGGTGCATAACGGTATCATAGAAAACTACCTTACCCTGCGGGAATGGCTGATTTCCCAGGGGCACGTGTTCCGTTCGGAAACCGATACCGAGGTGCTGCCGCACTTGATTGAGGAGTTTTACATGGGTGATTTGGTAGAGACCATGCGGCGGGTGCTCAAGAAAGTGGATGGCTCATACGCAACAGTGGTGCTGTCTCTGGATGAACCCAACCAGCTGGTGGCAGCCCGCCATGACAGTCCGCTGGTGGTGGGACTGGGGGACGGGGAAAACTTCCTGGCCTCCGATATACCGGCCCTGCTGGCTCATACCCGGCAGACCTATATACTGGAGGACGGGGAAATAGCCGTACTCACCCGGGAGCGGGCCCAGGTGCTGGACCGGACCGGCCAATCGGTGGATAAGCAAATATTCACCGTCGATTGGGAGGCCAAACAAGCTGAAAAGGACGGCTATGCACATTTTATGCTCAAGGAAATTTACGAACAGCCCCGGGCGCTCAAAGATACCCTCAGCGGGCGCATTGCCGCGGATGGCGGCAGTGTGACTCTTAAGGAAATAAACATCCCGGACGAACAGCTTCGGGAGACCAACAAAATATTTATTACGGCCTGCGGTACAGCCTACCACGCCGGACTGGTGGGCAAACATATTATTGAGTCCCTGGCCCGCATTCAGGTGGAAGTAGATATCGCCTCGGAATTCCGCTATCGCAATCCACTGCTGGACCGGCATTCCCTGGTGATTGTAGTCAGCCAGAGCGGCGAGACCGCCGATACCCTGGCGGCGCTGCGGGAAGCCAAACGCAAAGGGGCCCGGGTACTGGCGGTAACCAATGTGGTGGACAGCTCAGTGGCCCGGGAAGCCGATGATGTGCTTTATACCTGGGCCGGTCCGGAAATTGCCGTGGCTTCCACCAAGGCTTACACTACCCAGCTCGTCTCCATGTATCTCATCGGCCTCCATCTGGCCGAGCGGCGCGGCACATTAGAGCCGGAGGAATTAGCCCAAATTGTCACCGGTCTGCGCAAGCTGCCCGACAAGGTAAGCGCTGTTTTGGAAAACGGCAGGGATATAGAGAATTTTGTCCGGCAATACTGCCATTGTTCCAGCGTATTCTTTATTGGCCGGGGCCTGGACCACGCTGTGGCTATGGAAGGGTCGTTAAAACTTAAGGAAATATCCTACATCCACGCCGAGGCCTATGCCGCGGGTGAACTGAAGCACGGCACTCTGGCCCTCATCGTCAAGGATGTACCCGTTATCGCACTGGCCACCCAGGCGACACTTTTTGAAAAGATGATCAGCAATATAAAAGAAGTCAAGGCCCGGGACGCCATGGTGCTGGCCGTGGCCATGCGGGGACTGGAAGAAGTGGCCAAAGAAGCCGACCAGGTCATGTATATTCCCCGCACCCATCAGGTGCTTGCCCCTGTGCTGGCAGTAATACCACTGCAGTTATTGGCTTACCACATGGCTGTGGTCCGGGATTGTGACGTTGACCAGCCGAGGAATTTGGCCAAGAGCGTGACGGTGGAGTAAAAAAGGATAGTAACTGACGCGCCTGTTGTAGAATAAAATTGTTGTACGATATATAAAAAAGTATTACAATATCTCATCTTTGACACTTATGTAGATAAAAAGGACACTTATGTAGATAAAAAGCCTGTATCCTTTAGTAATAAAGGGTCATAGGCTTTTTTCATATCCTATAAAAATGAGTAATGTTTTTACTTCTTAGTGATGTCGTTAAACTTCCGGTTGGCGGTACTGGCAAGGCCGGCATCAGTGCAGACAACAAATTGAGAGAATTTAAAATTGGCAAGGATTTTCCGTTCTAAAGGTTTCAGGGTCACCCGCTCATTGGTATTTTCGGGATGAGCTAATTCTTATGAGCCAATTTTGCTGGCTAAAAAGGCTAAGGATCTGGCCGAAGAGGCTCGTAAGAAATTCTTGTTACCTTGAACAAGGCAAAAGAATAGCTTGCTGACAGACTTTGTCAACAAGCTATCCCGTATTAATTAAACATGATTTATAAATTTAAAACTTACACTTAAAAATCCACATCTTTTGTTTCCGGCCCCCATGCTGCACCTATAATTATAAGTATACCGCCCAAGACTAATAATACTATTTGAGTATACTCATAAGGCATTATAGATCCAAGTCCCAACATGTAAAACGAATAAAATGACGGGATCATAACCGAAAGACTCCATCCAAGCCCAAAACCAGATGCCCGAACACTAGTCCTAAACCTTTCAGTTATATAAGCAAGCCCTATACCCCAAGTTCCCGGCAATACCAACAATTCAATTGCTAATGCTAATAAGAGGAGTCGAGTTGTATTCTCAAGCGCGCCAGAAACTAAAAGATAATATAAATAAGGTGCAATAGTACATGCTAATATCCCAACACATATTAGCACCATTCTTCTGCCATACTTTTGTCCTAGAGAACCAACTGCTAAATAAGCAAAGAATAGAATTAAATTCACAATCAAAAGACTATTCGTAACGGCCTTAGCTTCTACGCCTAATACATTAATAAGTACTCCAGGTAATGTTCCGGTTATAGCATTAAAAGCAAACCACACACCGGTCATCATAACAAAAACCTGCAAAAAGTTACGTAAACTTTCGCCGCTAAACAATTCTTTAAGGGGAGCTTTTGTCTTCTTAGCTTCGAGCCATAGTTTAGATTCAGGCACAAATTTTAAAAAGTAAATAAAAATACCCATGGAAAAAATAAACCCTACAATAAATGGTATTCTCCAACCATACTGTACGTAAGCTGATTGTATTCCCCCAGATGGTGTAAGATAAAGCATTGCAGCAGTAACAAGAGATATTACAACATAAGATAATGGATACCCGCCAATTATAAATGCGCCGATTATACCTCTTTTACTTTTAGGTGCATACTCCATTGCTAGAGGATTTGCAGCCGTGTATTCCCCACCGAGGAAAATACCGTCTATAAATCTTAAAAATATTATCAAACCAATGCCTAATAGCCCTACTTGCTCGTATCCAGGAAGTACGGCGATACACAATGTTACTATACTGAAACCAATCATTGATATCAGTGCTGTTTTCTTCCTGCCGATGCTATCTCCAAAGTGACCAAATATTACTGCGCCTAGTGGCCTTCCTAATAATGTAGCAGCAAATGTTAAATAGAATAATGTAGTGGTTATAGAAGTTGGTAAATCTTTAGGCGTAAAATAAATCATAGCTGGAGCTAATGCTACTATAGGAAGATAGATATCAAACATGTCCACAAAAAATGCAAGATGAGCAGCTAGTATTGTTCTTTTGCCTTCAGGAGAGATACCCGGTTCAGGTTTTAAATTTGTATTTACTGTAGTTTCCACCGTTTCCATTTCCCCCTTTTTGGATAAAAATTAGAACTTAATACTATCCTCCTTTCCTTATGGAATTTTTTCTTCATCCATAAACATTGGATCATGGCATGGAATTAAAATCTCAGCTTCTTTCTTAACCCTAAGAGCACTGTCATAGACTTCACGGCAATCCGTATGCAATCCACACGCAGCTACCTCAAGGCCTCTTTCTTTCATAGAAGGTGTCTGTATAAAAGTACTCATTTGAGAACAGAACCCAGTAATGATCGCTTTTCCTTTTTTCGTTTCTATTTGAACAGATTGTCCTCCTGGACTATGGCCTGGTGTAAGAAGAACTTTCACTCCAGGAATTATTTCCGTATCCCCATCAACAACTTGTAGTTTTATTCCTTCAAAGTACGACGGATTATAATCTACCGCATTAAATACGTGAGGGTTTCTAGCAAAATCCAGTTCTTTTTTTTGGACAATAAATGTAGCGTTTTTATATCTATTTGAGAGAGCTATATGGTCAAAATGCATATGGGTAACAATAATAAGATCAATATCGTTTGGTTTAAGGCCAACCTTGGCCAGACCCTCATCAAGAGGAACACGCGTAGTCATTGGGAATTCAGGATTAAAATGTTCTCCCTGAGCACCGGCATCAACCAGAATTTTAGGGTTTGACCCCTCTATGTACCAAACGTAACAGGCGCTTTTAACCTTTTTGCCTACGTTCCAACGATAAGTCCACTGTGACATATCTCTGATACCTTCACATAGTACAATAGGTCTAATACTATATTTCATTTGCTCCTCCTATAAAAGTTTTTTGAAGATTTTGCCAGTTTATTAATTATAGCTAGTTATTTGATTTGTAATTATTGCACCTTCTTATTAATTACAGTTAAGTAAGTGTGTTTGAATTTTACTTACATCTTCAATCTGGTCCAGATTTAGAACTATTTCCACAATTCTATCAATTACGTTGTCTTCGTATTTTTGAACACCCCAAGCAGTACACTTTTTAAATTTCCTAATGCATTCTTCCCAGCATAAAGGATTTTCCGGGTGCCCCTTTAAAACATCAATCTTGTCGGTCAAAACATCTCCATTCTTAAGGTATACCTTTATAACAGCAGGCTTTAAGTCCCTTTCCCCAATATCTTCACTTGCATAAACATTAATTTTGCCGGCCGCATATTTTCTCTTTTCGTCGCATATAACTGCATCTTCAAAATCATCAATAAAGGGTTTCCCTTTTGTAAGCGCTACACTCACTGTGTACGGTATGCTAAACTGCGCGTCAACCTGCGGGTTCTGCCTTATTGCAAACGGCTTACCTACCATTTCCTTGGACATTTTGGATACAAAAAGTTCCGCCTTTTCAACTTCCTCAAAGCTAAAGCCATATTTTTGCTTAACAGCTAGAGCCGCATCTATGGAGGAATGCGTCATGCGGCAGGAAGGATATGGTTTTATGCTTAACTTCATGCCGAAAAACTCTTCTCCCAGCCCTTCCAGGCACTTTCCCCGGTCATAGGCGCCACGCTCGTAAAGATTGAAATACCCAAATTTCCCCTCGAACACTTCACGCGCCCCGGTAATTCCCATTTCAGCCATTAGTGCTGAAAGGACCCCTGCTCTGGCTGAGAAAGCAGGTTGTATTCTTTTGGCCAATCCCCCGTCTAAAAGGCACTGGGCATTGCCGGATGTTTGACTGTATGCCACTCCGAAAGTGTTAAGCATGTCCTGTTGTTTTAAGTTTAAAACTTTAGCGGCGGCAGCCGCCGACCCAAAAGAACCACAAGTGGCAGTGCGAATCCAGCTTAAGGAAGTCCTGATAGCAGCACCCAGTCGGCAGCTTAAATCAACTCCCAGAGCTACAGCCGTAATAAGCTGTTTTCCACTTGCCTTTCTGGCTTCTGCCAGCGACAACGCAGCGGGAAGGACGCTTACGTAACAGTGCATGGCCGCATCATCCAAGGTATCATCAAAGTCCAGCGCATGGCTCAGAACACTGTTGACAAACGCTGCACTGTGGCAGGGCAACCGGTGGCCAGAACCAAACAGGGTAGCTTCCTCCTTACCGCCAAAAGAAGCAAAAAGATTCATGACCTCTATGCTCCCCGAGGCTTTTGTTCCAGCAAACCCGCAGCCTAGAGTATCAATTATAAACTTCTTTGTAGTATCAACTACTTCAGAGGAAAGGTCGTTAAATTGCAGTTTTGCATACTTTTCGCTAATCTCATTAACCATGTCGCCCATCTAATTCTCTCCTTTGCAATTGGTGAATTCTATTTAAACTTACTGCTTAAACATTACCTGTGACCTTCGAAAATGCCCGGATTTAAAATATTATTGGGGTCGAAAACTGCCTTAATATTTTTAACCAGGTCGTAGGAGAATTGACCATACCTTTTAATAAAGAAAGGTGTCCTTTTGGCAAATTGCCCCCATTCACCGCCGCAGGTGCGGTATTTAAAGTTAATTTCAGTTTCGCGTTGAAACAATTCGTCTGTCGCTTTTTTGAGCTTGTCATCCTCCCAATCAGCAGGAAGCAGGAACGAAGCATGGATAGCCAAAGCCCCAATATGGCCGAAAAGAAGGGTAGGTATTTCCTGCAATACGGAAAGGCCTTCGTTGAAGCTCTCGGCATCCCGCATTATTTCCACAAGCTCGGCAAGGTTACCGGACAATTCCGAGGTAATTAATTTACCTCTCTGCACCTGCATGATATATGACCCGATAACTTCCCTGGTCCCCCAGAGTTTTTCCCATTCATTCATGTCTGTGACCCTGTATGCCACAATAACTTTTTCTTTTTTGAAGGACTTAACTTGCTCGTCAACTTTGTACTCGGCCTCTTTCTTAGTTAAGCCCTCTGTAACTGTTAATAGAACAGGTCCCGGAGGCGCTTCCATGCCCTTAACCTGAAAGCCAATATCTGCAATAGTTTTGGACATGAACTCCATAAATATGGGAACCGGGCGTTTCTCTAAATACATTCTTTGCACTCCCCCGGCCAATGCCTCCAAGTCTTTAAAGATAGCTACGCCATATGCCCGTGGCAACAAGGGTAAAAGTCTCATCCGTATTCTTACAATAATACCCATAAGACCGTCCCCGCCTACAAAAAATTTGGTTAAATCTGTCCCGGCTGGTTTTCTAAGACCCACCGTGCCGGTTTCAATGATTTCACCGGTAGGGAGCACTACTTCCAGCCCATGCACGTAATCACCAGGCTTACCGGTATATGTATCGGTAAGGTGTCCGCTGGTGTTGTTTGAAATTAATCCTCCCATACTAGCAATAACCTGGCTGCCGGGGTAAACGGGCAGCCAGTAACCTAATGCTTTTAACTCATCCGCCATTTCTTTACACCTGACGCCGGGTTCACATTCAAAATATCCGCCTTTTTCTATAATTTCAAATGAGTTTATTCGCTTGGTGTTCAGCACTATTCCGGGAGCATGCGGTCTGGACGCACCGTTTAGCTGTGTTCCGGAACACCTGACAAATACGGATATTTTATTTTTATTGGCATATTTCATTATTTCGGAGATTTCTTCTTTGTTTTTTGGCAGTACTACCACATAGGGTATGCTATCATTCTTTATGTGGTATGGCATGGGGTCCAGCGCACTTTTTACTCTTTCAAATATGTTGTCTGATACGTACTGCTCCCCAACTATTTGGGCAAGGTCTTTCTTTATGTCCTGGGCTTGCAAATCCATTATCCTCACTCCTTGTTTTTAATCTGTTCAAACATTATTAAAGGGCCAATGCTTCGGCAAGAAGTTCAGAAATATCCACAACTTTTATATTTTCTTCCTGTTCCAAATCTTTTATGGCATTCTGCAGCATGATATGGCACCACGGGCAGGCTACGGCCAGTATGTTGGCTCCCGCGGCCAGTGCCTGTTCCACACGTTGATTTGCCAGGCGTTTCTCTTCTTTTACTTCCGTCCACATTCTTCCTCCGCCTCCGCCGCAGCAAAGGCTCATTTTCCTGTTGTCTTTCATCTCTACCAGCTTGACACCGGGAATAGCTTCTATAATTTCGCGTGGTTCCTCGTAAATTCCGTTGTGTTTACCAAGGTAGCAGGGATCATGGTACGTTACCACATAATTTAGTTTTTTTTCAAACTTTATCTTTTTGTTAGTTGTCCAATTATGCAGCATATGCACATAATGCTGAATTTCAATATTATCCAGGCCTTGATATTCCTTGATATAGGTGTTATAACAATGGGGCGAAGTGGTAACAATGCTTTTTACGCCGCTTTCTACAAAACTCTTGGTGTTTTGCTGTGACATCTCCTGAAAAAGAAATTCGTCACCCAAGCGGTTGGCGGCACAGCTGCAGCATCTCTCTTTTTCCAATACCCCAAAGTCAGTGCCCTGGTTTTTCATTAGCTTAACAAGGCTTACGGCAATGTTCCGTATTTCCGGATCGTATGAGACGCTGCAGCCCACATAGTAAAGCATATCCGCTTTTTCATCCGGGAGTTTTTTAATATTGATGTCTTTTGCCCAGGCCAACCTGTTTTCGGAATCAAAGTTATATGGATTACCTTTGGCATAGATTGCTTTTAAAGCATTGCGTTGGAAGGGCATCGGACCTATATTGTTGTCCACTAGCAGCTTGCGGCCGTTTTCTATAATTTCCAGCAGCGGTATTCCCGCACTTAATTCTTCACATGCTATTACGCATGCGTTGCAGGTTGTACAGGAAAAAAGAATTTCTGTCAAGTTTTTCTTTTGTTCGGCATCATTGAGATTCCATTTTAAGTAGTAGTAAATTGACTGGATTATACCGGAAGGGCCATTAACCATAAACCCTTCCATAGATTTATACAGCGGGCACACGGAATAGCAGTAATTGCAGTTTCGGCACCTGAATGTTGATTTGGAGATCGCTTCTTCTAATTTCTTCTGGTACTCATCGTAATCCAGCATCGGTACATCTCCTCCCGCAATATGTTTAATGAAAATTTTATTATCAGCATAAGCCCCTATAAGCCAATTCAATCAAGATAACTATACTGTAGCTATTCAGTATTCCTTTCAAGTAGCTGTACTGGGGCTGACCCCAGTTGCGAAGGCCTTATACTGAATAGTTACCTCAATTAAAAATAATTGCTTGAGATGTATACAATATTGTATACAATCTTCAAGAAAAAAAATTCTGCATTGCCTAACGTTATGAAACCCGTTTGATAATGCAAAACCCGTCTATTCCAGTAATTTTTTGGCGTTTTCCCACGAGCTGGTCATATGGCCGATCGCCTTTTTCGCTGCTAAAAACTTTTTCCCCATGATAATAGCGTCAACGATGCTCTCATGTTCCTTCAACGCCTTTTGAGCCCTGTTAGGTATCGTCCAAATTGAAATTCGCATTATAGCCGAATAAACCCTCAAATTATCAAGGATTTGAACTAACATCTTATTCCCGCTAGCCATGGTCAAGCTTGTATGAAAATCATTGTTTAATTTAGCTAAAAGTTTAAAATCGTTGGCTTGAATTGCGTTTCGTGATAATTTAATATTTTCAGTTAAATTATTTTTTAATTTATCAGTTGCATTTTTAGTTACTAAATATGCACATAGAGCCTCAAGCACAGATCTTACTTGGTAGTAATTGTTGATTTCTTTTAAAGTAAATCTTCTTACCATCATGCCCTTGTAGGGTTCCCTCACCAGGAAGCCCTCTTTCTCAAGGTGTTTTAACGCTTCCCGAATAGGAGTTCTACTTAATTCAAGCTTCTCAGCAATTTCGGATTCTATTAATCTCTCTCCGGACTTGTAATATCCTGATATTATCGCGCTTCTAATTTCCCTATAGGCCAATTCATCTGAGGTAACTTTATTATTAGTTGCCATGTTTCCCCTTACCTATTAATAGTTGCTTAATTAATATCGCTTAAATTGTACGCAATATTGTATACAATTGTCAAGAAAAAACTTTTTGCCCACAGCTAAAACGCGAGATTCTTTAAGCTAAATATTAGCAAACTATACCATCCAGCACAATTATGACAGTTACCGGGAAATAATATGCACTAATCAGGCCGGTAAAGTTTGTTCTTATCGAGCAGTGCAAAGACCAATTTAAGACGCCGGTTCTAATATAATAAAATAAGGGGAAGATGAAACAGCCTGAAGATGGTGTAAATATTGACTGTCAGTACAGCATACAGCAAGTGGGTATGGGAATACTTGTTTTGCTGCGGGGCTTCAGGTTTAGAGGAAAAACAACTAATGAAGTTAAATATGAGTTGTGTCAATTATGTTAGTATTAGTAAGTGTTAGTGCGTAATCAAAGCAAATTAGCATGTAATTTATGTTAAATTAATATTATCGGGTTTTGGGATGTAACATGTAAGGGTTTTGGGATGTAACATGTAACATGTTACAATGTTTCCAGAAGAAATGTTATTATGTGGAATGTCCTCGGCAAAACTGGCATAGCATTTACGTATATGTCTGTGCTGGGGGTGTGCGAAAACGGATAAGCTAAAAGATATTAAAGAAGGAGGGAGAAAAATGGCTACACAACTTCAACCAACACCTGTGCTCTATGGCAAAGATGCGAATGATGTATTAGAACAAATCAAGAAAAAGCCAACTTCCGAACAAATCCGTAGGGCCCAAAAACGCAATGAATTTTTTAAAAGTATTAGGAAAAA
This sequence comes from Desulfoscipio sp. XC116, assembly GCF_039851975.1. Classification (GTDB taxonomy): domain Bacteria; phylum Bacillota; class Desulfotomaculia; order Desulfotomaculales; family Desulfallaceae; genus Sporotomaculum. Next base: position 581,885 of record NZ_CP156660.1, read on the forward strand.
AGGTCTGTAATTCTTTACCATGGCTGCCATCAATACAAAAGCAATTTTACTGGTTAGATTGTCAGAGACAGAAATTCCTGACTTGGAGACATTTGATTGCGGCGACGCCGAAATGAATAGATTTTTAAGAAAAGAAGCTTATTCAGAACAAGAAGCAGGTATGAATAGTACTATTTTATTATACTATACTGGTGAGTTGGCTGCATTTTGTTCCGTATGTTGCGATTCAATACCTCTCAGTAATAAGGAACGGGAAGAAGAAAAAATTGAGGCACAATATAAGGTCCCTGCAATTAAGATTGCCAGGCTAGGAAGAAGTATTAGGTTTAGGGAATATGGTCTCGGTGGTTTTTTAATTGACTATATAAAAGATATAGCATATGAACTTAGTACATCAAAAATTGGGGTAAGATTTATAACGCTTGATGCTTATCCAGGCAAGGAAAAGTATTATTTAGATAACGGTTTTATACGTAATGAAGGCAATGAATAAAAGGTCTGATGGTACGGTAAGCATGCGGGCAGATATTTTTAATTAATAAAGATAATGTTTAAGCTATAAATATAAAACACTCTCCTAAGAGGGTGTTTTTTTTACATTTTTATATATACACAACAGTTTTGTTATGTATATATGTTATGTGTCGTTTCTCACAACAACCGTCAGTAGGTCTCACAATAATTGTCAGTAATCTTTCTTCAGGTACGCCGCAGATGAAATCGGCCGCCCAGTTACTTAGCCTGACCACAAATTTTCCAGTTGGCGCTATTCAAGTGACCACCCCCAATGAGCGGGAAAATTATGGTCAAATAAGCTATAATGTTGAGGAGACTTGGCTAAATAATATTGATAATGATCCTGAGCTTGAAAGAAATAACAGATCGAAAAAGGTGGTATCTACAAACCTGCGTTTTTTATTCTTGCGGGAAACTGCTATCAGTAATGTAGAAGCTTATAATTATTTAGCTGCCTTGGATATTTTACATTCAGTACGGGATTTTGTGCCCGAGCAAGCCATGAGTCTATTAAAAGCTGCCTGCCAGCGAAAGAATATGGATCTCATTGAGGCAGGTAAAGAGGCCAAACAAGCCAACTATGATGTATTTCCGGTGAAATCCAGTGATGCCAGAGATTTGTTCGAATATCTATTATTATTGGGTTTGCAGCAGAAGTCCGGGCAATTAATGGACTATGTGCGCGGTATCTCACCTGCGCTGACCAAACTTTTTGAGTCCTTTCTTGAGGAGAGATGTCGGCGACACATAAAAGAAGATTTTTGCATTGAAGCGCCTCGTGGCTCGGGTTTTTGGAAAGTGAAGCGTGATAAAATAGAGTCTAATGCACCGGACCTGCTAAACTATTATGATAGCGGTATTGGCCAGAAGCAGACTGATGCGTAACGTGGAAGATAAGATAAGAAATCCGGCGGCTCATAATATAAAAGCGATTAAGGAAGATGAATTTAAGAATAAGGCTGGGATATCCAGCAAAAGGTTATTGCAATACATGCAGTGGATGTTTAAATACATTTATCCTTATTATTTCAAAGCTGATTTGAATATATGGGAAAGTTACGATTTTATGAACCAGGCGATTATCAATAAATTAAAAAGTTGATAGCGTTCTTAAAGAGGCAATAATAAACTATAGATTGTTGGGTAACAATTTCGCGTTTGCGTTATACTTAAATCCAACGAAGAAGAATTAAACCGCATTTTCATCGAAATCTATGGTCTTCAAGACGAGCTGACCCCGGAGGTGGAGGATAAAGACGTGACCATCCGCAAAGCCGATCGCGAACGCGATATCAAATCCTTCATCTCCTACGCAGTCGGCTGCATGTTTGGCCGCCACTCCATGAACGAGGAAGGCTTGGTTTACGCCGGGGGAGAGTTTGACCCCGGCAGATACAAAACCTTTAAGGCCGATGAAGATAATATCATCCCTATAGTAGACGATGTATATTTCGACGAAGATGAAGACATTGTCAGTCGCTTTGTGGATTTTGTCAAAATAACTTTTGGTGAGGAAACCCTGGAGGAAAACCTTGATTACATAGCAGAAACCCTAAAGAAAAAATCCGGCGAAACTTCGCGGTAGGCCATTAGAAGGTATTTTTTAAATGACTTCTACAAAGACCATGTGAAAACTTATAAGAAAAGGCCGCTTTACTGGCTGTTTGATTCAGGCAGGCATAACGGTTTCAAGGCTTTGATTTATATGCACCGTTATTTCTGATGCGCTGCGCTACGAGGCAGCCAGGGAGTTTAGCGATCTATTAAATACCGAACGAAAAGGTTCCACGCAAGCTTTTCATCTGCTGGGTACCCTGCCGTCCAGTACCAAATTTGGTATGGCCGCTCTGTTGCCCCACCAGGATATTAATTATAGCCATAAGGGAGAAATATCGGTTGACGGCATTAATATTCAAGGCACCGAGGGTCGCGGCAAGGTGTTGCTTAATTACAGTCAGGGTGCTATAGCGGTAACCTATCATGACATCAAGGATATGAAAAGGCAGGAATACAAGGACCTGTTTGAAGGCAAGAGACTGGCTTATATTTACCACAATGGCATTGACGCCATTGGCGACCATGCCGCCACCGCGAGAGATGTTTTCAATGCCGTTGAAAAATCGTTTGCTGATTTGCGGCTGCTAGTTAAAAACCTGATTAATAATTTAAGTGCCACCCATATTTATATTACCTCCGACCATGGGTTCCTGTACCGGAGATCGGCACTGCAGGAGTGTGATAAAATTCCCAGGGCTACAGGCGAAGCGGTGGAGGATAACAAAAGGTTTGTTGTTACCGGGGAAAACGAAGACATCAAGGGTGCACTTTCCTTTTCCATGGAATATTTATTGGGTCAAGCTAACGACCTTAATGTCATCGTACCCAGGGGGTAAATATCTTCAAAGTGCAGGGCGCAGGGGCTAACTACTTGCACGGGGGGGCCTCTCTGCAAGAGGTTGTTGTTCCGGTAATTAAATTTAAAAACGACCGGAGCAAATCAAACGCATAGGTAATAACCTTAACCAGAGGAATGTTACTGCGGTTAGAAAAGCTGTTTCTGGTTCTCTGTAGTGGAGAGTTGTTTTTTATAGCTTCGATTCTGCCTTCTTTGCATCCAGTAGAACCTTTGCTTGTTCTATAAAAAAGCTCTTTATATCATCCCAAGGGGTGCTTTTTTTCAGCATCATAATCTTGTTCCCAGCCTTCTCGGCGTCCTCAAAATAGGTCAGGCTCATGATCAGGTGTTTGATATTAATTTGCCAGTGGGCGTATTTTTTTTCGTAAAGTTTGAAGATTTCCTTGAGCGGTATAGATTCACGGGCAATGAAGAAAAGATCGATAAAGTCTTTTCTACTGCCCCGGCTGCCCACAGTGTCCAGTTTAATTGGCGCCAGGTCGGGCAGATCCGCAACCGGACAGCCATGGTAAAGAAGGGGTGGGAAGACAAGAGGGGGGGCGTAATAGAGAAAGCTTACCTTCACTCCGCCAAAAACGCCGTGCAGGGTAAGGCTTTTTATATCGGTAATGATAAAATCCCCGGCGTTGTATAATTCGTCCCGCAACAAGACGGCGTCAAATTCCCGAGGCGTAAAGAAGTCAAAATCCTCGGAAATCCGGTGGCCAAGGTGTAACGCTACGGCGGTGCCTCTGGCAAGATAAAAATTTGTCAAGCCTGTATATGCGTCAGACGTTCTAAAATTTGGATCCTGCCCGGTGGGAGAGCTGCTGCAAACACTTTAACTCACCTTCTTTTAAATTAAAATAATTTTTCCAGAAAAGCCCTGTCTTCCGGGAAAGCGAGCGGCTGCTTTTGACGACGTTCAGAAGAAGCTGGCTGCTGTAATAATTCAGCATCCAGAAGAAGCTTTTGTCATCACTTTGTTCCAGCAACCTTTCTACAATAAAAAAATGATCCGCTTCGGTATCCAGGGAGTAAAAGTCCACATCCCAAAAAAAAGGTCTGGTGTATTCCGGGGGCATAGGCATGGTGACCACTCCTTTGCAAGAAAAATTATGCGGCGCGTGACGCTGATGGAGTCTGATTTATATAATTTTAGCATATTCGCCAAAAGTTCTCATGGTATAATTAAATAATAAGTATACGATATCCGTGATGAGCGGTTTAGCTGAAAGGGCCTGAGTTATGAACAAACGTTTTATCTCCATTATTGGATTTTCTTTTTTTTCCGGCTATCTTTTATCGTTCCTGTTTGAAGGACAAGTGCTTTATAGTTTGCTGGGGCTGCATAAAACGGGCCCCTCCGGTTACATGCCGGTCGCTGTTATTGCGCATTTTGCGGGACTGCTCTCCTGCGGTTATCTGGTGAAGTCTTCAATAGCGGCAAAATATATGCTGCTTGGGAGTATGGGTGTGTGTTTCATGGCAACTACACCATTTTTTTTTGTTCCGTCTCCGCTATGGGTGGCTGGATTGATCATTAACGGGTATGTGTCGGGCTGTGCTGTGGCTTCGTGGGGCTATTTTCTAAAAGCTTTTACACCCCAAAACCAGCGCATCAGATCTTGCGCGGATGTATTGATCTATTCCAACATCATTATGATAGCCGTCAATGTGGTTGCTATAAATTTCTCACCATTTATCGGGCTTATCCTTTCTATATTTTGCCTTGTAGTCGGTATGGCATTTTTGGGGGTATTGCCGGTCAACAAGGAAAATGGCTGGCGGGACGAAACGAAAAGCGAACTGCGTAGCGATATTAAAAAACCGTTAGTTTTATTATGTCTGTTTATCTTTGTTATAACTATCAATTCCGGCCTTATGTATCAAGTCATAAATCCTGCTTTCGATCATTTAACAGGTTTGGTGAGTTGGTATTGGGCGGTTCCGTATATCGTTGCTCTGGCTTTGATGCGCAACCTGTTGGTGAAGGCGAAACGCTCAGGGATTTTATACATTGGTATGGCTATGATTATGAGTGCATTTATTAGCTTTATGTTACTGGGACGAACTACTTTTGATTATCTTGTTGTGGACACCCTGATGTTGGGTGCATGCGGTATTTTTGATTTGTTCTGGTGGAGTATCATCGGGGAAATGCTGGATTATGGGAAAAGCCCCGTGCAGACTTTTGGCATTGGGCTTTCCGCAAATGTGCTCGGTATTTTATGCGGCGGCGCCTTGGGTATGGCGGTGACCTCTATTGGGCTCCCGGGCGCTGAGGTGGCGGTTATTGCCCTCACGGTTGTATGTATTACTTTGGTCATACTCCCGCCGCTTAACCGACAGCTTGTCCTGCTGCTAAAAAGTCATGTTTATCTTACTGTTTATGACAGCATGAGCGAATTACAACAGACAAATATTATACGGCAGACAAAAACACTTCAAAAACTAACCGTTCGAGAGGAAGAGGTGCTCCAGCATATTCTATCCGGCCAATCCAATCGTGAAATTGCCCAAGCTTTGTTTATTAGTGAGAGCACAGTTAAAACACATGTAAGAAATATTTTTTCTAAATACGATGTCGGCAGCCGTGCGGAACTGATCAGCACTCTACTTAAAAACCAATTAACTTCATAGCCCCAAAACGTTGTAAACATTGATAAACCCGGCCCCTCATACTTAAGTATGAGGGGCCTTTTGACGTAAATTAACCCTTTTGATCAATGGCTTTACTTGTATTCTTAATTAAACTGGATGGTGGGGGGAGGGGGCGTAAGGCATATGGAGGTGATTAGAAAATGGCGTGATGGTTATGCGCTGCTATTTATCGTTAGCATATGTTTCACGATGCTGCTATACGTGAAATATATGATGGAAGCGTTGTTTATTTTAGGGTTTTTAAATGTTATTTTGCTTATAATTTTGGTTAAGCAAAATTCTATGCTTTATGATGCGGAGCTTATTAGGGAAAATAGCGTTCTTGCCGTGTCATCCGCTTTCATTACTTTACCGGACGGTCAAAAAAAAAGCGCGGATGCAACCATAGTATCAACTTTTGGTATTTTAATCGGCGGCAAAATCTACAAGTGGGGCTGTGGCGGTGTGCACGGGGTACAGTTAAAAGCTGTTATGATGGACCGGGCTTGGATTTATCTAACCTTTGGCGATGAAACCGGAACCATACGTGTGGAACTCCTGCATGGTTTGACCAAGATGGAGGAAGTAGCGGATATAAAACAAAAACTTTGGCGTGAAACCGGCATAACGGCAATGATCCATGGCTGGTGATGATGGGCGCAGTTAAAGTTTCATGCTTAACTTGAAAACGGGAAGGGGAAAAAACAGTGCAAAACAAAAAACTACTTTTCATTGCGGTTACCCTGTGTCTGCTACTGGCATTTACAGGCTCGGCTGCAATAGCCGAATTTTCCGATGTGTCCGGGCATTGGGCCCGGGAGCAAATCAATAAATGGGCCGATCAAGGCTTGGCCGCAGGCTATGGGGACGGTACTTTTAAACCGGGCAGCCAGATTAGCCGGGCCGAATTTGTGGCCATGGTCAACCGGGCATTTGCTATTGATAAAACCGGCGCCACTAACGGTTTTACCGATGTTAAATCCGACAAATGGTATTATGGCGACATTGCCGCTGCTAAAGCAGCCGGCTGTATAGGCGGCTATAAGGACGGTACCTTTAAACCGGATCAAACCATTACCCGGCAGGAAGTGGCCGGTATTCTGGTTAGACTGCTGCAAATTAGTCCCGCCGCCGAAGGAGCGGCGCAGTTCAGCGATGCCGCTCAAATCCCGGCCTGGGCCAAAAGCAGCGTTGGCGCCGTGGCTGCCGCCGGTCTGATGCGGGGTATGCCCGACAATACGTTTCAGCCTTTGCAAGGCATCACTCGGGCCGAAGCGATAGTTGCACTGGACCGGGCTATGGGAAACATACCGGGAACGCAGCCAAAACCGGGGAAAGAATCTGAACCCGCGGAGCAAAGCGCAGTGGAAGGTATCGTAACTTTTAAAGACAAGGTATTGGACAAGGTGGAAGTGCGGATATTTAAAGCCGGCAGTTATGAGATATTAAAGGAAGCCAAAACCGATAGTCATGGCGTTTTTAAAGTTGATCTGGAAGCTGGAAAATACGACGTCACTGCTGTAACCGGTAGTGCGGTAGCCTATGCGACCGGTGTAAATGTATCCGAAAATCAAGTTGCCGGAATAAACTTGGTTTTAGAAGATGCTGCTATTGTTAAAGGAGTTTTAAAAGATAAGAATAATCGGTTGGTCAAGGGCGCTGTCGTGCTATTTACCGCTAACCCGACTTTTATTGCCGCCACCAATAATAGCGGTGAATACACCATAGCTGTGGCGGCTAACAAAACCTATACCGTCCGTGCCTATGAATCCGGTAAAAAAGATAAGGCTCCCGGTATTGTTGGCGGCAAATTGGATATCGGTCCCCCGGGCAGTCAGAAAATTCATGACCTCAACTTTCCCGTGGCCGTCGGCAGCGGCAGCGGCGGTGGCAGCGGCGGCGGCGGAACTATGCAGCCGGAAACAATCACGGTTAAAGATGCCGGCGAATTGACGGCGGCAATAAACAAGGCAGATAATGGGGACGCCATAAAGTTAACAGACGATATTGAAGGAGATATTGAACTTAACAAGTTGGTTAATCTCTGTTTAAATGGTAAAACATTAAATGGCGATGTCACTATAAACGCCAATGCATACGGCAGCCTGAATATCGCGGAGGAAACGAATGCGGGCACTATAACGGGCTGTCTAAAAGTAAACGCGCCCAATGCCACGGTTAATAACTGGGCAACCGTAGGTGGAAATTTAATAATTGAAGACGTCGCCGGTAATACATGGAACGAGAGAGCTAAAAACAACAAATTGGTGGCCAACAACAAAAAAGCCATTGTGTTGAATATTATTGGCGGCGTGGCCTCCCTGGAGATAAGCGGTACGGGGAATATCAAGGTTACGTTAGATCAGAACGCGGAATTGGCCGGGGCCGGCATAATTATTGACAGCGATGGCGGAGAGGTAATAATAAAAGGTGAAGGCGCCGGCCTGGGTAATGTTAACATAATCGTTAACCGCCCGGCTACGATAATTACCCCTGAGCCTATAAGAGTTACCGCCGCGGAGGGTGTAGAAGTAACAGTTAAGCGGGATGAACAAGGTGAAGGCAAAACCGAGACGGGAACGGGGGAAGAAATGACATTGGAGCCTCCGGTTCCAGCCGCATTCACCCCTGGAGCAGGCGGAGCGATAGCATTCACTCCATTTGCAGCCTCGGAAGGCAAAATCGGCGGGCTCTATATCGGGAAAAACAGTAAATATTATGACGTTATTTTTGGTGGCAATCCGATATATCATCACTATGTGGAATTATGGTTTATTCCCGCCGTGGATCTTGGTGCGTCGGGGTATAAGCTCCAGTATTCGGAAGACGACGGGGAAACCTGGGATGATTATTTAAATAGTGACTACGAGCCCCTGACTACCGGAGGGGATACTCAAGATAATTTTGTTGTCACTGATCCTTATGGCGAAACCATGTACAGGCTGGTCGTTATGGGCGGGGATATGGATGGCTGTACATCCAATGAAGTGACTGCAACCATTCCCAAACCCGGCCTCGAAACTAAATTCACCGGATGGTCTTTGTATGAAGGTATGGATATCTCCGGGGTAATGCTGCCCTGGGTGGGCAGGGGATTGGAAGCCGGCTTTACGGCGCGGCTTTCGGATTACCCTTCCACAGCAGAAACGGTTTATGAAAATGTGTATATGGACTATCAGTGGTACAGGGTTAATCCGGTATCGTATGAAACGACAGCTATTCGCGGGGCGACGGAGCTGGAATACATTACTACGGAAGATGATGTTGGATATAGTCTTTTGATCAGGGCCGAGGGCGATGATGAAAATATCAGCGGTTTTGCCCAGATTATGTCACACCATGGTATAATGATACCGAACGAAGCTTATATCAGCGATGTGACGGAAACGGGATTTGTTTTAAACCTGCATAAATCAGTTACCGGAGGGATAGCGCCGCAGGATTTGAAATTAATTGATTATAATGGGGATGATGTAACAATAACAGGCGTGAGCCAGGGTGCGAATGCTGCGATCTATAATATTGCAGCGGACCTGGATCCCGCCAGGGGGCCCTTCTACCTTTGCAACACCTCCGATTTTTGGAAAATAGCAACGGCGCATGTTGGTCATGAACACGGAAATATGCTTATGGAAGGTATTGAGGTATCCTACAGCGTGGCGAGGTATAGTATCGATGTGGAACTTCCGGTGGGCGGAGCGGCATCGGTGGGTACTACCCCGAATATCCAGGCGGCAGCGGGCGAAACAATTACAGTGGATATTCTAAATATCGAAGAAGGTAAACAGTTTAAATTAATCACGGTTAAAGATGAGGACAACGGGGTGGTGAGCACCACAGAGGTGACGTATGGAGAGGAATACACCTTTACCATGCCCGCCAGTGCGGTGACTGTAACGGTCGAGCTGGAAGACGTATAGCGGCGGTTGTTCCGGAGTAGGCCAAGTTTGCAGCCTGGAATAGATCTGCCATTTACAATAACACATGGCGCCTTACTTCCCTAACTAACTTAACCCGTCAGCAGCTGCAAGAGCAAAACACAATAACCCCCGGCAAACTTTGGAAGCTATCAAGCTTTTAAGGGGCCGGGGGTTTTCTTTTGCTTTATGGATACTATGAATGTTAAAATATTTTGTTAGTGTTCTTCCAAAATAAATTCTCATACTTCTTAAATAGATATTATCTGCAATTGGTATGTACGTCCTATCTCATTCCGTATGCTATTTAGATAAAGACTATAGTTTTGGTGGACAACAATTTTCCTTTTTTAAAAGATACTCGGATCTATTAAAATAGATCAGATCTTCATAAAAATAGATAAAACAAGCATAAAAAAGATGTAAATAAGCAATATAATAGTGCAAATAGCTAATTTTACAAAAAAATGTGAAAATGCTTTAATATTTATTATAATCAATGGATTTGGACGATAACATATTTGCCGCTAATATGGCAATCAATTAATTAAATAAACAGCTGTCAAGTGCTGTTTAATTATTGAAAAGCACTTTTGCATGATAAGCTAAAAATGTAAAAATTGTATAAATGTTTTATTATCAATCTATGTTGCGGCCGACGGGTCTTCCAAGATCACTGTAACGGCGCAGCCAAAGGACTCCGAGACCATCGACGGGATAACCTACACCTACGAACTGGAGTGCATTACGGTCAATCAAAATGGGTCTGAGAAGGACATTACCGAAGACCGGTGGTTTCGGTCGAATTCCGACGCGGAGGTGAAAGCCTCCTTTAAAAAAGAAAAGGAAAAAAGTAAGAGCGATCCACCCGATGACGACCCGCCGGGCGGACCGGATCCGACACCGCCGAATGAATCGACTCCCAAAGAAAAAAACGATATCGGAATCGGTAATGGAATAGGCGAGGGAATAGGCGAAGGAATAGGAGACGTAATAGGCGACATGATAGGTAACGTAATCGGAAACGTAATGGGAAGCGGCGCAGGCATCGGCGACCTCATCGCCAGCGGCCAGGGCGGTACGGCGGACGCGACGACAACAGACAAAATTGCGGCGCCTTCGCCGAACGGCGAGCAAGCTGCGGATCAAGCTGTGACAGTCGCCCGGCAGGCCGATGTGACGGCGGTCAAACAGGATAGTCATCCCACCGAACAGCATGAGGAGAAGAACAGTGAACCGGCCGGCGGCGGCGGTGGTGGCGGTGGCAGCGAGCTCAAAGAGAAAGACGACAAGCAGCCCGTCATCTTTGAAATTGTCAAGAAGGCCGTGCGGGACAATCCCCTGACTGCCGGGATCTTAACGGCAGCCGTTCTGGGGATCTTGCTGAGCGCCGGTTACCGCAGATATAGAAAGCATATGGGAGATCTTTAAGATGGCTGTTCAAAGGACCCGGAGAAATTTACAACCAAAGAGATTTTCCTTAAGACTGGCCGCAAGCATCTTGCCGGTGTCTTAACAGGACTGCTGTTAGCGCCCTTTGCTTTGGCCGCGGGCAGTGCCGCAGACAGTGCGGGGACCCGGCAGGTTTCACCTGCCCGGGGTCCCCAAGTCCCTGCCGGTTCGGCCTCGGCCTCCTTGAAGTATAAGGTTGGAACGACAGGCGCAACTATCACGGACTGCGAGGAAAGCGCGACCGAGATTGCTGTTCCGGCTTACCTTGAAGGTAAGCCGGTCACCGCCATAGGCTACTCGGCCTTCAGCAATTGCGCGGACCTGACGGCTATAACCTTGCCCTCCACCTTAAAGGCCATCGGCGACAGCGCTTTTGTAAACTGCAGCGCTCTGAAGGCGATCGCTTTGCCGGAAGGCCTGACTCAGTTAGGAGAAGAATCCTTCTTAAATTGTACCTCCTTGAGTGAGTTCAACATCCCGGCCAGCCTGGAGAGCTTCAGCGGCAATGCTTTTGCCAATTGCCCCAAGATCCGTTTTTCCCTGGCCGGGGCGAATCCCGGTTATATCCTTCAGGGGGGGGTGATTTATACCAAGGACCAAAAGACTCTCGTTGTGGCCGGGGCTAGCGACAGTCCGAACCCGGTGGTGCCGGATACGGTGACAAAGGTGGGCGACGGGGCCTTTCGGAATAAGTCCCTCACAGCCATTACCATGGGTTCCCATGTAACCGCTATTGGCAAGGAAGCCTTCAGCGGCTGTTCCCAGCTTGAGGAGGTTAATTTAAACGAAGGCTTAACAATGATTGACGACAGTGCCTTTGCCGGTACCTCCGCCTTAAAGGCCCTTGAATTGCCCGGCAGCTTGACTTCCTTAGGCATAACGGTTTTCCAAGGATCGGGCCTGGAAAGTATTAATCTGTCCGGGACTCAACTGACAACACTGCCGCTGGGGACCTTTTGGGATTGCCTGCACTTGCAGGATATCGTGCTGGGCGATAAAATCACGGCCATAGAAAAAGGCGTTTTTCGGGACTGCACCTTTAAAACCATTACCTTGCCGGCCCAACTGCGGAGTCTCGGCGGTTGTTTCATCAACTGTCCCAACTTGGAAACCCTTACCGTCCCTTACAGTGTCAGAGAGCTGGGAAGCAGTATGTTTCCCAACTGCACTGCCTTAAAGACGATCTATTTCGAAGGGAACATGCCCCTGCGGGGCGATAAGCCGGAAAACGATAATCGTTTCTATGCCCGGAAGGGTGATTCTTTTGCCCAATTGCCTTTGAAAACGGCGGAAAACCTGAAAATCTACGTACTCCAGGGGGCTAAAGGCTGGGGAGACTTTTTTGAGGATTATGCCGACGGCTATGCTATGGGGACAACCAAGAGAAGGCATTTTGAGTACAAGGTGAGCTATTATCCATTAGCTGAAGATGAGACGCCTCATTTAATCCTGCACCCCCCGGAATCTCTGACCGCTTTAGCAGCCGGCAGCTTCGCGGAAGCTATCGAAGTGGTCAAAGCGGGCATGCCGAAGGATGCGGGACCGGTTGAGTGGAGCCCCTCCGACAGTGGGGTGGCCACAGTCGACTCGTCTGGCCGGGTTGCGGCGGTTGCCGAAGGGGCAAGTCAAATTACGGCGGCTGTAACCTACCGGGGAACGGTTTATACGGCCGCAGCCGAGGTCAATGTGAGTGCTGCCGAATCAATTTTTAAGTGGAGCCGGCAAAGCGACGGCACGGTGATTATCAATGGCTTTCGCGATGGCCTGGACAAGGCCCAAATGACCTATCTGGAGATCCCGGAGACCATTGCCGGCTACCGGGTGAGTGCGATTAAAGATTTTGCCTTTAAAGACAATCTTAATATATTCAGCGTCACAATACCGGGCAGTCTCAAAACAGTCGGTGCCTATGCCTTTGGAGGCTGTCTTTGCCTAAGCGACATTACCTTGGGGGACGGCATAGAAGCCATAAACGACGGAGCTTTTTCAGCAACCCTTATTAGAACGGTCGATATTCCCCGGAGTGTGGCCCGGCTGCAGAATTATGCCTTCAAAGACTGTCCGAGGCTGGAATCGGCCACCGTCGAGTCCGGCAATCTGGATTATTCCCTCGGTGCGGGGCTATTTTGGAACTGTACCAATCTCAAAAAAGTAAGCTTAGCCGAAGGAATTAAAGAAACCGGCGGTTTAACCTTTGCCGGCTGCGGCTCGCTGGAATCCATCACTCTTCCTTCGACCCTGCAGGCTCTGAGCTTTAACGACTTCAGCGGCTGTACCGCTCTTAAGAGCATCGGCCTGCAGAGCTACCTGCTCAAACAGGATATGCGAGATAAACCTCGTGCCAAAGACTACAGCCCGTTTGCGGCTCTAAAGGATGAGTTCCTCGGCCTTGACCTGCCTGAATGCAATAAAGTCGTGGTAATTCTACACCCCGACGACGGTAACGACTGGGATATGCTTTTTGACAATCGGGTCAGGACCGAGACCTCGGCGGCGTTCGGGAACGGGGAAGGCAGGGAGGTAGGGTCGCCAAACCCGCTTGATCCCGGGCCTGAAAATTCAAGCCCGAACGCTCTTGCCGCGTCAAATTCGGCTCCGGCCCCTGAGACATCTTCCCACGCGGCTCCACCGATGGCTTTAGGCACAGCGGCGCCGGATCTGGACTCTATAAACAGCAGTGGGGCGTCTAAAAAAGCAACGGACGGTCCGGCTCAAAACAAGATGAAGGTTTTTGAAATTGTCAAGGATGCCGTTGCCGAAAATCCTTTGCTTTCTCTTGCGGCGGGGGCAATCATTCTGGCGGTCCTGCTGCTGGGCGGGATAGGGAGATACCGAAGGTATGTAAGAAATCAATAAAGCAAGTAATTTATCTTCACGTAACTTCATTGACTTATTACCTGATTATTGGAAAGCACCCCTGCGAATGATAAGCTAAAAATGTAAAAATTGTATAAATGTTTTATTATCAATAAGTGATTTTGCGTAAAGCAGAACTGAAAAGGGAAGCCGGTGCAAATCCGGCGCGGTTCCGCCACTGTGAGGGGGAGCCGGTCTGAAAAGATACCACTGGGGATTACCCGGGAAGGCTCAGGCCGGCAATGAACCCAAGCCAGGAGACCTGCTTATTGAAGCCTGCCGAAATAACTCACGGGAAATGGGGAGGTATGGAAATGTACAGATTACTATGGCCCCCTTAACTGGAGGGTCTTTTTTAATGGAACTGGTTTACATACTTTACATGCTGACCGACCCGGAGGTATCGCTTCTTTTTGAGCAATGCTTTTTCAAAGTTAGTGTGTTAACCGGGACAAGCCATGGAAGCAAATAGATCATTAAAGAGGAGAACATAAAGAGAATGCAAAAACGGAAGTTAAGGTTTATCTTGAGCATTTTTCTGTGTATCAACCTGCTGCTGCCGCAGATCATTATGCCGGCGTATGCGCATGGTTTTACCGCCGGTGGCACCGTAAACAGCAGTGTTTACGGAGACGGCGGCGACACCGGCACCATAAGTAGTGAGGTATATGGAGACAACGGCGATACCGTGGGCGACAGCGTCTACGGTATCGGTCTAGAAGGAATCGGCGTAGCCCTTTCCACGGCAGCGGCGGTATACGGAGCCTGGTATCTTGACAATCCAGAGGCTACGGCTTTTACCATATCCAACGCGGAAGAACTGCGCTATCTGGCCGAGCTGGTCAACGGCGAGGCGGTGGACGGGGAAGGGGCACAACTTGACGCCGTAAATTTCTCCGACGACATGATTACCCTGGCCAACGATATTACCCTGACCGGGGCCTGGACGCCCATCGGAAATTATTCCAATAAGTCCAACCAGTTCAACGGGACCTTTGAAGGCGGGGAGAATACGATTTCCCTGCCGGTTATCGGCAGTGAGCACAACCCCATAGTCAGTGATTATTACGGTTTGTTCGGCTATGCCAGCGGAGCGGCCATCAAAAACCTGACCGTCAACGGGGCGATCTACGGCAGCGGACAGTATGTGGGGGGCATTGTCGGCTATGCGGCAGGCAGCACCTTTCAAAACTGCGTTTTCGGTACCGACGCAGCCAGCGGCATCAGCAATTATTACAACACCCCCAAAAAAATAGGCTATACCGGTGGTATTGTCGGTAATATGGCAGGTAGCCCTAAGGTAAAAGGCGTAATTGGGGATTGTACAAATAACGGGACAGTTCTGAGCTTGGGTAATACCTTCACTACTTATACTGGGGGTATTGCCGGGGCAGCTTCGTCTACTCAGATCACGAACGCCAAAAATACGGGCGGGGTAGAAGGAAATAGTTATGCCGGCGGAATTGTCGCCTTTGCAAGCTCTTCACCGATTTTGTCTTCAGTCAATACAGGGACTGTGAAGAGCAGCGGCAGTTATGTCGCGGGTATTGGCGGTAATATCACCGATATTATAACCGACTGTGAAAACGACGGGGAGATCAGCGGCGGCGCACAATACACCGGAGGTATTGCCGGTAAGACAACTAAAGCGGTTTCGGGATGCACCAACAATGGCGCAGTCCAGGGGGGAGCAGAATATGTCGGCGGCTTGGTGGGCTATTTTAGTGTATCAGCCGCCTCCTCCTTCATCAGTGACTGTGTAAACAACGGAGAAGTTTGGGGAGCCTCCGACAATGTGGGCGGTATTGCCGGTTATGCCCAATACAACGGGGCCGACAATTGCGGCAATAAAGCCGCGGTTACGGGGAAATCCAATGTTGGCGGCATTATAGGCTATGTGGCTCGCAACGTTAAAGACTGCCAAAACGAAAGCAGTGTATCCGGCGAACAAAACGTCGGCGGCATCACAGGCTCATTTGTCGGCGGCGGCACTTATAATCTCACCGGCTGCGACACAAGTGCGGAGTCAACTATAACAGGAGAATCCAATGTGGGCGGCATCGCCGGTTATGCCACGGGCACGGCGCAAAACAACACCAACCGGGCCAAGGTCACAGGAACCGGCAACGTGGGCGGTATCATCGGTGATACAACAGCATTGGTCGCAACGTGTCTCAATGATTCCGGGGCGGTCCTGGCCGGAGGCGCCAATGTCGGCGGCATCGCCGGACGATCGGCGGCCAAAATTCAAACCAGCTGCAACCTTGCTCCGGCTGAGGCCATAACCGGGGAGGAAGCAGTCGGCAGCATTTTAGGGCAAGCCAATGGAGCGACGGCGCAAATCAGCGGCTGCTTCTCCTATACAAATCAGGAGTTAAGCGGCAGCGAAGTCAATATCGGCAACAGCTGCTATTTGGCCGGGGAGGACAGTACCTGCGGCAAAACCGCCGAAAGCTTCAAATACGGTCAAGTAGCCTACATCGTGGACGGCGGCGAAGACACTCACAGCAATGTCTGGCGTCAGGGCGACAACTATCCGGTCTTCAGCACAACAGGCACGGATTCGGTCTATAAACTGAGCCTCAGCCAACCTGCCGAGTCTTATGCGGCCGGATCGGCAACCTTTGCCGAACTGCCTGCCGGGGATGAATACAGTCATTGTAAATATTTCACTGCCCCGGACGGCGGCCGGTATATCTACCTGCCCGGCGGTTTGCCGGTAAATTTGCAGGTTCAGAAAAACGCGGGCTACGAAAACTATATTCCCACCTTCCGTCCGGAGCGGGAGGTAACGGAGGATAACGGCGTTTATACCGTTACCCTTGGCACCCGCAATGTCGATTTAACCTATGGATTTTTAAATCCCGCGGACAACCCCGGCGGAAGTTCGGCCTGGTACAACAACGGCAAAGGCAATGCCGAGGGGGAATTCATTATTGCCACAGAAAGCGACCTAAAATATCTGGCCTCACTGGTCAACGGTACGGCAACCGATGGCAGCGGGGCGGCGCTCAGCGATTCTTTCCAAGACAAGACGCTGGAACTGGGCGCCAACATTACTTTAAGTCAAAGTTGGACAGCGATAGGGACGGCCGGCAAACCCTTTAAAGGGACCCTGGAAGGCAGCGGCCATACCATCAGCGGCCTGTATGTCGATAGCGGGAGCGGCCATCAAGGCCTGTTCGGTTATACCGAAGGCGGCGCAATAAAAGACCTGACCGTAAGCGGCACTGTTTTCAGCGACGGAGATTGCGCCGGCGGTATTGTGGGCTGCGCCTCGAATACGGCTCTGACCAATTGTACCTTTGGCGGCGCGGCCGAAACAAGTGCGGTCGCCGGCGCCTCCAACGTGGGCGGCATCGCGGGCAAGGCCACAGGGAACCTTAGCCAATGCAGCAATGCCGGAGCGGCCGTCAAAGGAAGCGGCGCCGGCGTTGGCGGTATTGCCGGTACTGCGGCGGGGGCGGTCAGTGATTGCGACAACAGTGGGACCGTGACCGGAAGCGCCGGCAACGTCGGTGGGATAGCGGGCAGTGCGGACGGCGTGGTGAGCAACTGCAGCAACGAAGGAGCAGTGACCGGGGAACCCGGCTGTATAGGCGGGATTGTTGGCTTGGCTACCAATACGATTACGGATTGCCATAATAAAGATACAGCTGTAATTACCGGTGAAGGCAGTACAACGAGCCAGTATGTGGGCGGCATTGTAGGCTGCACAACCATGGGAGTCAAAAATTGTATCAATTCCGCCGCGGTTACCGGCAGCCAAAATTACATCGCCGGTATCGCAGGTTTTAATAAGTCTAGCGGTACCGAAGATACGGACGGCATGTATGACATAATTGAGTGCAGCAATGAAGGGGCGATAAGCGGCGCGGGTTATGTTGGCGGTATTATCGGCGGTGGTATGTCCGGCGGCGGTATGGGGTACGGAATAAGCGGGTGTACCAATTCGGGGGCCATCACGGGAGTGACTCAGTATATAGGCGGCATAGCCGGCGGTTCGAAAGTAAGCGTCGCGGACTCAAACAAGATGGGCGCGGAAAATTGTAATAATTACGGTTCAGTTAGCTGCAGCGGGAATACGGAATTACAGTATGTCGGTGGAATTATAGGTTCCCTTCAAGGTAAGATGGTGGGTTGTCTGAATTCGGGCAGTGTAACAGGCACCATGGATTATGTCGGCGGTATTGTGGGATATGCCTATGTGGGAAGTTGGAATAAAGATATTAATAAGTGCGGCAACACAGGAGCTATAACAGGCGCCGATTATGTGGGCGGTATTGTGGGATATGGCGAAAAGAAACCGACTGGTTGGACTCTGGAGATTAAAGACTGCTATAATCTCGGCAGTGTCTCAGGAGCTTTGGGACAGGAAAATGTCGGTGGTATCGCGGGCTGCAATAAAGCGAGTACTAACTGTTCATTCTCTTATGCCAGCGGGGCCAACGGCATTTGCGGTTCTAATTCCACTCTTCCTTATAACTCCTACTACTTGGTTGATGGCGAAAGCGATGCCTCGGCCGCTAAAAACGCCGCCGCCTTTAGGAACGGTGAGGTTGCCTATTTGCTGGATTTAAACAAGGCCGCGGCCGACAAGGCCTGGACCCGGGGAGAAGCTTATCCGATGCTTAAAGGCACGGATACGACGGGTTCGATTTATAAGCTGACCTTAACCAAAGCGGTTGACAGCGCCGCGGGGGCGGGTTCGGTAACTTTTGCTCCACCGGCTGAAGACAGTCCTTATGAAATCCTCACTGCGGAGGACGGCAGTCAATACACTTACTTGCCGGCGGGTACGGCAGTTACTTTAAATGCGGACAGGGCTCCCGGCTATGAACACTATAATCTCACGTTTGTGCCGGCAGATATAGTTACTATAGCCGGCGAAGAGGGCGGCAGGGTAACTTATAAGTTAACAATGGCGGAGAGTAATGCGAACGATCTGTCTTTGAAATATAAATTTTCCGTACCGGCTTCCAGTTCCGTGGAGTGGTACAATCCAGACAAGGACAGTTATCATCTGGAGACCTATGCCGATCTTGTGGGCTTGGCGGAGCTGGTAAACGGGGAAAAGTCGGATGGAACAGTGGTGACGCCTGTTGACTTTAGCGGCAAAACGATTAATTTAGACGCTGATATCGTGATTAGCGGCGGTTTTGTCCCCATAGGCACCCCTGCCGGGCCTTTCACAGGGATATTTGACGGCAACAATCATACCATTTCGAGCTTGTCCCTGGATAGTTTGCATGCTTATCAGGGCTTATTCGGATACACAAAAGGCGGGGAAATTAAAAATTTAACGCTGCAGGGAAGCATTAAAAGCAGCAATAATTATATCGGCGGAATAGTCGGTTATGCCGGGGGTACGGCGCTTACGAACTGCCAAACGGCCGGCGGCGCCGACGGAACTGCAATCAGCAGTGTAAGCGGCGGAAATTATGTCGGCGGGATTGCCGGTTATGTTGAAGCCGCGGAAGTCGGAAATTGTACGAATGAGGCAATTGTTAGCGGTTCAGAAGAGGTCGGCGGTATTGCCGGCGGTATCAACAATGCGGCGCTTACTGATTGTATAAATAATGCTTCAGTCGAAAATTCCAAGGTTGATGGTTATCGTTACCAAACCAACTTTGGCGGTATCGCCGGACAGGCGAGCGGAACCATCTCAGGCTGTACGAACAAGGGTAACGTAACAGGCAATACAAACAGAAACGCTGGCATTATTGGAGAGCTAACGGGAACGGTGACCCGCTGCACCAATAGCGGTGCTGTCACGAATGGTGGAGGCATTGTTGGCAGACTATCCTCGGGAACGGCAATTTATTGCAGCAATAGCGGCGATATCACGGGTGGTGGAGGCATTACCGGCAGTCTATCCTCGGGAACGGTAACTTATTGCAGCAACAGCGGCACTATTGCGGAACGCGGCGGAGGCATCACCGCTGGTCTCGGACCGGGAACAATGGTGGCCTATTGCAGCAATAGCGGCGCTATCACTGGAGGCGGCGGAGGTATCGCTAGCAGCAATTACGGTACCGTCGCGAATTGTTACAACCTCGGGCTAATATCCGGCGACCACGCTACAGGCGGCATTGCCGGCTTATCCTCAGATGGTATTGTTAAATATTGCTATAACTATAGTCCTTACGAATCATCGGATGTTAGTTGGGCGGTAATTGCAGGCGTGGGTCCGAGCGACAGCAGCAACATTGTAAATTGTTATTATTGCAGTGATCTGCTCTCGGGAACTCCTATGGACGGCAATTATGCGACGGCAAAAAGCAAGGAGGAATTTAAAAGCGGTGAAGTGGCCTATCTCCTCGATGGCGGAAACGAAGCTCTGCGAAAGGGAATTTGGAGCCAATACCGGACCGACACATTGGGCTACCCTGTTTTGGCGGGTGATAGCCAAGGCGTTGTATACAAAGCCGAAATCGGGTCGGTAACAGGCGGCAATCTGGAATTTAATTCGGATTATAATTATTTCAACGCCGGTGATGTTGTATCTCTGACGGTCACTCCGGCCGAGGGGATGATGCTCAAAACCGTAAAAGTCAGGACCGCTTATTATCCGGTAGACTGCACCAGAGCGGGCCTGGTGTTCACCTTTACCATGCCTGCCGCCGATGTCAAGGTGGCGGCGGAATTTGTGGCAAGTACCGATGAAGATTGTACCGTAACCTTTGATGCTAACGGCGGTGAATTTTCCGGCGGTAAGGAGACTAATGAGGTAAAGGTTCGCGCTGGCAGCCAAGTCGTTGCTCCGGCTGCTCCCAGCCGGGAGAACATGGCGTTTTTGGGCTGGTACACGGTAGCGAGCGGTGGTGAAAAATACAACTTTGCGGATTCGGCAACCGCTTCTTTCACCCTTTATGCTCACTGGAAGGAAGCGGGCAAAGTCATCGTTACCTTTGACGCCAACGGCGGACTGGTTGAAGGAGCCGTTGCTTATGAGCAAATAATCGATTCGGGCAGTCAAGCTACAGAACCTGCCGCTCCTTCATTCAGCAGCGACGACAAGACCATTTCGTATACCTTTGGCGGCTGGTTTACGCAAAGAAGCGGCGGAACGGAGTGGAACTTTGCCGACCCGGTTAATGATGATCTGACGCTGTACGCCCGGTGGACGCCAACGGACAATTTAGCCGGGGGGTTTAAGATTATGAGTGCGGAGGATCTGAACGCGCTGAAGGATAGAGTTAAAAACGGCGAGACCTTTGCCGGTAAGCTTTTTGAGCTGGGGGAAAATATTACTCTCGACTCTGACAATTGGCAGGAAGGTATCGCTATGAATTCTTTGTTGCCGTTTCAGGGAACTTTTAATGGGAATGGCAATACAATCACTTTCCAGGACGTCTCAGCTCCTCTGTTTGGTTATATCGGGGATAAGGCGGAAGTAACAGGCCTCACAGTAGAGGGTAGTTTTAACGTTACAAGTGACAATGTAGGAGCTGTTGCCGGCCACAATGCCGGAAAGATTTCTTGTATCACCGTTGATGTTGACTTTAGTGGAGAATGTCACGACAATATCGGGGGTGTTGCGGGCATCTTTAGCGAAGGAAGCAAGGATGCCGGATTTACGGATTGTACAAATTCAGGGACTATTTATGGAGCCGATTATGTTGGAGGAATAGTCGGTAAATCCACCGTGCAGGGGGCTGCTGTTGAACGCTGCCACAACAGTGGTGTTGTTCATGGAGAAGGAGGACAATATATCGGCGGTATTATCGGGGGGGCAACTTATAGTCTGAGTATTAGCGGATGTACTAATGAGGGCACTCTGCTTTTAGACGGAAAGAAGATAAGTGATAGCGGTGCTGTCGGGACAAGTAATATCGGCAGTATCGGCGGTATTATTGGTGGTATTCATGGTGGGACAATCACGGATTGCCATAATGAGGGAAATATTACTGATACCGCCACAACTGCTGACCCACTTGCTATCACATCTGGCGTAGGCGGTATAGTGGGGAGTGGCAACAATCGAGAAGAAGACTACAGCTCAGGCTACCCTACAATAGATAAATGCAGTAATACAGGCAGGATCGAGGCGGAATCAACAGGTGGCGTTGGCGGTTTGGTTGGAACATATGTTTATAATATTTCAGAATCCTCTAATACCGGTGAGATAATCGGTAAAAACGGGGCTGGCGGATTGTGTGGCAGCTTGCTATACGGTCAAATCAAGAGCTGCTTCAGCACGGGTGATGTAACAGCGGTTCATGGTGTGGCCGGAGGATTGGTGGGCACTAATGGCTCGGAAGTATATAATTGTTACTGCACCGGTAAGATTCAAGGCGCTACCGGCGCTTATGGTATAGAAGATGTAGGCGCCATTCGCAACAGTTACTGGTACGGCCTGTTTCTTACCGCCGCTAACGGGGAGGCCTATGGAATAAGCAGGGCGGGGACGAACAGCGCTAACAATTACTATGGTCTTCAGGACTCGGATTCAGACTCGGATGAGGGTTCTCCTTCCCTGACGGATCCCAATGACGGAGTAAGCTCCGCCTTAAAGACGGCGGGCCAATTCGCCAGCGGCGAAGTAGCCTATTTGCTGGACACCGGCAATGACGGAAGCGAGGATGCGCCTAAAAGCTGGACCCAGGACGACACGAAAGGTTATCCGGTCCTGGGAGAGCCGCATTACTGCAAAATAACCGTCGAAGGAAGCGACGGCGGCACGGTTGCCGTTAGTCTGGAAGGGAGCGGCAAGCAAGGCGACCCGGAAACACCGATCTATGTTGCGGCCGACGGGTCTTCCAAGATCACTGTAACGGCGCAGCCAAAGGACTCCGAGACCATCGACGGGATAACCTACACCTACGAACTGGAGTGCATTACGGTCAATCAAAATGGGTCTGAGAAGGACATTACCGAAGACCGGTGGTTTCGGTCGAATTCCGACGCGGAGGTGAAAGCCTCCTTTAAAAAAGAAAAGGAAAAAAGTAAGAGCGATCCACCCGATGACGACCCGCCGGGCGGACCGGATCCGACACCGCCGAATGAATCGACTCCCAAAGAAAAAAACGATATCGGAATCGGTAATGGAATAGGCGAGGGAATAGGCGAAGGAATAGGAGACGTAATAGGCGACATGATAGGTAACGTAATCGGAAACGTAATGGGAAGCGGCGCAGGCATCGGCGACCTCATCGCCAGCGGCCAGGGCGGTACGGCGGACGCGACGACAACAGACAAAATTGCGGCGCCTTCGCCGAACGGCGAGCAAGCTGCGGATCAAGCTGTGACAGTCGCCCGGCAGGCCGATGTGACGGCGGTCAAACAGGATAGTCATCCCACCGAACAGCATGAGGAGAAGAACAGTGAACCGGCCGGCGGCGGCGGTGGTGGCGGTGGCAGCGAGCTCAAAGAGAAAGACGACAAGCAGCCCGTCATCTTTGAAATTGTCAAGAAGGCCGTGCGGGACAATCCCCTGACTGCCGGGATCTTAACGGCAGCCGTTCTGGGGATCTTGCTGAGCGCCGGTTACCGCAGATATAGAAAGCATATGGGAGATCTTTAAGATGGCTGTTCAAAGGACCCGGAGAAATTTACAACCAAAGAGATTTTCCTTAAGACTGGCCGCAAGCATCTTGCCGGTGTCTTAACAGGACTGCTGTTAGCGCCCTTTGCTTTGGCCGCGGGCAGTGCCGCAGACAGTGCGGGGACCCGGCAGGTTTCACCTGCCCGGGGTCCCCAAGTCCCTGCCGGTTCGGCCTCGGCCTCCTTGAAGTATAAGGTTGGAACGACAGGCGCAACTATCACGGACTGCGAGGAAAGCGCGACCGAGATTGCTGTTCCGGCTGACCTTGAAGGTAAGCCGGTATGTAAGAAATCAATAAAGCAAGTAATTATTTTCTTAGTAAGTTTTACCCTCCGTTTTTAACTAACTGAATACTTGTTTATAGTGTGATGTAAATCATTGCTATCGACGGTAAATTATTATAAATTATAATTACTGGATGCGGCAAAGTTCAACTATTATGGGAGGAGCGTGATTATGAAAATAATTGTTCTTATTAAACAAGTTCCCAGCACAGCCAATACCCGTATGGACCCCGAAAAGGGAACCGTAATCAGAGATGCGGGTGATACGGTACTCAATCCCCTTGATGAACATGCCGTCACCGAGGCGGTAAAAATAAAGAAATTAATACCGGGCACTAAAATTATTGCGTTAACTATGGGGCCGCCATCGGCTAAAAAGATTTTAAATGAAGCTTGTGCCAGAGGTGTTGATGAGGGTGTTTTGCTGTCACACAAAGCCTTTGGCGGCTCGGACACAGTGGCGACAGCCCATGTTTTGGCGGCGGCTGTTAAACAAATAGGCAATTATGATTTGCTGCTGGCCGGTGAAAAAGCTACAGATGGTGAAACAGGTCAAACAGGTCCCATGACGGCGGCTTTGTTGAATATTCCCGTTATAACCTTTGCGCAAAGTCTTACCGTGTTGGATAATAAGATCCATGTACAAAGGATGGTGGAAGAGGGAATTGAGGAACTTTCCGTTAACTTGCCGGCACTGGTGACGGTGATAAAAGAAATTAATAAGCCCCCTCTCCCCACTATAAGGGGATATTTACTGGCCAAAAAAGTTCCTATCCCAATTTGGGGCCCGGATGATATCAATATTGAACCCGGCAGGGTAGGACTTAAAGGATCTTCCACGCGCGTAGTTAAAATATTTAGCCCCAGGCTCGTAAGAAATACCAAATTTCGCATCGCCAACACGGAAGAAGGCATAATCAGTTCGGTAAACACTATCATGGAAGTGCTTACGAACCGCAGTTTAATTAGTAAGGGTGATAATCATGGAAGTTAGAAAAAATGTGATGGTCTTAGCGGAAGTACGTCACCGGACGATTCATAATATAACCTTTGAGATGTTAACTTGGGGAAGAATTCTTGCCGACAAGCTAAAAACTGCGCTAACCTGTGTGCTGATAGGAACAGATCAAGAGAATTTTAATGAGCTGATGGAATGGGGTGCGGATCGTCTGCTGGTATTGAATAACAGCAGACCCGACAATTTTCTTATTACCCCTGCCGCCAGTCTATTGGTAAGTATTGTTCGAGAAGAACAGCCTGATATTGTCATTGCCCCTGCAACAACATTTGGCAGGACCATTATGCCAATAGCGGCGGCCCGCTTGGACACAGGTCTTACCGCCGACTGCACGGGACTTGGCATAGACCCCAAGGACCAGTTGCTGCTGCAGACCCGCCCGGCTATTGGCGGGAACATCATGGCGACCATCAAGACCACACATACAAAGCCGCAAATGGCCACTGTTCGGCCTCGCTCCATTAAACCGGTCAAGCCGGTTAATGGCAGGCAGGGGAAACTGTTATTTAAAAACTATACTATCAGTGAGAAATATCAGGAAAAATTAATTTCCTTTATACGCAGCGGGGGAGACGGTATTAACCTGGAGAATGCGGATATCGTCATAACAGGTGGTATTGGAATGAGAAGTAAAGAGAATTTTAGACTCCTGGAGAAATTAGCGGGGCTAACGGGAGCCGGCTTGGGCGCTACCAGGAATGCCGTGGAGGCCGGCTGGGCGCCATTTGCCCGTCAAATAGGTCTTACCGGGAAAACGGTTTCTCCTAAAGTATATATTGCAGCCGGTGTATCCGGTAAAATTCAGCACCTGGCCGGTATGATAACTTCAGAATTTGTCATTGCCATCAACGACGACCCCGAGGCCCAGATGTTTAAAGTGGCCGATCTTGGCATTGTCGGTGATGCTCCAACTATTGTAAATAAACTTATTGAAGCTGTAAATGTTACAGATTCAAAATATGTTGGGGGGGAGCTTGAGGTTAATGGGTGATAATAAAGATTTAGTTATGGCACAGCTGGTTTCTTGTCTGGGTGTAAAGAATGTTGTCACGGCGGGGGAAAGCTTTCAGGTTAAACCTTCTTCAACGCGGGAGATAGTTGATGTAATCCGTGTTGCCACAAAAGAAAATTATCATGTCCAAGCCGACAATTATACGATTGGTCCCACATGCCCGCCGGTTTACGGGAGAAGTATCGTACTATCATTGGAAAGGATGGACAAGGTAATATTTAACCGGGACGCTCATACCCTATCGGTCCAGCCCGCAGTGAAAACGGGTACCATTATTGAATTTGTTAAAGATAATGGTTTTACCTTTACGGGGACCGCCTGTCTGCACCGGAAAAAAACCATTGGTGAAAATGTGGTTGCATGTTTTACCCAAGGTGAACCGGATTTCAAATGCTCCGACGCTTGTTTATGCGGTTTGGAAATGGTGCTTGGGGACGGAAGGGTTGTTACAGTCGGGGATATGTCCATAAAAGATTTTGACAACTATCAGCTTTACTATATTTTAGGCGGATACAGGGAAGAGAATGCTATTATCACTGCTGTATACCTTAAGCTTATTTCAGATAAAAAAGACCGGTTCTGGTTGGTAGAACAAAACAAGGAAATTAACGAATTACTATGTAGAATGGAAAACATTATTAAGAACCACCATAATGACGTTGATAGAGCTTTTATCGTTAAAACCGGATACGGTTTGGAACTGCCGGACCCATTGCGCGAGCTGCTTTCTCGAACGGATATTAACCAAACAAGTAGTAATCAAAATTACATGATGGCGGAGTTTAACTGCCCCATACAAAAATTAGCACGGGATTTCGGACAATTAACCGATGCCATAAGCCAGTCGACCAGTAACTCTATTGTATTAGACCCTTACCATATACAATTATTATTGGGGTTCTGTAATCCTTTGTTTAGTAATGTAAAGGTTGATTGTAATCCATTATATATACCTGTTCAATTAACAGAGTTAGATAGGATAAACCATCATAAAAGTTTAG